>JAODAT010000143.1 GCA_025463565.1 Microbacteriaceae bacterium
AGTGATGCCGGCCAGATCGCCCACACCGGTCGCGCCTGCGCCCTCAGAAAACGAGCGCGGATAGATCTGGTAGATGACCGCCGAACGCCACCATTCGCTTCCAACGGCCATGACAAAACCCTATGGCACTAGCATCGAAGCGATGGCGAATCACCCACTCATCCCGCACCATGACGGGTCGCCGCTGTATGTGTCATCGCAGACGCCGGCGCTGGGCGACGCCGTCAGGGTTCGCGTGCGCATTCCCGCCGACTTCGGCCCGGTCGTCACCGTGCACACGCGCTCCAACCCCGACCACGAGCCGCGATTCCAGGTGGCTACCCTCGTCGCCACCGTGGACGGCTGGGACTGGTGGGAGGCCGAGATCGAGATCGAGAACCCGGTGCACCGCTACCGCTGGTTGTTCGAGCTCGACGACCACCGCACGATGTGGTTGAACGCGACGGGGCTGCACACCATCGAGACCGTGGATGCGGAAGACTTCCGGCTCGTCACCTGGCCCGCTGCGCCCGAGTGGGCATCCGGTACCGTGCTGTACCAGATCTTCCCCGACCGCTTCGCGCGTTCTGAGGCCGCGGATGACCGCGAGCTTCCGGCCTGGGCCGAACCGGCCGCCTGGACCGACCCTGTCATCTACGTCGGTCCCGACACCCCGCGGCAGTTCTACGGTGGTGACCTGCTCGGCATCCAGGAGCACCTCGACCACCTGGAGCGGCTCGGCGTCACCATGATCTACCTGACGCCGGTGTTCCCCGCGCAGTCGAACCACCGGTACGACGCGCTGTCGTTCGACTTCGTTGATCCCCTGCTCGGCGGGGATGATGCCCTTGCGTCGCTGGTCGTTGCGGCGCATCACCGCGGGCTGAAAGTGATCGGCGACCTCACCTCCAACCACAGCGGCGACGCGCACGAGTGGTTTCGGGCATCCCACCTCAACCCGGGCGCGCCGGAGAGCGAGTTCTACTACTGGCTCGACGCCGAGCAGGCGCACTACGTGTCGTGGCTAGGGGTGCCGTCGCTACCCAAGTTCAACTGGAACTCGTACGAGCTGCGCCGCCGCTTCATCCACGGCACGGACTCCGTGGTGTCGAAGTGGCTGCGGCCGCCGTTCTCGCTCGACGGCTGGCGCATCGACGTGTCGAATATGACCGGCCGCTACCTGGACCAGGATCTCAACCAGCAGGTGCGACGTATCATCCGCGACACGATGGTGGAGGCGAACCCCGACACGATCCTGCTGGGGGAGTCGACCAACGACGCGGCGCCCGACTTCGACGGCGACTCCTGGCACGGGGCCATGACCTACGCCAACTTCACCCGGCCGATCTGGGGATGGCTGTCGCAGCCGGGATCGTCGGCGAACGGTGGCATCGGCATGGCCCTCACACACATTCCGGTGTACTCCGGCGAGGAGGTCTACCAGGCGCACCTGCGGTTCACGGCGGCCTTCCCGTGGCGGGTGCGGCTGCACAACATGAACGCGCTCGACACGCACGACACCCCGCGCTTCCTGACCTCCGCGCTGCCGGGCACCGTGCCGGTGGCGTTCGGGCTCGCGGTGACGCTGCCGGGCATCCCGGTGGTGTTCGCGGGCGACGAGTTCGGGCTGACCGGCACCGACGGCGAGGATTCGCGTACGCCCATCCCGTGGGACCAGGTCTCCGAATCCGCCGACACCATCGAGCTCTACGCCTCGCTCATCCACCTGCGCACCTCGCACGATGTGCTGAGCAACGGCGGAATCCGCTGGCTGCACGTCGGCGCCGAGGTGCTGGTCTTCGTGCGCGAGTCGGCTGATGAGTCGATCCTGGTCGTCGCCGCCCGCAGCACCTTCAGCGTGACCCTGCCGAAGGATGCCGTGGCCGGCCCCTATTCACTTCTGTACGGTGAGGTCGCCTTCGACGGCCGGAAGCTCAGCGGATCGGGCCCTTCGTTCGCGGCGTTCTCGCTGCCGGGCATCACGCTCCCCGACTTCGCCGACGTCGGCACGGTGCTCGCGCTCGAGTGACCCGCTTCGCGGGGCTGCGCTTTCAAAGCGGGCGAGGCCCGCTTAAGCGGGTCGAGCTTGTCGAGACCTCACCGACGTAATACCCACCCGCGCCGCGATGCTATTCTCTAACGGTGCCAAAATCGGGCGCGGTACGCTCGCGCCCAGTTTTCGCCCCCTTAGCTCATTGGTAGAGCACTTCCTTGGTAAGGAAGAGGTAGTGGGTCCGATTCCCACAGGGGGCTCGCGCATCCTTCACTCGGATGCACCCGGCGGGGTAGCTCAGGTGGTTAGAGCACACGGCTCATAATCGTGGTGTCGCGGGTTCGAGTCCCGCCCTCGCTACTTCTTCTTTTGAGTGTCTGACCACATCTGCAGAAATGGCTGCGTCGTTCAAACGCTTTCCAACTGCGTTCCTCATGCGTTACGTGATCAAGTCGCCTGACGTCGATTCGGATACGGTGCGCGTTCCTCTTCCAGATATGATTCCTTCATGCAGAACAACACCGAGGGCGCGACGACCGAGAACACGACGCCGTACGCCGTCGAATCGGTGATCAATGCCGCCAGAATTCTGCTGATGCTGCGAAGCACCCGGGCGCTCCAGGTCGGGCAGGTCGCCGACGAACTGGGCGTCGCCCGGTCGACCGCCCACCGTCTGCTGACCACACTGCAGTCGCAGGGCCTTCTCGCCCAGGCCGCAGCACGACGTGCGTACACTCCCGGGCCGGCGCTGGTGGAGATAGGCGCAAGCGTCGTTGGTGCCGTATCGCTTCGCGAGCTTGCGCAGCCGATCCTCGAGCGTGTCGCGCACGACACCGGTGAGACCGCTCACCTACTCGTGCTCCACGGAACCGAGGTCGTGTTCGTGGACGGTGTGGAGGGCCGCCATGCGATTCGCGCCGCGACCCGCGTGGGCGAACGCGAACTAGCGCATGTCTCCGCGGGCGGCAAGGCCCTGCTCGCTGAACTGTCCGAGGAAGAGCTCGACCGCCGTTATCCCGACGAGAAGCTGTCTGGCGGTACGGACAGCGCGATCGGTACGCGCACGCAGCTGAAGTCGGAGCTCGCCCGAATCCGCGAGGATGGTTTCGCGGTCAACCGCTCCGAGTCAGAAGCGGGCCTGTGCGCAGTCTCGGTGGCCATCCATGACGCCGGCGGCTCCGCCATCGGGGTGATCAGCATCTCCGGCCCGTCGATGCGACTCCTCGAGCGGGTCGATGAGCTCGCGGGCGGCCTTCGCGCCAGGGTCGCCGACCTCAACACCTAGGTCATCACGGCGACCAGGAGGTTGCCGGGGAGAACTCTGCTTGTTATGATAGGGTGAACGCGTTCCTACTAGCAGAACAGGGTAGTTCGTGAGCGAGTTCGATGTAGATATCGTCATTGCGGGAGCTGGACCATCCGGCCTGATCGTCGGAAGCGAGGCCGCGGTCGGTGGCGCTCGTGTTGTGATCCTCGAGAAGCGGGATGGGCCGACCTGGTCGAGGGCCGGGACGGTGGGTCCGCGTGTTCTTGAGATACTTGAGTCGCGAGGAATCGTCGACCGTATCCTCAAGCGCGCCAACGAGCTTCACACCGACCCGCACAGCCGCAAGGGGATCTGGGCCGGCATCCGGCCGATCCACTACGACCATATCGACAGCAAGTATCACTACGTGCTCATGTTCGCGCAGAAGGAGCTCGAGAAACTCCTGGCAGAGTGGGTCGAGGAGAACGGCGGCGAGATCCGCCTGCATTCCGAGGTCACCGGGTTCACGCAGGATGAGGATGGCGTTACTGTCCGCTACACGGACCCCGAGGGTGAGAAGACGATTCGCGCCCGCTATCTGGTGGGTGCCGACGGCAGCAAGAGTTCCGTGCGTACGGCGGCGGGCATCGCTTGGGAGGGAACGCCGGCCCACCGCGTCGCGGTGAACGTTGATGCCCTCATCGACAACCCGCACGAAGACAATCTCACGGTCGGAAGCAATCCGAACGGCTGGGCGATGACCTACCCGCTGCGCGACGGAGTCACCCGCTTCGCCTATATCGACGCGCTGACCACCGGTGACTCGCCCGACCAACCGCTCGGGCTGGAGGAGGCCAAGGCTGCGCTTCGGCGGGTCCATGGCTCTGACTACGGAATCACCGAGGTCGATGCCATCAACCGCTTCCACGACGCGTTGTATATGGCGGAGCGCGTTCGCGACGGCAGGGTGTTCCTCGTTGGCGAGTCCGTGCGCGTGCACTACCCGGCCTCCGGCGTCGGAATGAACTTCGCCATCCAGGATGCTTTCAACCTCGGCTGGAAGCTCGCGGCCGCGGCCATCGACCGTGCCCCCGAATGGCTCCTCGACAGCTTCGCGAGCGAACGCGTGCCGGAGATTAACAAGCTGTTGGATGACGTGCGTCGCCAGCTTGCCATTCAGTTCAACTTCGACGAGGAGCACCAGGCGCTCAAAGCATTCCTCGAGAACGAGGTGCTGCCGTCGGCAGAGGTGAACCAGAAGATTGCGGAGAATCTCACCGGCCTGAGTGCCGCGTATCCGGCACAGGCGGGAAGCGCGTGGATCGTCGGGCGCCGCCTCGCAGACCTGCCCGTTCTGGAGTCGCGTCGCGACGGCGACTCGGTGATGGACCTCCTGATCAACCAGGAATTCCTCCTACTCGACCTCGTCGGCGGGGTCGGGCTACCGGTGGTGGCCGACGGCGTGCGCGTCGTCACGGCATCGGTCGACCCCGGAGACCGGGCTTCGCTTGCCGGGCTCGCGTCCGTCCTGGTTCGACCGGACGGTCACGTAGCCTGGGCGAGCGAACGATCCCTCGCCGAGACTCTCCCGGAGGCGGAGATTCGCGAGTGGCTCAACCTCGCTGCTGACGCTCCCGTTTTCGTGAAAGCCGGCGTCTCCGCGTGAGCGATCGACCCGGTGCCGGCTTCGAGCGGAGCAGCGTCGAGGTCTTCGGTCACGAGGTGCTGATCAGCGAATCCGGCTCGGGTGACGACGTGCTCGTCATCTGTCCTGGCTCGGCCGGGTCGGATGCGAGCTGGGCGAAAGACATCCTCGCCGGCCGCCTGCGAGTGGTCGAACTGAACGGCCCCGGCTGGGGCGGAACGCCGCCCCTTCAGCACCGGATGGACCAGCGCGAGCTCGCGGTCATCATGGCTGCGGCTGTTGAAAAGCTCGGTGTCACGCGCTATCACCTGCATGGTGCGTCGATGGGCGGGGTTACTGTCCTGTGGCTTGCCGCGCAGTTCCCCGAGCGGGTTCGGACGCTGAGCCTGGAGGGCGACATGAACTTCGTCCGGCCGAAGGATCTGGTCAGTCCGGAGAACGGCGCAGTTCTCGCCGAGATGGTGGCGACGAACAATCCCGAGGGCAGCGGTTACCCGCGCGCCGCGCCGCATCCGCGCAAGCCTTGGGCCGACGACGAGTACATCCGGGGCCAGATGCGCAAGCGGATCCCGATGATGCGGATGCTGGACAACTCCCATCAGGACGAGCTGCAGCAACGGATGGCGCGCTTTGCCGTTCCGACGCTCGTTCTCCTGGGAGACCAGGACGAACTGCTTCTGCCCAGCCACCTCGACCGGTGGCGCGAACTACTGCCCAGCGTGGATACGCGACTGGTCGTCGGCGGTGCCCACGACATCCAGAACACCGAACCCGAAGTCCTTGCCGACGCGCTCGGTGGCTTCTTCTCCGGTCGCTAGCCCAGCGCCTTCGCAGCGAGGGCAGAGAGTTCGCGCGAGCGCCCGTGGAACGTGCCGCCTGGCGGGAACACCACCGTGTTCGTGAGGAACGCGAAGGAGAGACCGGTGGCCGGGTCGGCCCAGGCCACCTGGCCGCCCTGGCCCTGATGGCCGAACGCGAGCTCGGAAACGTGAGGCCCGAAGAAGGTGCGCTCGCCGTACCGCTCGGACGGGCTGCCCGCCTGCACGAATGACAGGGTGCGCCGCATCGGTCGCCCGGCCGGGTCCGGCAGCACGACACGCGTGCGATCGCGAGCGTCCGCGAGCATTTCGGGATTCCAGAGCTCTCCCGGATCGTGCAGGTATGCCTGGTAGAGCGCTGCGATTCCGGCAGCCGTGCCGACGCCGGCAACTCCGGGGGTGCCGAGCGCGAGGCCGGGGAGGGTGTCGAGCGCGTATGCCATCGGCTTGGTCAGCGCCGGGTCGGGCGTGTAGCCGTCCGCGTAGTTGCGGTGGAACAGAACGCTGGCCAGCGCCGACTCTGACTCGCCCAGGCTCACCGTGACCGGTGTTCCGAGCCCGAGCGGCACAAGCACCTCGCTCCCGAGGAACTCGCGGAAGTCCCTGCCCGTTACCCGCTCGACCAGCTCGGCGAGCACCCAACCGGCGTTCACCGGATGGTACTCGTAGAACCCGGCCGGGCGGGGGAGCCGCCACGCCTCGAAGGCCGCGACCCGGGAGGAACGGTCGACGGCATCCGGGTAGTCGAGCGGCAGCCAGGCGAACCCCGAAACGTGCGTCTCCACCATTTCCACCGTGAGTTCGGGCTGCGTGCCGCCCATGAACTCGGGGATGATCTCGACGATTCGGGTACTCGGGCTCAGGAGCCCGCGGTCGAAGAGGATCCAGAGTGCTGACTCGAACACGGTCTTCGTCACAGACAACATGAGGATCGGAGTATCCGCTTTGGCGGCGCCGAATCCCTCCGACCAGATGACCTCGCCCTCGAACCCGACCGCGAGGGTGCAGCCTTCGGTGCCGCCGAATTCGAGCCCGACCTCGACCTCGTGGCGTGCGAGCACGCCGAGTCGATCGATGACCTTTTGATCAAGAGCCAATGGATTCTCCCTCTCGCCAGCGGCGCCCGTGCTCGACGAACGCTTGGATCAGTGACTGGTCGTCCACCGTCGCTGGGTTCACCGCGGTCGCCGGGTCGGCTCCCTGCACGATGCGCTTCAGCGGGATCTCGAGCTTCTTGCCCGTCTTGGTGTGCGGGATTCCGGTGACCTCGAACACATCGTCTGGGACATGCCGCGGCGACGCATTCTCGCGGATCACCTGACGAACGCGGGCGACGAGTTCCGCGTCGAGCGTTCCCGGCTCGCGCAGCGTGACGAACAGGGGCATCCAGTAGCCGCCATCGCCGTCCTCGACGCCGAGAACGAGCGACTCGACGATCTCCGGGAGGCTCTCGGCCGCCGCGTAGATATCCGCAGACCCCATTCGCACGCCATTGCGATTCAGCGTCGCATCCGATCGGCCGTGGATGACGACGCCACCGTTCGGGAACACCGAGATCCAGTCGCCCTGTCGCCACACTCCGGGGAACGTCGAGAAATAGGCATCCCGGTAGCGGGAGAAGTCGTCGTCGCCCCAGAGCCGGAGCGGCATGCTCGGCATCGGTTTCGTCACGACGAGCTCCCCGACCTGCCCGATGACCGGAGTGCCGTTCTCGTCCCACGCCTCGACGGCGACCCCGAGATTGCGTGCGGAGAGGAGCCCGGCCCAGACGGGCACGAGCGGCGACCCACCCACGAAGGCGCCCACGACATCCGTTCCGCCGCTGACCGACCAGACCGGGATCGGGCCGAACTCGTCCCGCGCCCAGCGGTGAAGGTCGACCGGCAGCGGCGACCCGGTGGTGCCGATCGCGCGCAGGGCGGCGAGATCGAGTTTCGCCGACTCGAGGTCGGTGGCACGGGTGAGCTGAAGGAAGCTCGGGCTGGTCCCGAAATAGGTGACCTTCAGTGCGGCCACCATCCGCCAGAGCGACACCACGTCGGGATAGCTCGGCGAACCGTCGAAGCAGACGATCGCCCCGCCCGTCGCGAGGGAGCAGACCAGGAGATTCCACATGACCCAGCTCGGCGAGGTGAACCAGAACATCAGGTCGTCGTCGCGGAGGTCCCAGTGCAGGCCGATCTGTTTCACGGCCTCGATCAGCACGCCACCGTGGCCGTGCACGAGTCCCTTCGGCAGCCCCGTCGTCCCCGAGGTGAACAGCACCCAGAGCGGGTCGGAGAATTCCACGTCTATAGCATGCACGGGCGGCACGCCGGTGAGTGCTGCATCCCAGGTGAGTACGTCATCGTCCACGTACTCGGCGTTCGCGTGGAGCCTCGGGATCACGATGGTCAGCGAGATGCTCGGAATCGCCGACCGGAGTGCGGCTATCGCCTCCGCTCGGTCGTGCTCGGCGCCCCCGAAACGGTAACCGTCGGTGGCGATCAGCACGCGAGGGTCCAGCTGGCCGATCCGGTCGGCCGCGGCCTGCCAGGCATAGTCCTGCCCCACCGATGACCAGACCGCCCCGATCGACGCGGTGGCGAGCACGCCGACGATGGCCTCGGGGATGTTGGGGATGTAGCCCGCGACGACATCGCCCTTGACGATTCCCCGTTCGATCATCCGCCCGGCCAGTGCGGCGACGTCGCGACGGAGCTCGGCACGGGTCATCGTCCGCCTCTCACCCGCCTCATCGGCTCCGACGATCGCGATCGAATCGGGGTCACCCTGGGCAAGCAGGTATCCCGCGAAGTTGAGCCGACTGCCCGGAAACCAGCGCGTGCCCGGCATCGGAGCGCCGTCGGTGACGGCCGCGTCGGCTTCGAGTTCACCGAGCTCGAAGAACTCCCACACGTCGCGCCAGAACGCATCGGGGTCGCGCACCGACCATGCCCACAGGGAGTCGTAGTCCGTGAACGCAAAGTCGTGGCGCCGATTGGCGAACTCCATCAACTGGGCCATCCTCGGCTCAGGCCGGTTCGCGACAGCCGGGTCCCAGAGGAGTTCGTGCTCTGCCATGACTAGCGTCGCTCGCTCTGCGCCAGACTCGACCGGAACCAGCCGGCGATGAGCGCTGGGTACGCGCCGGCGTCGAAGCGCTCATCCTCGTGGCCCGCACCGGCGATGCTGAGCAGTAAGCTCGAGCGGCCGGCGGCAAGGAGCGCCTCGTGCAGCAGCCGTCCCTGAAGCGGCACGACGATCCGGTCCAGCTCCCCGTGCACAATCAGGAACGGGGGAGTGCCCGTCATGTCCTGGTGCACCGGACTGGCTCCCCACAGCGAGTCGGGATCCGCCTCGCCGAGCAGGTTCTTCTCATAGCTGACCGGGACGAAACTCTCCTCGAGGCCGGTGCGATGCGCGGACGCCGTGAAGTCCGCCGTCGAGAACCAGGGGCTCACCGCCCGGAACGCCGAAGGATCGCGGAGTGCAGCCATCGTCACGAGATAACCACCGGCGGAGGCGCCGATAGCACCGATTGCCGCTGAGCCCAGCCCGAGCATTGCCGAGTTGTCGTGAAGGAAACGCGCTGCGGTGAGCACGTCGTCCACGGGATCCGGGTACCGCGCTTCCGGCGCCAGCCGGTAGTCGATGGATGCCATTGTCAGGCCGTGCGCGGCGAACTCCGCCAGGCGCGCTGCGTCGGTATCGCGTGCTCCGCGAGCGAATCCGCCACCGTGCGCGTAGATGACGACCGGACTGCCCTCGTCGCCGCGGTGGAGGTCGAGAGACAGTCCGTTGGCTGCGTCGTACTCGTAGGTCTCGCTCATGGCAGCGCCGCCGTGAACCAGGACGCGACGGCGGAGATTATCGTCGGGGCGTCGAGCGCGGCATCGTCGTGGCCCACTCCGCCGACGGCGATGAGTGCCGATTCTCGCCCGTTGCGCTGGAGTGCCTCGTGCAGCCAGCGAGAGTGCTCGGGCGGCACGATGATGTCGCGGTCACCGTATACGAACAGAAACGGCGGTGCATCGGCAAGGGACCCGTTGATCGGGCTCGCCGAACGAAGCGTTTCGTCGTCCGCCGCCGGAGCGAGCTGCTCCTCGACACGCGGCCCGCCGAACACGCGAGCCTCGAGTCCACTCCTCCTGCTGCCCGTCCAGAGATCGGTGGGTGCCGACCATGGGCTGACCGCTCCGATGACCGGCTGAGCGGCCGTTGCAGGTGCGGTGAGTGCCACCAGTGCGGCGAGCCAGCCCCCGCGAGAGACGCCGGTCAATCCGAGCCTTCGCGAGGCTGCGAGCGAGGCGAGCCCCAGCTCGTCGGCATGTACGAGCAGATAAGTGGATGCGCTCTGCACGTCCTCCACCGCAGCGGCGTAGCCGGACTCGGCCGGGTCGCGCACCGTGACCGACGCCACGGAGAGCCCGCATGCCGCCAGAAGTCGTTCTCGCTCCGCGCGTCGCGGGTCGGCGAAACCGCTGCCGAGGGAGACGACCGTCGGGGCGCTCCCGTTAGAACCGATGAGGTCGAGCGAGAGTCCGTGAATTTCGTCGTAGAGAGCTGTCGAGGTCATCAGGGTCTCAGCGGATTCCGGGGCGCAGTTCGTGGAACTCGGCCGGCGCAGTGATGGTGTTGCGCAGCACACCCAGGCGTTCGACCTCGGCCTCGACAACATCGCCGACCTTGAGGAAGGGGAACTTGTCTTCCCCGTAGGTCTGGCTCAGCTCGTTGATGCAGCCGGTGCCGCAGGTGCCGCTCCCGATGAGGTCGCCCGGCCGAACCTCTGTGCCGCGCGACGCGTAGGCGATCATCTCGCCGAACGACCAGTAGACCTGCGACCAGTTGGCGTCACTGTACTTGGTGCCGTTGACCGTGCAGGTCATCCTGAGGTCGAATCCGGTGGGAGTCCGTACGTCGTCGAGTTCGTCGGGCGTCACGACCCATGGGCCGATGGTGGTCGCGGTGTCCTTGCCCTTGACGGGCCCCATCGATAGTAGCATCTCGCGCTTCTGGATGTCGCGCGCGCTCCAGTCGTTGAGCACCGTGTACCCGACCACCAGACCCGCGCCCTGCTCCGGAGTGAGGTTGCTTCCGCCCCGACCGAGGATGGCTCCGACCTCGAGCTCGAAGTCGAATCGCTCACTGCCCGGTGCGAGAGTGACATCCCCCGCCCCCCGAATCGCATAGGGGTTGGAGAAATAGAACACCGGCAGCTTGTACCAGTCGGGGTCCATCTCGAGTCCGCGCCAGGCCCTGCCCGCTTTCACGTGCTGTTCGAACGCGTAGAAGTCGCGGAAGGCTCCGGTGCCTGCTAGAGGGGAGAGGTAGTCGACGTCGACCGGAGCCGGGACGTCTTCGAAGCCTCGGGCGTTGGCCGCGTCGACGAGGGAGGTACAGCTCTCTCCGATCAGTTCCCTCACGTCGCCGACGCCCTTGATGATGCGGCGCTCGGGGCCGTCGTCGATCAGCATTACGTTTCCTGTCGCGCGATCGCGAACCCGGGCGAGCTTCATTGGTCTCCTTACAACTGACTTCGGTGCCCGAAAGAGGGGCTCCTGCGTTGCTCGGAAGTCTAGCGAAAAATCGGGGTTGTTCTTCTGGTAACATGAATGTGTACTGATGTGCAGAACAAGGAAGTAGCCATCGACATGAGCCTGCAACGCCGCGGGATGCGAAAACCGCAGGGAATGACCATTGTCACCTGGGTGCTGCTCGCGGTGCTCGCATGCCTCACGATCTATCCAACGATCACACTTTTCCTCGGTGCTTTCCACGACGGTTCGCCGTTCTCGCCGAATCCCAAGTGGTCGCTGCAGAGCTTCGCGACGGCCTACGGCTCGTCCAGCAGCCTCCAGACCATCGGCGACAGCATCATCCTCGCCCTGGTGACGGCCATCGTCGGCACCTCCGTCGGCTTCCTCTTCGCCTGGGTCTCCGCGCGTACCGCCGTTCCGCTCCGCCAGATCCTCACGCCGGTCATGGTGATCACGGTCGCGCTGCCGTCGCTCTTCAACGCGATGAGCTGGAGCGTGCTCGGCAACGAGAACGCCGGGCTGGTGAACCAGGCCTGGCGTGCGCTCAGTGGCGCGACGACCCCGCTCATCGACATCTACTCGTGGCCCGGGCTTCTGCTGGTCTCCCTGATCAAGCCGGTCGCGGTCGGCTACCTGCTGCTGCTCGGCCCGGCCCGCGGACTCAGCAGGACGCTCGAAGAGGCATCGGTGCTCGCGGGCACCGGCCGAATCCGCACCATGTTCCGGGTCACGGCTCCCGCCCTTGCGCCGACGATCCTCGCCGTCGGAATCCTCAACCTCATCGTCGGCCTCGAGGCCTTCGATGTGCCGGCGCTGATCGCGATCCCGGCGCGGATCCCCCTGCTCTCGACCGCGATCTACAAGTCCATCAACGACCAGGTCGTTCCGGACTATCCCTCGGCAAGTGCATACGCGATCGGGATCTGCTTCGTCGTACTTCTGCTTGTCTGGGTGCGCTGGCGTCTCGTCGCCACGCGCAGCTACGCGACGGTGACCGGCAAGGCGCGCGAGCAGCGGCCATGGCACCTCGGAGGATGGTCATGGATCTTCACCGTGGCGATCGTGCTGTTCACGGTGCTCGCCCTTCTGCTCCCGCTCGCCCAGCTGATCCTCGGTTCATTCGAGCCGGTGTTCGGCTCGCTGAAGAATCTCACCGGCGGCAACTACACGACAGTTCTCACCAGCACGGACGCGATCGGCGCCATCAGTAGATCGGTGTTCATCGGCATCGGCGGGGGATTCCTCGCGATGGTGTTCACGCTGGGCATCAACTACATAGTCCGCCATGCAGCGCGGCGGTTCAGTGCGCGTCTTCTCGACGCCGCCACGTGGCTACCCGCTGCGCTGCCAGGTATCGTCCTCGGTCTCGCGCTTTCCTGGGCGTATCTCGCCGTACCCTTCCTTCGGCCGCTGTACGGGTCGCCGACGATGCTGATCCTGGCGCTGATGGTCGCCGGATTCCCGATCGCCGCCCGGGCGAGCGAGGGCGGGCTCGTGCAAATCCACGGTGAGCTCGAGGAGGCGTCGCGCACCAGCGGCGCGAACCGCATCGGCACGATCGGCCGGATCGTGCTTCCGCTCATCGCGCCGAGCTTCATGGCCGGATGGCTGCTCACGGCCCTCTATGTGGCCGGGCGGCTGGATGTCCCCATCCTACTCTCCACGCAGAGCAACCAGCTGGCGATCGTCACGGTCTACGAGCTGTACAGCAACGGTCGCGCTGGCGAAGCCGCCGCGGTGTTCTGCCTGCTGCTGGTCGGGTTCGTGATCATGACCGCGGTGCTCGCGGCCATCGCCCTGGTCGCGCGCCTCATCGTCGGCCGCGCCGCCGCTCATGCCCAAGAGCTCCCGCCCGCCGACCCCGCGACGCGTGACCTGCCCACCCTGATCCGATCGGAGACCCGTGGTTGACGTTCAACTGACCCAGCTGAGCAAGCACTATGGAGACAACGCCGGTGTGTACGACGTGGACCTGGTCGTGCCAGATGGCTCCTTCGTGACGCTCCTCGGTCCCAGTGGCTGCGGCAAAACCACGACCCTGCGTTCCATTGCGGGCCTGGAGGAGCCGGATGGCGGCAGCATCCGTATCGGCGACCGAACCGTTGTCGATGTGGCCAAGCGAGTCTTCGTGCAGCCCGAGCGGCGCAAGGTCGGCATGGTGTTCCAGAGCTACGCCCTCTGGCCGCACATGACCGTAGCCCAGAACATTGCATACCCGCTCAAGCGTCGCGGCGCATCGCGCTCGGAGGTCGACGCAGAGGTCGGTCTCATACTCGACCTAGTCAACCTGTCCACCCAGCGCGACCGCTCGGTCGCCGCGCTCTCGGGTGGGCAGCAGCAGCGTGTCGCGCTCGCTCGTGCGATGGTGGGGCACCCCGTACTCACCCTGTTCGACGAGCCGCTGTCTAACCTCGACGTCAAGCTGCGGGTGCGCATGCGCAATGAGATCCGCGCGCTTCACGACCGGGTCGGCATGACCTCCGTCTACGTCACTCACGACCAGGAGGAGGCGCTCGCGCTGTCTGACCTGGTGGTAGTCATGAACCAGGGACGTATCCAGCAGGTGGGCTCGCCGCAGGACATCTACGAGCGACCGGCTAACGCTTTCGTGGCCGATTTCGTCGGCTACGAGAACCGGCTTCCCTCTGGCAAGGTGGCCGGCGTCGGGAAGGGTGAGATCTTCGTCCGCGCAGCGGCGATGTCACTCGATGAGCTTCCCGGAATGGTGAAGGTCGCCTCAGGAACGGTCCTCGACGGCACATACCTCGGCACTGCGTATGAGTACCGAGTGAAGACCGCCGACGGCATCCTCACCGGGCGCGTGCCCGCACGCGGCGCCGATGGCGCCATCTACGCGACCGGCGACACGGTGTCGGTGTACGTCGACCCGGCACGCGCCGTAGTTCTTCCCGCCGACGCCTTCCCGGGCGCCCAGGCGATCGAAGCCTCTGATCCGACAGCGGCAGACGCCGTCGAGATCGAGGAGCCTGCAACACCCCGCGTTAGTTCCACCGAGAGGGCGACGAAGCCCGCAACGAAAGGGAAATGAAATGCACAAGCACCGCCTGCGTTCCATTCCGATCATCGCAGCAGCAGTGATCGGTACCACAGCACTACTCGCCGGATGCTCGAGCGCGTCGACCCCGACCGCCTCGTCATCGACGAAGGCCACCACGCTAGCCCAGCTCTACAAGCAGGCCGTCGCGGCAGGCCAGACGACGATCAACATCTACGGTCCGGCCGAGGCGACCTTCGCCGGCGTCTACGACCAGTTCCAGAAGGAATTCCCAAAGATCAAGGTCACCGGAGAGTTCCTGTTCGGCGGCCCGCTCCAGACCCGCATCCAGCAGGAGCAGACCACCCAGCAGTACAAGGGCGACCTCCTGCACCTGGATGATTCTGTGAACTACGTCGACAACGAACAGGTGCTGAACCCGATCGGCGTCGGAAAGCTGCCGACCGGTGTCAGCCTCGAGGGCGGCAAGCTCATCGTTCCGACCCGCTCGCTCTACGTGTCGATCTACAACACCGACAAGCTAAAGGCCGCGGACGTTCCGCAGACCTGGTCCGACATCGTCAACGACACCGTGCTCAACGGCGTCACCGGAATCAGCGACCCGACCGGCCTCACCTCGACCTCGACCGGTCTCTACTCGGCCCTGAAAGACAAGGCGATCGACAACGCGTGGCTGACCAAGTTCGCGGCGTCCAAGCCGAAGATCTACCAGAGCACCTCGCAGCTCGTGAACGCGGTCGCGACCGGTGAGCTCTCGTACACCCCGATCGCCTACTACGGCTTCGAGCTGACGGCCAAGCAGAAGGGCGCCGACGTCGGATTCGTCGTACCGAAGGACGGCGCCGTCGTCGCCGACGACCCGTACGCCATGCTGAAGGGCGCTCCCGACCCGCTGGCTGCGCGCCTGCTGATCAGCTGGCTGCTCACCAAGGAGGGCCAGACCGACATGGCTCTACTTGCCAACGAATACGGCACCATGCCGGGCACCCCGTCGCCGAGCAACGTTCCGCTGCTCTCCGACATCAAGCCGTTTACGCAGGTCGCCGCCAACAAGCGCGAGCAGTTCAAGACGGATGCCATCACCGAGATGAAGAAGTACTTCACCAACTAAGCACTGCACTCTTCGACGGGACGGAGTGGACATGGCGGTCATCGACCATCATGCCCATTTCGTCCCGTCGTCGTTTTCCCGCGTGGTCGAGCGCCTGGCCGACGACCAGGACTGGGGCGGCACTGCGAGGGCGTTTCTCGACCGCTTCGGCGCCGACGGATCCGCTCAGCCGCTGATCGGGGAGATCGCCTCGCGCGTTGACTCCCTGGATGCGGCGGGCATCGACGTGCAGATCCTCAGCCTAGGTGCGTCCACCATCTGGCATCGCGACGAGTCGATCCGGCGTCACCTGACAGAGTCGTTCAACGAGGGCACGCTCGAAGCCACGTCCGAGCACCCAGGCCGGTTCGCGCTCTTCGCGTCTCTGTCCATTCCTCACCTGGAGCTCGCCATCCGCGAGTCGACGGAGCTGATCGGGCGACCAGGCGTCGCGGGGTTCGGCATCACCGCACACCCCGACGGCGGGTGGATCGACGAACCACACTGGCGACCCCTTCTCGAGACCTGGTCGAGTCTGGGCGCGACCGTGTTCATTCATCCAGACCCGCCGGCGTCGCCGCTCTGGGATGACTACTGGCTGCGCTGGGGGTTTGGCGCGGTCGTCGACGACGCCCTGGTGGCCATTCGTCTTGGGACCTCCGGGGTCCTCGACGAGTTCCCGGGCATCCGCTGGATCATTCCGCACGCAGGCGGAAGCCTGGCCTCGTCCGTCGAGCGCCTCGACAAGATGTGGGAGGCGGGGCGGCTGCCCGCCACGGCCTCCGAGAAGCCGTCACACGCGCTTCGGCGCCTCTCCTTCGACAGCGCAACCACGGATGCGACCATGCTGTCGAACGCGGTCACTCTCTTCGGGGCTGAGCGTCTCCTGCTCGGCACCGATTTCCCGCTCGGCGACACCACCGACCTCGGCCGCTACACGGCCGCGCTGCGTCACGCGACGAGTGGCTAGACGGTACCGTCGACGGCAGCAGCAGGCGGCAGTCCGATCCTGCGGAAGCCCTCGGGGATGTAGTCGGACCAGTTGTTGAACCAGATGTCCTCCGCCTCCCAGCGGACCGGGGCGCGGTTGTCGTCGTAGATGTGCTCGATGTCGGTGTACAACTCGACAACATTGCCCGCGTGCTCGACGTAGTACGCGGCGATGTTGTTGCCTGCGCCGTGACGCACGGGTCCCCAGATCAAAGGCTTGCCCAGCAGGTGCAGCCGGTCGCCGAGGCGGGCCAGGTCGGCGACGCTCTGGGCCTCCCACGCGTGGTGATGGAACGTGCCGCCGCCGCGTACGACAGCGATGCCGTGGTGCTCCGAGTTGCAGCGCAGGAAGTAGCCGTGACCGTCGCCGATCACGTCGGAGATCCTGAAGTCCATCACGCGGACCAGGAACTCCTTCATGTTGACGGCGTCCTTGGGGTGGAAGTTGAAGTGGCCGTACCGCGAAGGGCCGAAGGCGGTCCTCGGAGCGGAGTCGGGGTTCGTGTCGTTCGTCATGCCGTGCAGGATCTCAAAGACGAAGCCCTCCGGCCCCTCGAACGCGAAGGCATCCTCGACGCCGTTCGGTTTTGGGCGATGCGGAAGGCGGCGGAAACCTTCGGCCTCGACCCGGTGCTGAATCTCAGCGAACGCGTCTCCGTCCCGGGCGATGAGCCCGAGGGAGTCAACACCTGACTCCGCGGCCTCGACGTAACGCAGCTCGTGATGCGCAGCGCTCGCGGCGAGGTAGGCCGTGCCGGCCGTGCGCTCGGTCTCGCGGAGGCCGAGGACGCCAACGGCCTCGGAGACGGACTTGTTCAGATCATTCGTCCTGAGCGCGACGTGCCCCATCGCAGTAATCAGTCCCCACGACATCGTTGTGGACCTCTCGTGTACCAGCCCCGCGGATGTTGGAGCTATTCTGTTATGCAGTATATGTTCTGTGACGCGGATTACGCAAAACGTGCACGATGGAGTGGGAGATGGTCGGGCTGCGTCCGGCCGGGAAGGCGTGAAAATGACCGACGGTCTGGAGAGCACTGATGACTGACCTCGCGATCCACGGCGGACGCGTTGTTACCATGGTCGATGGCACGGACGAGATCATCGGCTGCGTCATCATCCGTGGCGGGCGAATCGAGCGGGTGAACCCGATTGAGGAATGCCAGTGTGAGGCGAGCGGCACAGACATTATCGACGCAACGGGCAAGATCGTGCTGCCCGGGTTCGTCGACGGTCACCGGCACACCTGGCAGACGGCGCTGCGGCTCTCGATGGTCGGGGTGAGCATGAGCGTTTACGGCCAGAACATCCTGATGACCGCGGCGCCGAAGTTCACCGCCGAAGACATCCACATCGGGAACCTTCTCGGGGCGCTCACCGCGATCGACTCCGGCGTGACGACCATGGTCGACTGGTCACACGCACTCAACACTCCCGCCCACGCGGACGCGGCGGTCGAGGCGCTGCTCTCCAGTGGCATCCGGGGGCAGTTCGCCTATGGGATTCCGCGAACGGGAACGCCGGACTGGTCGCGCAACAGCTCGCTGGCGCACCCAAAAGACCTGAAGCGCATCCACGATTCGCTGCCGTCCGACTCGCGCGTGACGGTGGCGATGGCCGCGCGCGGCATCGAGATGTCGAATGCCGATGTAGTGAACGAGGACATGCGGTTTGCCCGCGAGCTGGGGATTCGGATCAGCATGCACGTCGGCGCCGTCGACCTCGGCCGGATGCGCGCTGTCGAGCAGCTGAAGAACGCGGGCCTCCTGGCCGACGACATCAACTTCATCCACCTGAACTCCACCGCGGACGATGAACTCGACATGATCGCCGACGCGGGCGCGGGCGCCTGTGTCGGGGCCAAGACGGAGATCATCATGGACCCGGGTACGGCATGGCCGATTACCGGGCGTCTGCTGCGACACGGCCTCAAACCCGCCCTCAGCGTCGACACCGAGACCGGCAGCTCCGGCTCGATGTTCGAAGAAATGCGCGGGGCGATCATGGGCGTCGCCGCTGAGGCAGACGCTCCCGAGCTGTCGGCGGCAGAGGTGCTCGAACTAGCCACATCGGCCGGCGCGGACGCGATCGGCATGGGCGCGGTGAGCGGACGGCTTGCGCCCGGACTCGCCGGCGACGTTATCCTGGTCGACGCAAACGCGGTCAACCTGATGCCGGCACGGAACGCTGCTGACACCGTCGTGCTCGCGGGACACGCCGGCAACGTGGACACTGTTGTCATTGATGGAATAGTGCGCAAACGCAACGGCGTTCTGGTCGGCCAAGACCTTGCAGCACTCGCCGAGAGGGTCGCCGAGTCGGCCGCCCGACTCCTTCCGTAGCCGATAAGAAATACTCCTTCCGTAGCCGACAAGAAATGAGGAACGACCGTGGCTATCTCCGACGAACTGATCCAGGGCCTGCTCGACGAGCGTGACATCCGCAATGTGCTGACGGCGCTCGGGCTTCACACCGACCAGAAGGATTTCGTGGCCACGGCAGCGCTCTATGCCGAGCAGGGCGCGCTGATCACCCCCTGGGGTTCGCACCACGGCCGTGACGGTCTGGCCAAGTACATCACCGATGACTTGGGCGGATTCCCGGGGCTGCAGCATGTGACCACTGGGCATGTGATCGACGTGGCAGCGGACCGGAAGACCGCCCAGGCGCGCATGGTGCTGATCAGCACGCACATCCTCAACGAGGACGGCACCGCGTACACGAGCGTCGGCGCGCACTATGAGATTCAGCTCATCCGACTCGGAGACGACTGGCAGATTCTGCGCAATGAGATCTTCCCCGCCTGGCGCACAAAGGTAGAGGGAGGAATGACCCCCGCGGGGGTTGCGCTCAGCTGAGCGCGTTTCTCAGTGCTGAGGATGTGGTGTGGCTGCACTCCGGGGTGACGAAGATGAAACCATCGAAGCGCTTGATCCGATCAACTAACTGGGTTGTGCGGGGCTACATGCTTGTAAGCAGTCCGCCGTCCGCTCGCAGGATTGTGCCGGTCACGTAGGCAGCATCCAACGCAAGATAGACGGCAGCGGCGGCGATCTCGCCGACCTCCGCTACCCGCCCGAGTGGGATGTTGGCAATGGACCGCGCCACTTCGTCGGGATCGGAAAGCCGGTTCGAGTTCATTGGTGACCGAAAACTTCCCGGTGCCACGCAGTTGACGCGGATGCCGGCCGACCCAAGCTTGTGAGCAAGGTGAATACTGAGGCCTTGCAGTCCCGCCTTCGCGGCTCCATACGAGGTTGCCTCGAAGAAGCCGGCGTTGGTGGCGGCGGTGGACGAGATGTTGACGATGGATCCGGGCTGTGCCCGCTGCCTCCATACCGCGGCAGCCTGCTGGCAGGTGACGAAAGGACCGGTCAGGTTGGTGCGCAGCGCGAACTCCCAATCCTCCGGGGTGATGTCCTCGAGCGCTTGGGAAACAAAAGTACCGGCACAATTGATGACGGCATCGATGGTGCCCACAAGAGATTCAAGGTGGGACCAGGCCCCCGCAAGCTGGTTACGGTCGGCGATATCGGCGGCGATGCCAACGCATTCACTGCCGGTACGGGAAGCAATGTCCGAAGCCGCCTGAGCAACTCGCTCCTGGTCTATGTCCACCAGTCCGACGCCCATGCCCCTGGCCGCGATTAGGTTCGCGCAAGCAACTCCGAGGCCACCCGCGCCTCCAGTGATAAGTGTGGACATACGTCTTCCCCCATCCTCTGTGACAAGATCGTTGACTATGAACACTATGACACTATCCAACTGAGTAAGCTATGAGCTGATTAGGTCGGCAACGAGGCAGGAGACCAATGGCCGCGACAGTGCTCGAAGTGCGTCGAGAGGGACGCGTCGCCTGGCTGACTTTGTCCCGATCGGACGCGGCAAACTCGTTCAATCTCGAACTCGCGACAGCCGTGAGGGATCGTGTCGCCGAACTCATCGATGATTCACGCTGCTCGGTGGTCGTGTTTGTCGGCAACAGCCGATTCTTCAGTGCGGGCGGAGATGTCGCTGACATACTTTCCAACGATCCTCCCGAGCCTCATCTCCGCCGACTCGCCGACACGCTGCACGAGGCCATGGAGTTGCTCGCCGAATCGCGCCTTCTCGTTGTCGCGGCGGTCGAAGGAAGCGCTGCCGGAGCCGGCTTCGCGCTGGCTCTGAACGCTGACGTGGTGGTCGCCGCCACCACCGCTCGGTTCCTGACCGCGTATGTCGGTGTCGGACTAACTCCAGACACGGGCATGTCGTACCTGCTACCGAGAGTCGTTGGTGAGCGAAGGGCCAGGCAGTTGCTTCTCCTCGGAACGGTCATTGATGCCGAACAGGCACTCGACTGGGGCATCGTCACCGAGGTGGTTCCCGCGGAGGGCCTGCAGTCGCGGACTGCCGAGATCGCAGCCCGGCTGGCGGACGGCGCGCAGCCTGCGCTAGCAGAGACCAAGCGTTTGCTGAACGCGAGCCGTACACGCTCGTTTCGGGATCAGCTTGACGACGAAGCCGCGACCATCACCTCAATGGTGAACACGAGGGCGGCACAGGCGCGGCTTCGCGCATTCACCAAAAGTTCAGCTGGTGCAGCAGAAAAGAGGACATCGTGACATCGCAAGGCGCACGCACGCTCGAGGGAAAGACCATCATCATGTCGGGTGGGAGCAGGGGCATCGGCCTGGCAATCGCCCTGCGCGCGGCACGGGACGGAGCGAATGTTGCACTACTTGCGAAGACGTCCGAGCCCGACCCGCGGCTCAACGGAACGGTGTTCAGCGCGGCCGAGGCAATTGAGGCGGCCGGAGGTCACGCGCTTCCGATCGTTGGAGATGTACGGTCCGACGAAAGCATCGCCGCAGCTGTCTCCGCCACGGTTGACCGGTTCGGCGGAATCGACATCTGCGTGAACAACGCGAGTGCCCTTGCCCCACTCGGCACCGTTGAACTGACGGCCAAGGCCTACGACCTCATGCAGGACATCAACACTCGCGGTACCTTCATGCTCAGTCGTGCGTGCCTCCCGCATCTTCTCCAGGCGAGCAACCCCCACGTGCTGACCCTGAGTCCACCAATTACTTTTGCCGAGCACTGGCTGGCTCGTTTTCCGGGCTACATGCTCTCCAAGTACGGTATGAGCTTCGCAACCCTCGGTCTCGCGGCGGAGTTTCGGGACAGGGGACTCTCGGCAAATGGCCTATGGCCGCGCACCACGATCGCGACGGATGCCGTAGCGAATCTTCTTGGCGGAACAGAGGCTCTTGGCCATGCGCGTAAACCCGAGATCGTCGCCGACGCGGCGCACGCAATACTCACTACCGAGCGCCAGGAGATTACCGGGCAGCTGCTGATCGATGACGACGTGCTCGCTCGCGAGGGGGTGACCGACTTCGCTGCCTATTCGGTATCGGGCACCGGCGACGACCTCGAGAGCGACTTCTTTCTCGACTGAGGGCTTCACGATGATTCCAACATCGCCATATCGCGTGCTCGCGCTAAAGTACGGATCCTTCGATCGCGACTCCCGCCAAAACTTCCTGGACGGCGATGGTGAACATCGCGACATGCCGATGGACTTCTTTACCTGGGTGGTCCTCGGCAACGGTCATACCATCATGGTGGACACCGGTTATGCCGGAAGCCCGTCGACAGACCGCGGGCGTCGGGTTTCGCGGGAGGTTGAGGCTACCCTCTCTACCGTCGGCATCGCCCCTGAAGACGTGGACCATGTTGTCATCACGCACCTGCATTTTGACCACGCGGGAAACAATGGGCTGTTTCCGAATGCGACCTACCATTTGCAGCGGACTGAAATGGAGTTCGCGACGAGTCCGGCGATGCGGCATCCGCAAGTCTCCCTTCCTTACGTGGTCGACGACGTGGCGGCCATGATCGATCTGCTCTTCGCTGGACGACTCGATCTTCACGATGGTGATGCGGAGATCTTGCCCGGGATCCGATTGGTCCGGCTGGGCGGTCATTCACCTGGATCGCAGATGGTGCTGGTACAGACTGAGCGGGGCACCGTCGCGCTCATCGGTGATGTCGCGCACTACTACGCGAACATCGAGCAGCGACGTCCGTTTCCCACGCTCGTTGATGTTCCCGGAACTTACAGCGCTTATGAACGCATCCTCGACGAAGTGAACGACCTGGAGCACGTCATCCCTGGCCATGATCCACTCGTGCTCGAACGCTATCCCGCCGTCTCGGACGAGCTGGCGGGATGGGCCGCCTGGCTTCACATTCCTCCGACGGGAACGCCATGACGGGGCGTGTGGTGATCGTGACTGGCGCGTCGCAAGGTATTGGCCGGGCAACCGCGGAAGCGTTTGCGCGAGCCGGGGACGCCGTCGTCGCGACCTCGAGGCAGGTTCCAACCGACGGGGCGAGCCATTCGGAGGGCCTCGGCGTCATCGTGACGATGGCGCTCGACGTGACTGTGGACAGTTCGGTCGCGAGCCTGGTCGAGCGCGTTGAGGCGCGTTACGGCCGCATCGATGTGCTGGTGAACAACGCCGGACGAGGGTTTTCGGGATCGACGGGCGAGCTCCAACTCGAGGCGATACAGGAGAGCCTTGACATCAATTTCTTGGGAGCCGTGCGCATGACAAAGGCAGTCTTGCCAGGCATGCGCCGGGCACAGCATGGCCGGATCATTGCCGTGTCGAGCATCGGCGGCGTCATTGGTCAGCCATTCAACGACGCATACTGTTCCGCGAAATTCGCGCTCGAGGGACTGTTCGAATCACTCCATCCCGTAGCCGCGCAATTCGGCATCGGGGTCTCGCTGGTGGAACCCGGCCCAGTCGCGAGTGCTCATCGGGGACTCGCGGCCAGAGCGGTGTCCGACGACGAAAAAATGGAGGTGCTAATGAGCAGCCACCGGGCGCGAAGCGAACGGTCATTTGCATCGGCGCAGCGGCCGGAGGAAGTTGCCGCGACAATCCTTGCCGTCGCGGAATCGGAAGACCCGGCGCTGCGCTACCAGACGTCCGATTACTCGCGGCGGATGGTCGGCGTCAAGCTGCACGACGTGACCGGATCACAGGTGACGACTATGACCGCGGGGTGGATCTCAGGCGCTTGGGACGACCGCGTGAGGAACCAGTAGTTCCACATGGCAGGTTGATGCTGTTTGCCCCGAGCTCGACGATGCGTTGAGCTCGCAGGCAATCAGGTACCCGTCACTCGATTGCTCAACCGAGCCGACCGAACCGGTGATCCGAAGCGGATCGCCGGCAAATGCGGTCACAACGCTGCGTTCCTCGAGCACCCTGAGATACGTGGAGTCACCAGTCCAGGCGCGAACGGCCTGCTCAAAGTAGGAGCAGATGAGGTTCGCGGTCACGATCACGTCGTCGAAACCCTGCGCACGTGACGCTTCCACGTCGTAGTGGAAGCGGTGAGTGCCGAAGTACGCGGCGCTGAAGATGAAGATAGTGGTGCGGGTTATTTCGCGAACCAGCGGGGAAAGTTCGTCGCCCACCCGCACCGTGGTTGCATCGAAGCTGACAGCAGTGTCGATGACGGAGCCTTCCCTGAAGATCTGATCGCTCATAGAATACTACGTTAGAGAGCATTTCGAAAGGCATCCATGGCACCCTCTGTCTCCGACGACGCGCGTGACGTGATCGGTACCGTCACATACCGGCACGAGAGCGAGCCGCTGTCTCTTCGACAACTGCGTGAATATGTGTCGGGCACGGGGGACGACCTTGCGCTCTGGGCGGATGCTGCTGCGGCAGCGATCCGACCGGTGCCTCCCCTTTTCTACCATGCGGCCTGTCGTCCCGTCGTGGCGGAATCGGATCTTCTCGAAGACGGCCAGTATTCATTCCTTGGGGTGCGGGGCGTCACCGGATCCACCATGTCGGGAGGCCAAAGATTCGAGGTGCTTGCACCCGTGTATCTCGGAGATGTGCTCTCGGTCGAGGAGCGGCTGCTGAGCATCGACGAGAAGCAGGGGCGGTCCGGGCCCCTGGTAATCACCACTACCGAGGCTGACTACAGAAATCAGCGCGGCGAGCTTGTCGCGCGCTACCGGCAGACGATTATCTTCGTTTAGTCCGTTTCGACAGCCGCCCAGGGTCCAAAATCCGACAGCGGTTGTCTTAGGTCGACAGAGTCCAGGGTGTCCTGCAGCGTCCCGAGGAGTTCCTCGGCCATGAATGCGTCGAGCTGCGCCCCGGGTGCGCGAACCCTGGCGGTGCTGAGGCGGCCGCGCAGTCGCCACACCTCTTTGCGAAGCGCGGGGCCAGGATGCTGTTCAAGCACGATGAGCGGCAGGAAGTGTCGAAATAGTCGCCTGGCGCCGGCGAGTTCGCCGCTATCGCGGAGGCGACAGAGTTCGATGAGCACTTCCGGAAACGCGAAACCCGTGTTGAACCCGTCCGATCCAGCGGCGAGATCCGTCGCCCCATAGAGCGCGCCGAGCCCGGTGAGCAGCCGCGCCTCGGGCAGCAGTGCGCGGAGCGCGCGAAGCTTCGGCGCCGTTGGCACCGCTTCTACCTTCACCCCGGCGACTCTGGGCAGGCGGTCGACCAGGTTCGCGAGCAACTCGACTGACATCTGGACTCCGGTCGAAGCCGGATGGTCCTGGATCACGATAGGCAGCGGGCCAGACCCGACTCCGTCGAAATAAGCGCGAATCGCCGTCTCGGAGATTCCGGCTACCGATGGCGGGGCGATCATCACTGCAGCCGCTCCAAGATCGGAAGCCTGGTCGGCAAGCACCCTGCTCGCGAATGTGCCCGGCCTGCTGGCTCCTACGATTACCGGGATAGGGATCCCGGATTCGAGCACCGCGGACACGATCTGTGTCGACTCGCGATCGGTGAGCAAATGTGATTCACCGAGCACGCCGAGGAGGGTGATTGCTGAGGCCCCGACCTGGTGCGAGAACTCGACGACCCGAAGCAGGGAGTCGATGTCGACTCGGTCGTCGTCGAAGAACGGCGTCGGCAGGATGGGAATCACTCCCGCGTATTCGAACATTTGGGACATCATCTCAGTACCCCTTATATAGGCCGCCGTCGACGAGCACGGCCTGACCGGTGGAATATGTGTTCGCTTCAGAGCAATAGAACGCGACCGTCCGCGCAAATTCTTCGGGCACGCCGTACCGCCCCAGCGCGATCGACGACTCGGACTCGAGACGCACCTCGTCTGGCGAAAGGCCCTGCAGGGCCGCGCGCGACCGGTCAAGCATGGCGACCCGGTCGGTATCGAAGCGACCCGGCGCGATTGCATTCACCAAGACTCCATCGCCGGCCAGTTCGCTGGCTAACGTTCGCGTCAAACCAAGCACTCCCATCCTGAACACATTGGAGAGGACGAGTCCGTCGAGGGCGAGCTTCACGCTCGAGCTCGTGTTGTACATGACACGGCCCCAGCCCCGGCTGCGCATGTGCGGAAGGCAGAGGCGTGTCACTCGTACGTATCCAAGAAGAGTGAGCTCGAACGCGGCTTGCCAATCCGCATCATCGAGATCATCGAATGTGCCCGGTGCAGGTCCGCCCCCGTTGGCGAAGAGCACATCAACGCGACCGGTCTCAGCGACGGTCTTCTCGACCACCCGCGCCAGCGATTCCTCGGACGTGAGGTCGCCCGGCACCACGAGGGTTGTGCCGCCAATGGCGGCCGCGGCGCGCTCAAGGCGGTCCGCGTCGCGCGCAACCATGGTGACGCTCGCTCCCGCCATCGCAAACTCGCGCGCGCAGGCGAGACCCAGCCCGCTTCCGGCACCGAGCACAATAACCGACCTGCCCTCAAGCCCGAGTTGCACCGATCACGCCCTCAGTTGTATGCGTCATGGAGAACATACTAGGCTGACATCGTTTACTAAGAACAATAACTAGAAGACCGCATTGGCGCGGTGCGCCCGAGTCGGTCGATCGTGAGCGGGATGGTGCGTTAGATGGAGTTCTCCTGGTCGGTTGCTGATCAGAAGTTCAGGGAAGAGCTTCACGACGTCATCGTCGACGCGATCCCTGAGCACTGGGCCAACCTCATCCCCGGTGAAGAAGCCACCTCCAGCTTCACCATGGATTTCAGTCGAATGCTCGCGAGCAAGGGGCTTCTTACCCCGCACTGGCCCGTCGAATACGGTGGGCGTGACGCCTCCGGCTGGCAGTTCATTATCCTCGGAGAGGAACTCTGGAGCGCCGGAGAACCGCGAGGCTCCCAGTACATGAACGTGAACTGGGTCGGGCCGGCCATAATGCACGCGGGCACCGACGAACAAAAGGCATATCACCTCAAGCGAATCTCCGACGGTGACGTGCTCTGGTGCCAAGGGTTCTCAGAGCTGGGAGCGGGAACCGATCTGGCGTCCATCCAAACGACCGCAGTGCGCGACGGCGACCACTACGTGATCAATGGCGAGAAGGTCTGGACCTCGTACGCGCAGGGAGCTGAGTTCTGTTTCCTGCTCGCCCGCACCGACCCGTCAGCTGAAAGGGGAAGCGGAGTCTCCATTTTCCTGGTTCCTACAGCCACCCCCGGCTTCACGATCGTTCCGTTCGAAAGCGACCTGGACATCCACGAGTTCAACCGGATGACATTCGACAACGTGCGGGTGCCGGCTTCGACGATGCTGGGCGAAGAGAACAACGGCTGGAAAGTGATCAAACGTGCCCTCTCGCACGAACGGATTGGCGGACCGCGTTACGAGCGCGCGCTTGCTGTGACCCGCCGCATGGCGGATACCGCGAAAAAGCGCGGGTGGTGGGAACGAGACGGGCTGCGCACACGATTTGTCGCTGCGGAAGCGGCGTGTGAGGCGGCCAGAGTCCTCGTGTACCAAGCGATCGACGCGCGGGAGAAAGGCTTACAAGAGAACCTGGTGGTGAGTCTCGCTCGAGTTGCGATCGTTCGATCCGAACGCCTGGTAGCAGACCTTGCTCTCGATCTCTTCGAAGATGAGTCGCTCTACCGTTTCTCGACCGGCAATGGTCAGTTCAAGACGTCGATGATCGCCGGTCTCGGCGGCGGCAGCGTCGAAGTCCAGCTCAACACAATTGCCCGGGCATTGCTCGGGCCCGGAAGGTAGGACCATGGACTTCAGCCCCACTGAAGGACAGGCGACGCTGCTGGCGTCAATCGATGCCGTTGTCGAGTCGCGCGGCGGACGCGAGCGCGTGGCGCGGGTCGCTACGTCTCTTGCCTATGACGGCGAACTCGACGCACAACTGCGCTCGACCATCGACATCGACTCGCTATCTCTACTGGACCGCGTGCTCGCCTCTGATCGTCTGGCACAGGCCGGCGCCGCAACGACCTGGGCATCGAGATCAATCGTGCTTGGCAACGGCAACTCCGTGGAAGGGCCACTGGTCGTGGTCGATCGAGCCAGAAGCGGCCTCACCCGATATGCACCGTTCGCGACCGCCGCGCTAGTGTTCGACGGCGACGAATCGCGCCTTGTCCAACTCGAGCCGGTCGATGTCGAGGAGGTGCCGAGCGGCGCTGGATATCCGGTCGGCCGGATTACCGACGCCGCGATGGCAGGCGGGCAGGTGGTCGGGGGAGCTGAGCTCCGCAATCGGTGGATGCTTGCGCTCGCGACCGAGGCGGGCGGACTCGCCGCCGCAGCGGTGACGCTGACCTCGAATCACCTGCAGCGTCGGAAACAATTCGGCAAACCGCTCGCACAATTCCAGGCACTCCGTCACCGCGTCGCCAATCATGCGGTCAGCGCTGAATCAATCCGATGGATGGTGCGCTTCGCCGCGGACCATGAAGACGAACGAGCGATGGCATTGGCTGCCGCCTACGCCGGGTCGACGGCCGCCGAATTGAGCCCAGAGTTCGTGCAGTTGTGGGGTGCTCGCGGCCTCGCCCACGAATTCGGCGTCAGCACTTACTTGATGCGCCTAGAGGGCATTCGGCTTGAACTGGGCTCGCGGGATCGGCTGGCAGAGGCCGTACTCACCTTCTGACGATTGGGGCCGAACTCAGCGGAACAACCCGCTGATAAGCATGTCGGAGTTCTCCCGAACCATGACATCGGAGACAACCGTCATGTGCCGTGACCAGAAAGACTCGGCACCAGGCCCGTCGTTCGCTGCGAGGAGCTCGACGACCCTGCGATGCGCCTTGAGCGCCCGTTCCTGCTGCACTTCGCGATCAGCTGCAACCTCCATCGACCGTGCCGAATGCTGCTCACTGATTCTTTGGAGCGTCTCGGCGATTACACCCATTGTCGCGTTGCCGCTGAGGTTTATCAGCGAGAGGTGGATGCGCCAGCTCGCGATCGCGAACGCAGTAGGGTTGCCGAGTTTGAGCGCAGCATCATCGATGAGGCCCTGCAGCTCGACGACGTCAGCCGGTGTTGCGCGCTCTGCCGCCAGCCGCACCGCGTGCGGCTCGAAGAATGCCCGGAATTGGTAAACGTCCCCGAGGGTCGCGTCTCTCAACTGGAGCTGGATCGCTACGGTCTGAGCGGCAACGCTGATGTCAGGAAGGCTGACCACAGGGCCCTTGTGCGATCCGCGGCGAACAGTCAGGAGGTTCTGTGCCTCCAAGAGGCGCAGTGCTTCGCGAAGTGTCGGTCGCGACACCTCGTACGTCTCCATCAAGGCGGATTCGGTGAAAAGCGAATCTCCCGGCTTGAGTTCCCCACCAAGAATGCGCGCGCGAAGCTCGGCCGCGATAACTTCCGCCATCTTTGGAATTCGGTGCGCCGCATTGCTGTAGCCCGCTACCCGCGTATCAACCGAACTCGGCTCGGTCATGAAGTCCCATCCACTGTCCAAGGCGGTCGTGTGCGTTGTGTCGCACAACAATCCACATCAAATCTAACTAAGTGATTGCGACAAAGACTATTCGGCTGTGGCGACCTCCGCATGCATCAGGGCTCCGCGGTCGCAACATTGTCGGTTTTGCGTCGGCCAACATGCTCGAAGTTTGACCAACCGATTTTCCTCAAGTATAACTGAGATAACTAAGCCACCTTTATCCCGCGATGAGCGCGGAAAGGAAAATGACATGTCCCAGGCCGGTGAAGTCCTGACAGCCGATGAAGGAGTTCCTCCCGTCGACCTTCGAGGAGACGCCTTCGCGGATAACCCGCGCAAAGTACTCGCTGAGGCTCTGGCTCGAGGCCCCGTGGCCAAGAGCAAACGCGGATACGAGTTCCTCTCGTACTCCCTCATCTCTGACGCCTTTCTCGACGACAAACTCGATACGGCCGGTCCTGACCACTACGAGCGTCTAGGCGCGGGTGAGTCGGTGATCTGGTTCGTGAACAACGGTCTGCTATCGACGATGGCGCGTACGAGACATGATCCAATCCGTCGCCTGATGCTCAAGGCCTTCTCGTTCCGCAACATAGAGGCCCAACGCGCCGAGGCTCGCCGCACGGCGACCGAGATGCTCGAGACCTGGATCGGTGATGGCGAGGTTGACATCATCCGGCAGTTGACGGAGTACTACCCGATCCGGGTCATGTCGGCAATGATCGGCATTCCCCGCGAAGACATTCCCGGATTCGCTGAAGCGGCACACGAATTGCACCTGCTGGCGGCCGTGCCGATGGCTCCAGGGTTCCCTCGACTGGAGGTAGCCCTTGAAGAACTCAAGTCCTATGTGCGCAGGCTCGTTGAGGCGCGCCGTGCCGAGCCACAGGACGATTTCGTGAGCGCCCTGTTGGCGGCGCAGGAGGTCGAGAACAAGCTCAGCGAGGATGAGCTGATCGGCAATCTGGTGAACCTGATCTTCGCGGGCATGGGAACAACGACTAAACAGTTCGCCTCGGCGATTCACGACATCGTGAAGGCCGGCCTGTGGGAGGAGCTTTACCAGCACCCTGATGAGCTTGGCGACATGATCAACGAGTCGCTGCGGTTCTCTCCGGTCACCCAGTTTGTTGTGCGCATCGTGCAGGACGACACGGTGCTCGGCGGGCGTGAGTACCCGAAGGGAACTCGCATTCTTCTGAACCTGCTCGCCGCGAGCCGTGATCCGGAGAAGTTCACCGATCCCGACCGCTTCGATATCACCCGGGTCAACGATGAGTCGCGACTGCCGTTCGGCTGGGGCGTCCACCGTTGCCTCGGTCAACCGCTCGCCCGTCTTCTCATCGAAGAAGGATTGACGCTGATGAGCAACCGGATGACCGAGGTGACGGTGACGGACCGTGACCGTGGTCCGCATCCGGCCGAGATGCTCGGCGGTTCGACGAGCATGACACTCTCGTTCTCGGCCCGATGAACCTCTGTGAACGCCGGGAGGGCGCCCGTGCCTAAGGTGACCTATCTCCACGCCGATGGGACTGAGGACGTCGTCGATGCGCAGGACGGCGTCAGCGTCATGCGCACAGCGGTCACGAAGGGTGTCAAGGGAATCGTCGGAGAATGCGGCGGTGAACTCATGTGCGCCACTTGCCACGTTTACGTATTGAAGCCCGTCAACCTCGCATCAGAGCGATCAGAGGACGAGGATGAGATGCTGGAATTCGCGGCCTCTCCCCGCCGAGACAACAGCCGCTTGAGCTGTCAGATCATCATGGACGAACCGCTTGACGGATTGGTCGTTGAGACCCCGGAAGCACAGAACTGACGTGGCCCGCGTGAAGTTCGACGTTGTCATTATCGGAGCCGGCAAGGCAGGAAGCCAGTGCGCCGTCTCGCTCAGGGATGAGGGATTCGCCGGAACGATCGCAGTGTTCGGCGACGAGCCCTCGATCCCCTACGACCGTCCGCCGCTGTCGAAGGCCTTTCTCACGGGAGTCGAGGCCACCGAGGATCTCGTGCTCCGGGCCCAATCGGTTTACGCGGACCAAAAGATCGATTTGATCCTTGATACCCGGGTTATCGCCCTTGATCGGCTGAACCACACGCTCGAGCTCGAAGGCGGCGACGAGGTCGAGTTCGACGAACTCGTGATCGCCACGGGTGCTCGGGTGCGACCTCTCCCTTTCGACGGCGTAGATCTCGACGGCGTCACAGGGCTGCGTACTATCGACGATGCGGTCCAATTGCGGGCTCGGCTGCAGGAGGCCGACCGAGTAGTGGTCATCGGGGGCGGGTTCATCGGGCTGGAAGTGGCCGCGGTCGCGGCATCGGTTTTTGGATGCACGGTGACCTTGGTCGAAGCACTTCCCCAGTTGATGTCCCGCACTGGCCTGCCGGAGTCGGCGGCGTATGTTGCGGCTCACCAGCGAGCGCTCGGAATAGACGTGTTGCTCAATACGCCGGTGAAGGGTCTGCGGGGGGAGGGGGGCCGGGTTGCCGTCGTCGTCCTGGGGGACGGTCGAGAGCTCGCTACCGATGTGGTCGTCTACGGCATCGGTGTGATTCCAGGAACGGACCTGGCTGAGAGCGCTGGCCTCGAAGTCGCAAACGGCATCCTCGTCGATAGAACACTTGCAACCTCCGACCCGCACATCTGGGCGATCGGAGACTGCGCCTCGTATCCCTCGGTATTCACGGCCGGGGTCGTGCGCCTGGAGTCCGTGCAGAATGCTACCGACCAGGCCCGCCACGTGGCGCGAGCCATCGCGACGGGAAAACGGGAGCCATACGTCAGCGTGCCATGGTTCTGGAGTGACCAGGCCGAGATGCGCATACAGACTGCAGGCCTCACAACCGGGTTCGACGAGACGGTCGTGGTTGGGAACCGCGAGGACGGCGCATTCACCGTTCTTGCCTTCCTTGATGGCCGGCTTCTCGGTGGTGACTCGGTCAACGCATCCCGCGATCACCTCGCGTTGCGCAAGATCCTCGGGACAGAGCCGTCGCTCTGGAGCGCGCTACTCACCCCCTTGGCCGCCCGCGCGAAAGAGTTCAGCTTGCGAGAGTTCGCTCGAAATGTCGATTCGCTGAAAGCGAGCGAGACCGTATTGTGAGCACCCACCATATATGCCATAGTGCTCTTAGTAAGTTATGAGGCACACAGCCATTCACTCAAAGGAGAGTAAAAAAATGAGACGCCTGCACATCGTCGGAGCAGCACTGGTCGTAGGCCTCCTCGGCCTCACTGGTTGCTCCGCTGCTTCCAATTCCAGCCCGAGCGCAAGTTCCAGCTCATCGAAGGCACCGTTCCGCGTGCTTGTGGTCACCGGTCTCACCGGCCCCACCCAGTCTGCATCCCAGCTGGCGCTCACCTCATTCAAGGCGGCGGCGGCCCGGCTCAATAAGACCGGCGGTGTCGGCGGCCGCAAGATCACGATCGAGAGCGGTGACTCCAAGGGAGACCCGACGCAGGCCGTGACCGTGCTCCAGCAGCTGATCGCTGGCGGCGCGAAGCCGGACCTGGTCTTTGCGGGTCTGTCGAGTGGTGAGACCCAGGCCATGCTGCCCGTGCTGACCCGCGACCAGATCCTGTCCGTCGGCAGCTCGAACTCGCCCGCTCTCAATGACCCGAAGTCGTACCCGTACCACTTCGGGTTCTCGGTCACCGGTACCGGGGCGCTCGTCACCTTGCCGGCCTACCTGAAAAAGAACAAGCTCACCAAGGTCTCAGCCTTGATCCCGCAGGACGCGTTCGGCGACGGCATCCAGACCGCGCTCGCCGCAAACCTGTCGTCGTCGGAGCTCACCTCGTCGACCCGCTACAACGACACGGCGACTGACCTCACCGTGCAGTGGCAGACCGCTGCAGCATCCAAGCCGGATGTGATTTACGCCGACTGCTTCGGCGCGGACTGCGCTCCGCTACTCGCCTCACGCGCCAAGGCCAACGTTGCAAACATCCCGGTAATCCTCGGATTCGGCGCGACATCGACCGGCCTCGGCCCGTCGAGCTTCGCCACGGCCGACGCGCTCAAGAACGTGAAGATGATCTTCCCGAGCTACCAGGCATACAAGTCGCCGAGCCAGCAGAGTGCGCCCTTCGCGGCAAACTTCAAGGCGATCTCGCCCGTGACCTCCTCCATCGTTCCGGGCGCACTGCCCGCTGACGAACTTCGTGGAGTGGCCCTGGCATATGAGCGTTCCAAGTCGACGAATATCAACGACGTAGTCGCCCAGATGTACAAGCTCAATGAAGCTCCCTCGACGTGGGTAACGGGCTGGACTATCAAGTTCAACTCCCAGACCCACTTTCCGGTTCCGGACCCGAAGGACTACCTGATCGAGCCCGTCGGGCCGATGATCGATGGCATGTTCAAGGTAAACGGATAAGTTCGACGACGAGAGCGGAACCGACCAAAGAAGGCGTGGCCCGACATGACCATACTTATTTCAGGCTTGTCAGTTGGCGCAATCTACGCGCTGATTGCAATCGGCTACAACATCACGTATCTCGCAGCTGGAGTGATCAACTTCGCTTTCGCGAACTTCGTGATGCTGGGAGTCTTCGCCTGGTTGGTCGTGACGGGGTTCAGTCTTCCGTCTGTAATCGGCCTCGTGGTGACGATCGCGATCTTCGCGGTGCTCGGTGTGATCGAGGAGCGGGTGGCCATCCGCCCGCTCCCGATCGGCCGCCACGCGGAACTGATCACCACCCTCGGCGTCGGCACCGTTCTCACAGGACTGATCACAGTGATCTGGGGCACCAACCCGTTGCCGGTGAAGCCGGTTGTGGACGGCGGGTTCCAATTCCTCGGGGCTATCGTCACCTGGAACGACGTGCTTCTCGTGGGCGCTGCCTCTGTCGCCGCAGTCGTCCTGTACTTCGTGCTGAGACACACTCGCCTGGGGCTCGCTGCCACGGCGCTCAACCAAGATCGCACGGCGGCGATCCTGCGCGGGGTTGACTCCCGCAGGATCGCCGTCATCGCATTCGCATTTGCACTGGGCTACGCGGCGCTTATCGCCCCCGTAGTCGGGAACCAGACCTTTGCTGACGTCGGCGCGCCCCTGACTCTCGCAATCAAAGGATTCTTCGCGCTCACCATCGGCGGAATCGGCAGCAACCTTGGCGCGCTTGTCGGCGGTTTTGCCGTAGGGATCATCGAAGCGCTGGCGGCACGATATGTCGGCGGAGAGTTCCAGGACCTATTCGTGTTCGTACTGTTCCTACTGTTCGTGTTCCTGCGCCCGAGCGGCATTATCGGGCAGAGAGCGCTGAGGACAGTCTGATGTCGGCTCGACTAGGTAGAGCGCTATCAAACCGCTATCTCATCTGGGTGATCGCCACTGCCCTGGTGTGTCTTGGCCCCTGGGTGGGCCTCACATCGACTCTCATCCGCCTGGTGGTCATCGTCGCGATGGTGAGCCTCGTCACCAGCGGCCTCAATCTCAGTTGGGGATACGGCGGTGAATTGGCCCTTGGGCAGGCGGCGGTCTACGCCGTCGGCGCATACGTTGCGGGATACATTGCCAAATACATTCTGAACGACGTCATCGTCGTCGCCATCCTCGCCGCCGTTGCGGCGTTCCTCGTCGGACTAATCACGGGCATCCCTGGGCTGCGATTAGGTGGTTGGACTCTCGCGATGATTTCGTTCTTCCTGGTCGTGCTCGTACCATCGGTCGTCAACTTGTTCGGCCCTCTGCTGGGTGGATTCTCGGGACTCGCTGGCATCCCCCTCCCGATGATCTTCGGTGTACCTCTGGACCAGAATGGTTTCTACATACTGGTCATCGTGGTCACATCGGCATGGTTCCTGGTGTTCTACAACATGGTGAAGGGCCGCTTCGGTGTTTCCCTACTGGTGTTGCGCTCGAGCCCGACGCTGGCGTCGTCCCTCGGGGTATGGCCATTCCAATCGAAGCTGACCGCATACGCCGTTGCTGCAATCCCGGCCGGGCTAGGGGGCATGCTCTTCTCCTACCTTGACGGATTCATCGCCCCAGATTCTTTCTCGCTGACGCTTACCATCCTCATCCTTGCGGCGTCGATCGTGGGCGGCCCGCGCAGCATCTTTGGCGTGTTCCTGGGTGTTGCGATCCTGGAAATCATCCAGCTGGAGGTCGGCGCATTCCAGATCTATGCGACCGTGGCGTACGGTGTGCTGCTTGTTGTCGCGGGCGTCGTCCTATCAGACGGTGTGACACCGTATCTGTCCCGGGGACTCAAGTGGTTGGTGAAGTTCTTCACACGGAACCGAAAGCGCACCGAGTCGACCGAAATCACAACAGCAACCTTCTCTCAGACGGCCGCGGTCCTGGACCAGGTTCCGCATCGTGCGCTGGTCGTGACATCCATCTCGAAGTCCTTCGGGGGGAACGCTGCACTCACCGACGTGAGCCTGCGCGCTGAGCCCGGTCAAATCACCGCGCTGATCGGGCCCAACGGCTCGGGCAAGACCACGATGCTCAATGTCATCAGCGGGTTCTACAAGGCCGACTCCGGACAGGTTGTCCTCGGCGATCAAGCGATCACCGGTCTTGCGCCTCATCGCGTGAGCCGGGCTGGAGTGGGGCGAACCTTTCAGACGCCCCAGATCCCGGAGTATGTGAGCGTCGCCGATGCCATCCTCAGCGGTCGACTCGGCAGTTCTTCCGCCTCACCGCTTGGGTCGGCGTTCCGCACCCCCGGCTATCGACGGATGGTGAAACGAGACAATGAACGGCTCACGTCGGTCGCATCTGCGTTGGGCCTCACCCCGTACCTCGCTAACGACGCATCCTCGCTTCCCCTCGGCACCCGGCGCATTCTCGAACTCGCCCGAGTACTTGTCGGACAGCGGAGTGCACTCCTACTCGACGAAGTGGCATCGGGACTCGACGAGAGCGAGATCCAGGAACTGCTTTCGGCCGTACGGCTCATGAGGGACCTCGGCGCGACCGTGCTGCTCGTTGAGCACAATTTCGAACTCGTGCGCATCCTCGCCGACCGCGTGGTCGTGCTTGCCGACGGCAAGTTGCTTGCGGAAGGGACGCCTGACGAGATCGCCTCCCACCCTGAAGTGCTTGCGAGCTATCTTGGCGAGGGCGCGGGTATCAGTGGCACGAACCTTGGGGCGAAGAAGGAGAGATCGTGATTCTCGAGATCGAGGGCCTCGTCACGGGGTACCGTGACGTCGTCGCGGTACACGGCGTCGATCTCTCGGTCGACGCGGGATCGGTCACCGCGCTGCTCGGTCGTAATGGTGCCGGCAAGACAACCACACTGCACTGCATTGCCGGCCTTCTGCCGACAATGAAGGGTTCCATCCGGCTGGATAGCCGCGAGCTTTCCACGGTGAAGGCCCCGCACAGGGCAGGTTTGGGTGTGGGACTGGTGCAGGAGGGCAAGCGGGTCTTCAAGGGAATCAGCGTTGACCAGAACCTTGTGATGGGCGCGTACTCGGCCAGACTCAGGCGCGCTGAACTCGAGTCGCGTAAGGAAGCGATGTACGAGCGCTTCCCGATGCTGCAGGCGAAGCGGAACTCGCTTGCAGGTAGCCTCAGCGGCGGCCAGCAGCAGATGCTCGCTATCGGTCAGGTGCTCATGTCGGCCCCGAGAGTGCTGATGCTCGACGAGCCTTCAGCGGGACTTGCACCGACGATCACCGCCCAGATCCTCGACATCATCAAGCAGCTTCGATCCGAAGGTATCGGAATTCTCCTGGTCGAGCAGTCGGTCGAATTCGCCCTGGCCTGTGCCGACACGGTTACCGTCATCAATCTTGGCCGCAACGTATTTACCGGTGCCAGCGACGACCCGACCATCCGGGGACGTATCGCGGCTGCTTTCATGGGCAACACCTACAGTGGCTGATTACCTTCACGTCGAAATTGATGCCGGCGTGATGGTGGTCACTCTCGACAATCCGGCGGCGCTCAATGCCATGAATCCGACCATGCGTTCCGGAATCATGGCAGCAATCGACCGGGCGGACGCGGATGACTCAGTGCGCGCGATCATCGTCACCGGCGCCGGCAGGGGTTTCTGCGCCGGTGCGGATATGTCCAAGGGGACAGCGTCATTCGTGCCGCCCGTAGATGATGGCCCATACCGTGACGGTGGAGGAATACTGGTCAGGCGTTTGCTTGACTCGACCAAACCGATCATCGGTGCGATCAACGGGCCGGCCGCGGGCATTGGCGCCGCCATGACACTGGCGATGGATTTTCGAGTCGTCTCGGAATCCGCGAGATTCGGTTTCGTCTATGCACAGCGCGGGATCGGCCCGGAAGGATGTTCATCGTGGCTGCTGCCGCTGATCGTTGGTCCGACGCGGGCACTCGCGTGGCTGCTGACCGGTCGGGTGTTCGATGCGGCAGAGGCCCTGGCGGGAGGCCTGGCGACAGAAGTGGTTTCGCCTGAGCGTCTACTCGAGCGAGCATATGAGATTGCCCGGCTGATTGCCGACCGAACTGCACCCCTCTCCGTGGCGCTCACCCGCGAACTGGTCTGGGGACAGCTGGCGAGAGGGGCGGCCGAGCGCGCGCATGCGCTCGAGTCTGTCGTGGTGCCCTGGCTATCTGCGACACCGGACGCTGCGGAAGGTGTTGCGGCCTTTCTCGAAAAGCGACCGCCGTCGTTTGTCGGGAGGCCATCCGAGCAGATCCCCGCGGATCTTCTCGACGCCGTGTGGGCGGTCTGATGGCGATCCCTGAGTCCTGGAACGACGCGCTGACGATGCCGCTCATTGCCGCACCGATGTTCCTCGCATCGTCTCCGAAGCTCGTCGTCGCCGCGTGCCGGAATGGAGTCGTCGGGACTTTCCCCGCGCTCAATCAGCGAACCACCGAGGGTTACGACGAATGGCTCACCGAGATCGAGATGGCTCTCTTTGAGAAGAGGTCCTGGCGGGACACGCGGCCACCCGCTCCCTACGGAGTGAACTTGATCGTGCACTCCTCGAACCAAAGACTGGATGCCGACCTCGAGGTCACCGTCTCCCACCGTGTTCCCCTGGTGATCACCTCGCTGGGCGCGGCATCGCGACTGGTCGACGCGGTGCACTCCTACGGGGGTCTGGTGTTTCACGACGTCGCGAACCTGCGCCACGCTCGTAAGGCTGTGGATGCCGGGGTCGATGGGATAATCGCTGTCTGCGCGGGTGCTGGTGGACACGGCGGCATGCTGAGCCCATTCGCACTTGTTCCCGAGATCAGGGCCATGTTCGATGGCACCATCATTCTCTCCGGGGCGATCACGCGTGGCGCTGACATCGTGGCTGCACGCGCGCTCGGTGCCGATCTCGGGTACATGGGCACTCGTTTTCTCGCGACCTCGGAAAGCGATGTACCGATCGAGCACAAGCAGATGATCGTCGACGCGGAGGCGGCCGACATCATGTACACCGATAAGTTCAGCGTGTCCCATGCGAACTACCTCCGACAGAGCATTGTCGCGAGCGGATGGGACCCCGAGCGGATTCCCGACCTCGAGGCGCATGAGGTCGGCTCAGGGGTGCGACCGTGGAAGAACGTGTGGTCTGCGGGCCAGGGGGTCGGGTCCATCGACACCGTGCTCTCGGTCGACGAGCTCTGCGCGCAGCTGCTTTCTGAATACCGCTCGGTGCTCACTACTGTCGCCGACCTTCTACCCGCACGATAGGAACCACTGAGACATGCAGTTGCAACTCGACGACTCGCTCGTGAGCTTTCGCGACGGCCTGCGTAGCTATATCGGGCACAATCGACCCTCGATCCCGCGCCTGCCGGGAAGCAGAAGTCCGCAGCCCGAAGACATGGCCGAGTTCAAGGCTTGGTGCGCCGGACTATTTGACAACGGATTCGTCGGTTTCGACTGGCCCGAGGAATGGGGCGGTACCGGTGTCCCGGATCCGCTGAAAGACTACGTCGTCGACCTCGAGCTCGCGGACGCCGGAGTGCCACGACCTGTTGGGGCTTTCAACCTGATCGCCCGGGCGTTGCTCGAATTCGGCGCCGACGAGCAAAAAGCCTTCTACCTTCCGAGGATCCGCAGTTTCACAGACATGTGGTGCCAGCTGTTCAGCGAGCCGGACGCCGGGAGCGACCTTGCAGCGCTGCGCACGCGCGCCGAACTCGTCGGCGATGAATGGGTCATCACCGGCCAGAAAGTGTGGACCACCCACGGTCATCTCTCCGACTTCGGCTTCTTGCTCGCACGGACTGATCAGACCGTCTCGAAGCACGCCGGCATCAGCGCCTTCATCATCGACATGCATTCACCGGGAATCGATGTTCGGCCGCTGCGCGAGGTGACGGGTGCCACCGACTTCAACGAAGTGTTCTTCGACTCGGTTCGCATTCCGCGGGACAACATCATCGGCAGTCCCGGTCAGGGCTGGGAGATAACTCGGTCTGCCCTGGCCCACGAGCGTGCGCTGAGTCTTCGCGAGGATTCTGTCGTGGATTCGGCAGCTCGATTGCTCGAGCTGGTGCAACGGAGCAGGGCGGACGGCACAGTCCCGTTGTCGGGTGACGACGTAAGCCGGCGCCTTGGCGAACTCACAGCCCGAGCTCGCGTCACCGATCTCCTCGGAATGGAAGGCGTGCTGCGTGCAGCGACCGGAACGAGCGGGCCGGTGGATGCCGCGATCGTGAAGGTGGTCTTCAGCGAGACGAACCTGGCTCTCGCCACCTTCGGCGTAGAACTGCAGGGCGCGGACGGAATCATTGCCGGGCCCGCTTCCCGCGTGGACGACGGACACTGGCAGGAGGCGTATCTGTGGGCACGAGGCTTCACGATCTCGGCCGGTTCGAACGAGATCATGCGCAACCTGATCGCCGAAAACGGTTTGGGGCTTCCTCGTGAGCCACGGCCGGAAAGGTCGAAATAATCATGCCGATGGATCTTGAGGAACGCGACGAGTTCCGTGCGGTGTGCAGGGACTTCTTCGCCAAGCGCGCACCGGTGGACCGACTGCGCAGGTACCTCGTTGAGGGTTCGGACTTCGACGACGACCTCTGGTCGGCTCTCGTGGAGCAGGGCTGGGCCTTGCTGGCGGTGCCCGAAAATCTCGATGGCGGCGGGGGTGGCCTCGCCGATCTGGTGGTTGTCGCCGAAGAAGCGGGGCGTGCTCTGCAGGGCGCCCCCCTGGTGACGACAATTGCAGGAACCTTCGTCCTCGCCCGCTACGGCGTCCTCGAGAGCCACCCCGAGGTGCTGGAATCGATCGTGGCCGGCGCGACTGTCACCTACCCGATGGGGTTCGATCCGACTTCTCTCGGTGAGAGAACGAACTCGGCCCATCTCGTTGCGGACGCTCGGCCGGGCTCCTACCTGCTTGTTCCCTCGGATTCCGGTCTCGACCTGGTCCTGGTGGATGCCATGACGAAGACATCAGCCGTCGAGACCATGGACCTGGTGCGCAGCTTCTCTGATGTGGGCTTCGACTCGTCGGTCGTCGTCGCTAGTATCGATGACCGCCAGGCGGCAATCGACCTGTTCACCACGGCAGTCGTCATGCAGGCGGCAGAGTCTCTCGGGGTGGCGCGGGCGGCCTTCGACATGACTCTCGCCTATTCGAAGGAGCGTAAACAGTTCGATCGCACCATCGGGAGTTTCCAGGCGATCAAGCATCGGCTCGCGGACATGTACATCGAACTTCAGTGTGCGACGGCCGCGGTCGCGGGCGCGGCCGAATCGATCGACAACGGCAGTGAAGTGCTGGAATCGATCCACACCGCAAAGTCGGTCGGTGGCCGTGCCGCCTCGTGGGTTACTAGCCAGGCGCAGCAAGTGCACGGCGGAATCGGCTTCACCTGGGAGCATGTGCTCCACCTGTACATCAGGCGGGCCAAAGCGAACGAGCTCCTCCTCGGATCCCCGGCATGGCATGAACGCGCCCTGGTCGAGGCGCTGGCTGGGGAGCCGGTCTCGTGACCGAGAAGTGGGCGCTGGTGACGGGCGCGGCATCGGGAATCGGGCACGGAGTTGTGGCTCGGTTCGTCGAGGAGGGATGGCGGGTGCTGGCAATCGATCGCGATGCGGGTCGTCTCGATAGCGCTTGGGGTGCGGAGGTTGCCGTCGCTCGGGCAGAAGTGGACGTGACGAACGGCGATGCTATCGGTGTGGCTCTCGAGGGCGCCGGCACGAACGTTCTCTCAGCCTGCGTGAATGTCGCCGGCATCTACCCGCCGTCATCGTTTCTGGACTTCACCGAAGCCGGCTATCGGACGACCTTCGACGTGAACGTTTTGGGAACCCTGCTCGTAACGAACGCTGCAGTGCCCTACCTGCGGCGAGCAGACAAGCCCGCCGCAGTAGTCAATTTTGCGTCGACGGGTGCGTTCGCAGCCGGAGATGGCAAACGCGTTCTCTACAAGGCGTCAAAGGCAGCTGTGGTGTCGCTGACCAGGTCTATGGCCTTCGAGTTGGCTCCCGACGACATCCGAGTCAACGCCATCGCTCCCGGCCCGATACAGACCGAGGGATCGACGGGCGGCGGTGACATCACGGAATTCGTAGGCTCGGTGCCGCTTGGCGTGCTCGGTCAGCCCGCCGACATAGCGGCGTGGGTGTGGGCTCTTGCTGGAGATAACCCGCTTCCGTTCGCGACCGGCGAGACCATCGTAGTCAGCGGCGGCGCGTTCATGCGTTGAGCGGGTCAGTGGGGTCTGCTCGCCCACCGTTCGGCCTCGAAGGCTTCGGCCTGGATCGCGTCATGCAAGCGCAATCCCTCGGTTCGCCTAAGAAGCTCGTACTGCGTCGCGAGGGGCTCGCGTTCGCACGCTGCGATGTCTGAGGCGAGCGCAAGCGCCCGGGGGAGCAGTGCATCGGCAGTGGTCAGTTCGTTGACCAGCCCCCACTCCTTAGCGGTCGAAGCGTCGATGAACTGGCCCGTAAGGGACATTTGCATTGCCCGCCTGGTACCGATCGCCCGAGGAAGCAACGCCGTCATTCCCCAGCTCGGAAGCAGCGAGGCGCGCGCGTGTGTGTCGGCGAAGCGAGCTCGATTGCTCGCGATGATGAAGGTGCAGCTGAGGGCGAGTTCCAGTCCGCCTGTCATACACACCCCATCGACCGCTGCGATGACGGGAACGGTTGCAGCCAGAGCTGCCTGTCCGGGATGTGGACGAACGAGGACACGTTGGCTGGGGCCCGTGCGTTCTGCGATATCGAGCCCGGAACAGAAGGTGCCACCGGCGCCGGTGATGATGATCGCGCGAACCGCAGGGTCTTCTGAGGCGTTGGCCAGTTCTGGGCTGAGGGCAGTGCGGACGGCAATCGAAAGCGGATTGTGACGGCGGGGTTCGTTGAGGATGAGAAGCCGGGTCGTTCCGATCGTGCGAGTAACCAGTCCGACCGACTCGCCGGCCACCAGGTCGTCGATCATACCCATGCGTTCACTCCGTGTCCGAAGGCGGGTCTGGCAACCGCTTCACGATACTCAACCTCAATTCGTGCGACGAGCTCCCGCACCGCCGGTAGATCGTCGATCAGGTCGATGCCTTGACCGGCGCTCCAGATGTCCTTCCACGGTCGGACGCCATCAGGCAGGTGCCGGTAATCACCCCGGCCGGCCGATACGGGAAGGGCGTCCGGGTCTAGCCCGACGTTCCGAAGAGACCCGCTCAGCCAGTTCGCGGGGATCGCTGAGATATTGCTCGTGTATCGCAAGTCCGTCGACGTGGATTCGACAAGAAGATCCCGATAGTCGTCTGACACGCTCGACTCGCGTGTCGCGATAAAGCGGGTGCCCATATATGCGAGATCGGCGCCGAGAATCTCAGCGGCCCTAACCGCGGCCCCGGAAGTCAGCGCACCCGCCATGAGAATCGTGCCGTCGAACATCTTTCGAACCTGCGGAACGAATACCAATGGGCTCAGGAGTCCGGAGTGCCCCCCGCCGCCAGCCACGATGCAGGTGATCCCGTCGACTTTGGCTGCCATGGCCTTCTCGGCGAACCGAATGCTCGTCGCGTCGTGGTAAACGATCCCACCCCAGCCGTGCACGACGCTGACAAGTTCGCTCGGATCGCCCATCGCACTCACGATCACGCTCACGCCATAACGGCCGCACGATTCAAGGTCGCGCCTCAGCTCCCGCTCGTCACCGCGACGAGCGAAATTAACCGCGACAGGGCCGACTCGTGCATCAGGATGCTCTTCCCGATGAGCGTCCAGCGACCGGCGAATCAGGCGCAGCCATTCGTCGAACTCTTGCTCCGACTGTGCGTTGTGTCGTGGGAGTACGGCCATGATCCCGGCGAGGCAACATTGGATCACCAGCTCTGGGCCGGTCACTGCGGTCATCGGTGCGCACACGACCGGCAGGACCATGGATGTCGCAAGCCGAGGATCGAGTGCCAAGTTGCGCTCCTTTGCGAGTCCAATGGCTGTTGCATGGTCCATCAACTCGACGACCAACGCACTTTCTCATATAGTACATAGTTAGATAAGCGTTGTGTGTAGCAATGCAGTTCCGTGATCGACAAAGGAGTTGCGCGATGAAGTGGAGCGTCGTTTTCACGAGCACCAAATTTCCTGAGCCGGATCGAGCGGCAATGGTCGCGACGATTGCGGAAGAGGCAGGATTCAGCACCCTCTGGTCTCCGGAGCACGTGGTCGTGCCCACCGAGTATGACTCCTCCTACGGATTCTCTGAAGATGGCAAGCTGCACAGCGGCGATAAGGATTATCCCGACCCGCTCATCTGGCTGGCCTACGTGGCGGCGGTCACTAAGAGGATCCGTCTGGGCACAGGAATTCTGATCCTGCCCCAGCACAATCCGGTCGTGTTGTCCAAGCGCACCGCGACGCTCGACAAGATGTCTGACGGTCGTTTCGTCCTGGGCGTGGGTGTCGGCTGGTTCAAAGAGGAATTCGACGCGGTCGGCGTCGAATTCTCCAACCGGGGAAAAAGAACGGACGAATCCATCGAAGCGATGCGCGCGATCTGGGGGAACGACGTCGCCAGCTACAGCGGTGCGCACTACTCGTTTGCTCCGCTCAAGTCCTACCCGAAGCCGAAGCGCGGTTACGTTCCCGTCCATATCGGAGGGGACTCAGTGGTCGCAGCTCGTCGAGCTGGCAGGCTTGGGGATGGCTTCTTCCCCGCAATGTGGCCGACCGAACGCGTGAAGCGAGAACTACCCGAATTGCTCTCTGTCATGCGCGCATCAGCCGCGGAGGCTGGACGAGACGCTGACGCGATCGAGGTGACGTCCGGCGGTGCGAATACCGCCGAGGAAGCCAAATGGTACGCCGACCAGGGTGTACACCAGCTCACTGTGCCGGTACACGCACGGGATGAGAGTGGAATTCGTGAGGAACTTATGCGCTTCGGCGATGACGTAATCCGACCCTCGGAGGGGCTGTGAACGATCCCATCGGCAACGAGGAACTTCCCAAGCTCATAGCGCTCGCTACAGAGATGGAGCTGCGCGCACCGGGTACCGCGATGAACTTCGTCGGAGACGACGGGCGTACCGACGAGACGACGCTTGGCGATTTCATGTCATCGGCCCGCACACTCTCGTACCGGCTTCTGGGTACGACCTTGAAGCGCGGTGATCTTGTGGCGATCCGCGGAGGGGGTGGATCGCGCGCGGTCAGCGAGGGAATCATTGCCTGCGCGCTCGCGGGATTCGTCGCCGTTCCTCTCGTCTCATTGCTCGGAGACTCCGACGTGGACGTGATCATGTCGCTGGGAGGAGTGCGCGCCCTCCTGGCCGAGTCGACCATACGAGGACGCGACATTTCGATGCACCTCGCCCTTGCGCGTGATCGAGGGACGGGGGTGATCACCGGTGGCATCGGCGACCTCTTCGATGATCCTGCCTTCGCGCTTCCCGCGTCAGGTGAACCGGCCAGAGAGGTCGACTGGTCAGGGGTCACAGAAGGCGAAGTAGGATTCGTGCTCTTTTCGTCCGGAACGACCGGAAAGCCCAAAGGGGTGATGCACAGCTACGCCACGATTCTGGCGGAGGTCTATGACTTCGCTGACCAATTAGATGTTCTCTATGACGGGCACCTGCTCCAGCCGTTCCCGCTCGGACATATCGGCGGCATCGTAGGGCTGTTTATTAGCGTGAGCCTGGGAAGGGACATGACCCAGCTGAATAGCTGGAACGCGCCGGTCGCCATGGATGCGATTGACCGCTATGGCGCGACTGGAACGGGCACGTCTCCCTATTTCATCCAGACGCTGCTCGACGAGCGCGAGCGGCGCGGTGCCGGACTTGACACGCTTCGCACGATTGAGTCGGGCGGCGGAAGAGTCGGTCGCGAACTCGTCTATCGGGCCGCCACTCTTGGGCTGAGGCTCTCTCGTGGCTATGGGTCGACCGAATACCCGACAGCGACAACGCATCATGCGGGTGACCCGCTTGAAATCCGTGCTGAGTCCGACGGGCATCCCCTCAACGGAACCCTGATCCGAATTGTCGGACCGGATGGCCAGGATGTCGGGGTCGATGAGGATGGCGAGGTGCTGCTCAACGGCCCGGAGCGCTTCATCGGCTACCTGTCGGGTGACAGCAGCTCGTTCGTCGATGGTGAGTGGTTCAAGACGGGGGATGTCGGTCGCTTGACCGGGACTGGCGAGCTGGTCATTACCGGGAGGATCAAGGAGATCATCATCAGGGGCGGCGAGAACATTTCAACCAACGAGGTCGAACAGATTTTGATAGAGCATCCGTCGATCTCCGAGGCCGCTGTAGTCGGTGTGGGGGACGTGAAATTCGGGGAGCGGGCACACGCCTTCATCGTGCGCCGGCCCTCGGCAGGTCCGATCGACCTGGAAGACATCCGCCGGTATTTCGACGAACGCAAGGTGGCGAGGTACAAGATCCCCGAGTTTCTCACCGAGGTCGATTCGCTCCCTCGCAACGGTATGGGAAAAGTACAAAAGCACCTTTTGGTGCTGGATGACTAGGCCGGTCGGGATCGCCTTTCCCAACCAGCTCGAGGGGGCATCTCACGTGCTGCAAGTGTTCCCGGCCGAAGCTGAATCGTGGGGCTACGACTCGATCTGGATTACGGATCACGTCGTGGGAACACGGTCGATGGAGGGTGTTTATGACCCCCACTGGCTGGAGGCGATGACAACCCTGACGTGGCTCGCCGCGAAGACGAAGCGCATCAGAATCGGAACGGGCATAATCGTCCTGCCTCACCGCGACCCCGTGCTGCTCGCCAAGATGGTTGCCACTGTTGACGTGCTCTCGCAGGGTCGGGTGGATCTCGGAGTCGGCACCGGCTGGAGCCGAGTCGAGTTCCGTGCCCTCGGCGTCGAGCGGTTGTTCGACGCCAGGGGGCGCGCAAGCGACGAGTGCCTCGAGATCATGCGGCTGTGTTGGGGCGGTGGGCCGATCGAGTTCGCAGGGGAGTTCTACTCCTTCAAACACGTATCCTTCGAGCCGGCGCCGGCCCAACAGCCAGCCCTACCGATCTGGGTCGGCGGCCAGTCCCCGGCCGCGTTGCGTCGCGCCGCACGCTTTGCAGATTTCTGGCATCCACACGACATATCACCCGATGAACTGGTGCGGCTCGGCGCCACGCTCGACGAGCAGGCCGGTCGCGCGGTGCGGCGCTCGGTACGATTAGACGTTGCTGCACTTGATGTGGCGTCCCTTCCCGACCTGACCGACGCTTACGTCGAGGCAGGCTGTGAACGCATTGTGTTGGAATTTCGTTCACTACCGCTCGATGAGACCATGTCTCGAGCGGAGGCGGCGGCTGGGTTGATCTTCGGATGACCGGGCAGCCGCGATTCGCGCTCAGTAGGGTGCGGTCGCGCGCGGTCGAATCGCTCGCCCTGTTCTACCGGGAGGCTTTCGACTTCCGGCCGGTGATGACCGATCATGACGCGGTGGAGTACCTCACTATGACCAGAGCGAGAGGTCTGCTGCGAATCCCATACCTGCCCCACGAATTCGTGGTCATGCGGCTCGACGATCAGTTCATTGAGATCGAACGTCACGACGATGGTCCCGACATGTCGGGCGAGCCGCTCGAGGTGGTGGTGTCCGACCTCGCCGCGACAGCACGGCGTTTGGCACTCGCATCCGGGATCGTTCAGGAGGAGGCCGGTCGCTTGGGCATACGTGACCCCGAGGGCGGCCGAATCACAGTCTCATCCACTTCACGGACTTCACTCGGACTCTCCGAACCCCCGGCCGAGATCCGAGGTCATGCTGATAGCACGATCGATGTGGATGGTTGCGCTATCGCTGTCCGTCACTGGCCGGGATTACTTCGCGACGCCGAATCGCTCTTTCTGATCCATGGATCTCGAGCCCATCGCACCTGGTGGAATCGCACAATGAACTTCCTCGATCCCACCATTCCAGCGACCGCTATCGACCAGAGCGGCCATGGCGACAGCGGTCATCGCGAGAGATACACGCCGCAGCTCTGGGCAGAGGAGGTGCGCGCAGCGATCCTGGCGAAGTCCACTATTCCGGTCACCCTGGTCGGTCACAGCATCGGCGGGAGGCTGGCCCTCATCGTAGCCAGCCTCTTCCCGGAGCTGGTGCGACAGGTCGTGATCGTCGATTCGCCAGTTCATCCCGTGGAGATCGATCCGTCGCGTGTCGCGTCTCCGCCGCGAGAATTCGCGGACGAGGCTTCGGCGATCTCGCGATTCAAGCTTCTGCCTGCGCAGCCGTGGCCGGTCGGATCTCCGCTCACCGCCATCGCGCGGGCAGGGTTGCGAAAGACAGGCGATGCGTGGCGATGGAAGTTCGATCCCGCATGCCTGGGTGTGCTGTCGGATGATTCGCTCATCGCAGCATTGCCCGGAATCACTCGACCGGTGCACGTCGTTCGGGCAGAACTCAGCAGACTTGCCACGCCGTCAGATGCCCGTTTCCTTCGGAACTCGACGGGGCAGCCCACGACCGACTTCATGATCGAGGGAGCGTTCCATCACGTCCCTCTGGACTCCGCCCCGCAACTGGCGGAAGTACTCGCAGGACTGGTCGATCAACGGCAAAACTGACGGCGTCACAACTCGGCCAGCACCGCATCCATCGCCGCAGTGTCTTCAGCCACTCTCGCCTTGCAGTCGGTTTCGTCGCGATCGGAACGGATCACCTCGGGTCCGAACATTTCAAGTTCACCTCGCTCACGGAGCACGGAAAGAACAGCGATCAGGTCGATGTCGCCCTGTCCCGGGGGCAGGCGGTTGTATGCGTCGCGCCCGATCGATCCGACCACAGCAGTACGCGTGTCGCTGATCTGCACGTAGCGAATGATGCCAGCGGGAGCGTTGACGAGTTTTGAGAGGGGTTCTCCGGCTCGATAGAAATGACGGGTATCGAAAAGAACCGTTGCATTGCGCCGATCACTCTCGCTGACTATCCGCACGGCGGAGGCGAATGTTGGGGCGCCGGAACCCGGAGCAAACTCCAGGGCGGCTGTCCAGCCGTGACGTGATGCCAAGTCGCATAGCGTACCGAATCGTTCAACAACGTCGGCATGCTCGAGCCCATGGTCCCGACCCGCGATCACGCACAGGGCGGAGACGCGCAGAATGTCGCCGATCCGCTCGATCTCATTCAGGCTGGCGCGTGCCAAGGCCCATTGCGGATCGACAGGCAGCCAAGTTACCACCGGGTCGAGCACGGCAATTGCCACACCCTGGTCTTCGGCCCGCCGTCTCAGGTCGGCGAGGGCGCCAGTGCCCATGGAGGCCAGTTCCACCATTTCTATTGAGGGGATCGATATCAGCGAGTAGCCGCTCGCTGCGGCTGCGGCGATACGTTCGTCGATGGGGTAGCGCGTGTATCCCGCCGTCCACAGGATGCGGTCCATCATTCGACAGATCCCACAGCCGCCGTCGCTGCCTCGATGACCGCCAGGTCGATTGCCCCGACCCGGGCGCCTGCTCGTGCGTTCGCCTGAACCTGTGCTACCGATGTCGCGCCAGCGATGACGGTGGCAACGGGCACCTGAGCCAGAAGCCACGCGATGGCGAGATCGATTACCGTGCAGTCGGCTTCGTGGGCGACGGTCGCGAGTTTCTCCAGCTTCGTGAAGTTCCTGTCCGTGAGCATCCGTGCCGCGGCCTCCGGATATCGGGACATCCGGGTGTCGGCGTTGAGCGGACCATCGCGATGGTATTTACCGGTCAACAGACCGGAGGCCAGGGGCCAGTAGGGGATAACGGCGATACCGTGCGAATCTGCAAACGCCACCTCGGCATCCAAGGCCCTGGTGCGTAGGAGATTCAGATGAACCTGGGTGCTCGAGAAGTGTCCACCGGGGGAGACCTCCGCCGAGGCTAGTTGGTCGACCGAGAAATTGCAGCAGCCGTATTCGAGGATCTTTCCCTCAGTGACAAGATCAGCCAAGGTCTCCAGTGTCGCCTCGATGGGCGTCGCTGGATCGGAGTAATGCACCTGGTATAAGTCGACGTAGTCCGTCTTCAGGCGACGAAGGCTGTCATTTATCGATTGTCGAATCCACTCGGGACTCGCACCCCCGCTGCCGATGACGCCGGGCATGACGCAACCGACCTTCGTCGCTATTCGGGCCGCGCTCCTCCGACCCGCGAGCGCCATGCCGAGGATGGTCTCTGAAACGCCGTATCCGTACTCATCGGCGGTGTCGAAGAACGTCACTCCGGCGTCGAGCGCTGCATGGACAACACGGGTCGAATCGCCGCCGCCGGGGAGACCGAACTGGTTGCATCCCAACCCGACCACTGAGGCGGTCACGTTGCCGATTGTGCGTTCCTCCATGCGGAACTCCTTCGTAGCCAGTGCTAGTATACCTAGTCAGATATCCAAGACGAGATATGAGCGGTGGACCTCAGATGAGCACGCAGTTTTCCCACTTGGCGATCTCCGTCAGCGACCTCGAGCGGTCCGCAGATTTCTACGCCGAGGTCTTTGGCTGTCGTGCCGGTTCGATCTATCGCGGCTCAGGACCCGAGGTCTCAAGACTGATGGAGGTGAAGGACGCCGACTTCCGGGGAATCTTCCTTTCGACCGGGACGACGTTCCTGGAACTTCTCGAGTACGGAACCAACACGGCGGACGATGCTATTCGAGAGCCGGATTCGCTCGGCTACGCGCACATCTCCTTCTTGGTCGACGATCTCGACGAGATCTTGCTGGAGGTGGTCGCGCACGGCGGCACGGTGCGGGAGTCCATCGAGATTCCTTTCGGGCATCAGGCCGACACTCGAATGGCATTCGTCGGCGACCCCGACGGCAATAGGGTCGAGCTCGTGTGTCATCCGAATTCGGCATCGACGGCGGCGCACTCGAGATTTCTTGGGCTCGATGGGTTGGGCTGGCCCTCGAAGGTTGCCCGTTGATGAGCGAACTGTCATCCCTGCGGGCCGACGTGATCGCTGTGATCTCGCGCTATGCCCACCTTGGCGACCTCGGGGATTCCGACGGGCTCGCTGCACTCTTCCACACGGACGGTGTCCTGGACGCGGCGCACGGTGTGCACGCTGAGGGCCGTTCCGAGATCAGCGACTACCTCGCCCTTCTCGCTGAGCGAGGAGAGCGGGGAGGACCGTCATTCGTGCGTCATCACGTGAGCTCAGTGGACATCGTGGATCTCGAAGCCGGCCGAGCATTGGTCCGCAGCTATTTCCTCGTTCTCACTGACTCGGGCATCGATCACCACGGTCGTTACCGGGACATTTTGACGATGACTCCGGACGGAACCTTGCTCTTCGCCCATCGTTCGGTCCGGCTCGACGGGCCGCCAAAGAGCGCGATCTTCGAAACCCGCTATCCCGCGGGTTCGGAAAATCGATAGCCCTCGACGAGTTGCCACTCCCCACTCGGTGACCGATGCCACCCTCCCGCCGCCGACGTTCCGCCGTCAATAGGGATGACCGTGCCGGTGAGGTAGGAGGAGAGGTCGCTGGCAAGGAAAGCAGCCAGCATGCCGCATTCGTCCGGCGCCCCTTCACGACCGAGCGGAACCAGCGAAGCCATGGCCGCGGACTCGCCGGATATCAGCGCGCGCGCCTCGCCCCCGCGTTGTCCCCGCGCCCCGGGAGTCGCCGTGTGATCCGGGGCAATCCCATTCACGCGGATACCATGCTCCGCAAACTCGACAGCCATGCTTCGAGTGAGACTGTCCATCGCCGCCTTGCACGCCGCGTAGACCGCAAAACCTGGCGCGGCTCGGCCCGCTTCGATACTGCTGACATTGATGATCGACCCTCCTCGACCGGAGGCAACCATGAGCGGCGCCGCTGCGCTCGTCGCGGCAAGCACGCTCATCAGGTTCAGGTTGATGTGATTACGCATACTCGACAGGCTCTGGTGCAGCAACGGACGCCGTCGAACCCCGCCGACATTGTTGACCAGGATGTCAAGCTGCCCGAGCCGTCGCGCACCGCTGGCGATGGCCTCCCCGAGGCCATCGCCATCCCTCGCATCGACGACGACCGACTCCGTGGTCGCGCCCAACTCCGCTACAGCGCGCTCGCCGCCGTCCCGATCGATGTCGAGAATCAACACTCGGGCACCCGCAAGGGCGAGAGAGCGCGAGATGCCCAGACCGATGCCGGCCGCGCCGCCGGTGACAACGGCAACTCGACCGGCCAGGTCCACCCGAGGCGACGTCATCGCCCGAGCCAGCGTGGCGGGCGCTTCTCGACGAACGCGCGAGGACCTTCCACGGCGTCCGCAGAGCCCATAACCTCATTCATCTCTTCAAGCGTCCTCGCCCATCCGCGCGTTTCATCAGGGGAGTTGCCGTCGTGTCCGCGGTCAAGCACGAGCCTTTTGTGGGCTCGCACTGCCATCGGTGCGTTCGCGGCGATTCGTTCGGCAAGCGCCAGGGCAGCGTCGAGAAGATTCTCAATCGGAACGACACGGTTAACGAGGCTGACCTCGAAAGCACGCTGGGCCGTTATTGGCTCGCCGGTGAGCAGCATCTCCATTGCGACGATGGGTGGAATGCGCCGTCCCAGTCGCATCGCGCCTCCACCGCCCGCGATGAAGCCGCGCTTTGCCTCAGGAAGCGCGAAGGTCGCGTGATCCGCGGCGATGACCAGGTCGCTGGCCAGCACGATCTCCATCCCCCCGCCGTAGGCAAGTCCGTTTACGGCGGCAATAGTGGGAAGTCCGCCACGGTATCCGACGTACCGCGCAAAGGAATCAGGTTTTGCCAGCGATTCCTGGACCGGTTCGCCACTGGCAATGGCCTTGAGATCTGCGCCCGCCGAAAAAGCTCTAGTGCCACTTCCCGTAATTATGATGGCGCGAACCGTCGGATCTGAGTCAGCATCAGCGAGCGCCTGGCCGATGAGCTCGCCGACGTGGTAATTCACCGTGTTTAACTGGGCGGCGCGGTTTATTGTGATCACGCTCGCCGCCCCCCGGCGCTCGACCAGAACATCGTCTGGATAGTTGTCGGTCATGGGTTCTCCTCGATAACAGGCCTGACGTTGTCGTTGGCCGCTCTTATGATGTTATTCTTAGTTAGCGTTGAAGGGGACATAGTGGTCACGGATCTGCCTTACTCACAGGGCGAGCTTGCCGATCGGATAGCAATCGAGGCCGTACTTGCGCGTTACGTGCATGCCCTGGATCGCCATGAGATTGATCTGTTGGATGATGTCTTCCTGCCAGAGGCGAAGTTCGATCTTTCCAGTTCCGGAGGCCCTGTGGCTCGCTGGGACTCGATGAAGAAGTTCTTTCGCGACGAATATGCGCATCGCTATGCGGCGGACTTTCACCTGTTCTCCAGCATCGCGATCGAGTTCGACCAACTGCGGTCAACGGCGACGTCGCGATCCAAGGTTTTCAATCCACGACGGCTGCTGGGCCGAGAGCCCAGCGCACATGAAATCGCGGTAGGGGTGTACACCGACTCTTGGCGAAAAGTCGCGGACGGCTGGCGGATTGAGGCTCGGGTATGGGCGCGTGCCCTGCTGATTCCGATTCCCGCGCTCATGGCGGCTGCCGATGCGTGAACTGCGGTGGGCGATCAAGTCGTCGTTTCTCAGCTACGTGGTGCAGTCAGGGCAACATCTCGTCGAGGGCGATCCGCCTCCGGTGGAGGCCAATAACATCACCGTCTTTCGCTTCCCACTCGACTCGACAACCAGTGACGAAAAAGTTGCTCGGTTCACGGGCGAGGCCCGAATTTCGGCCCACGGCGGAATGTTGAACATCCGACTCTGCAACCCCTGGTTGGAAATTGGCAATGGGGCTCGCCTCACGGTCGAAAGCTGGTCGCCGGGCGCTTCGGCCTCAACCAGAACACCGATCGCAGAGATTCAGAAGCCAACCAGCCTGGCCCCGGCGTTCGAATCCGGCTCGGACGAACGACTGGAAGTCGTCCTCGCCCGCGAAGCCGTCGACATCTTCGACGGCGTCTATCCGACCGGAACAGTGTTGGATCCCCTATTGATCGTGGACGTGGCCACGGCCGTCTGACCGAGCCCATCAGGATGGACAGTGCCGTTCGGATGGTGCGGGAAAAAAGAGGCCGATCGTGACTGGACCGCTCGCTGGTGTGCGAATCATCGAGATTGCGAGTCTTGCTCCGGCGCCGTTCGGGTGCATGTTGCTCGCAGACCTGGGGGCGCAGGTTCTACGGGTGGAGCGCGCCACCAATCAGGCCAGCTTCACAACCCCGCCCGGACCGCTCGACCGAGGTCGTAGAACCGTCGCGCTGGATCTCAAATCCGACTCAGGATTGCGCGCGCTATTTCGACTCGCTGAGAGCGCAGACGTGTTCGTCGAGGGATTTCGACCCGGGGTTGCGGAGCGACTCGGCTTCGGGCCCGATGCGCTCACCCAGCTCAATTCACGACTGATCTACGGCCGCATGACCGGCTGGGGACAGCACGGCCCACTAGCCCATGCTGCCGGGCATGACATTAACTACATCTCTATTGCCGGGGCATTGGACGTCATCGGGCCTTCGGGCGAGAAACCCAATCCGCCGGTGAACCTTCTCGGCGACTTCGGCGGCGGCGGGGCGTATCTCGCGCTTGGCATTCTTGCCGCCCTGTATGAGCGCGAGCAGTCGGGACGGGGGCAAGTCATTGACGCCGCGATGGTGGACGGGGCTTCCAGCCTCATGTCCTTCATGCACGGCATGCATGCAGCGGGTCAGTGGAGCAAGGAACGCGGGTCAAACCTGCTGGATGGCGGAGCCTCGTACTACGACACTTATGAGACGGCGGATGGGAAATTTCTGGCTGTCGGCGCGCTCGAGCCGCAGTTTTATAAGGCGCTCATCGCGGGTCTCGGGCTTGGGCCGAGAATTCAGCGCGATAGCGCCCATTGGCCAGAGGAAAAACGTGAGTTCGCGCACATCTTCAAGACCAGAACACGAGACGGCTGGATGAACGTCTTCGATGGCACGGATGCCTGCGTGTCCCCCGTTCTCTCGCCCTGGGAGGCCCATCTTCATCCTCACAACCAAGCCCGCAATGCGTTCATTGAGGTCGATGGAATCATTCAGCCGGCGCCCGCGCCGCGCTTCAGTCGAACCGAACCGCCGACGCCGGTCGGGATGGATGCTGAAGGTCGTGATCCCGCGGCCAGCCTTATTAGCTGGGGGATACCAGAAGCTGAAGCAGAAGAGTTCGTCCGGCGCGGAAATGTGCGCTAGGAGCACGCGGATCTGAGAGCCTCTGTACGGCTCATATTCGTGGTGTCGCGGGTTCGAGTCCCGCCCTCGCTACCAACAGGAGAAGCGCTCGGCGCATCCGGGCAGGCTCAGATCGCGGGGTCGTTCATGAACTGCCGCAGCTCTTGCACCGTGTGGCAACCGACTGTTGTCTTGCGTGCCCACTCGAGCGCCTCTTCCCGAGTATCGACGTCGACGATGGTCATCCCGCCATTGAGCTCCCGGCTCTGCGGGTAGCTCTGCTGTGTGACAGTGCCGTCAGCGGCAACCTGCACGGCGGCAACGCTCTCATCGATGCCACCGCCGAATCGATACACGCCCGCTCGCTTCATCTCCGCTATGACCGCATGGGCATCGCGGTCCGCTGCTGCGAGCTCCGACTCGTCGAGATTCATCGCCGAGCTCGGAAAGGAGATCAGGTAGAAGGTCACGCTGGCATCCTCTCGTCAGTTCTTCATCCTGTCAGCGAGATCAACAGTCCCGCCATTTTCGAGCCGGGTTGCGCTGTAAGACGCGATGGGCCAGCTCCCGCTAGAGTAAATCTGCTCCGGCCATTGTCGGTCTTACCCCCAATGTCGAAATGTTTGGAGGGGTCGCGGGGCCGTTCAGATG
>JAODAT010000005.1 GCA_025463565.1 Microbacteriaceae bacterium
TGGTCGACTTCGACGTGAAACCCGGCGTGAAGACCGACATGGGGCGAGGCGACGAGTGGCCGGCGATCCGTGAGCGCCTGCTCGCCGCCGACATCCTGTTCCTCTGCACCGCCACCTGGATGGGCCACGCCTCGAGCGTCGCCCACCGCGTGCTGGAGCGGCTCGATGCCGAGCTGTCGGAGACGGATGACGAGAGTCGCCCGCACCTGTTCGGCAGGGTGGCGATCGCCGGCGTCGTCGGCAACGAGGACGGCGCGCACGACGCCGTCGCGCAGATGTTTCAGGCCCTCAACGACGTCGGCTACACGATCCCGGCGCAGGGCAGCACCTACTGGAACGGCGAGGCGATGCAGAAGACCAACTACATCGATTTGAGGCAAATCCCGGATGCGGTAGCCGGCACGAACGCGACGGTGGCGGCCAACGCGGCCCATCTGGCAGGCTTGCTCAAGCAAGCGATATATCCGTCCCCATAAAGGGGGACTAGGTTGTCCGCACTTATGCGGACTAACCTCGGTACAACCGCTCCCGAAGTGCCCCCGCGGTTGGGCAACATCACCCGAAGAGGAACACCCGAAATGTCTTCTACAACTTCTGCAGTCGCGCCCGCCGGCTGGTACCGCGACCCGCTCGGCCTCCCGCAGGTCCGCTGGTGGAACGGTATGAGCTGGACGAACCGTATCGAGGACATCCGTCCCGAGGTTCAGCTCGCCTCCCAGCAGCGCATGCTGGTCAGCGCGTAACTCACTTCTTCTTGACGGCAGCTCAGCGCTGCAGCCAGGCGATGACCGCCAATACCCTGCGGTGGTCATTGCCTGAGTCATCCAGCGCGAGCTTCTGGAAGATCGCCGTGATGTTTTTTTCGACGGCGCCCGTTCCGATGTGCAGCTTCCCGGCAATGGCCGCGTTGTTGCGACCTTCCGCCATGAGCGTGAGCACTTCGCGCTCGCGCGCCGTGAGGGTTTCGAGCGGGTCATGCCGCCGGCCGACCAGCTGCGCAACAACTTCCGGGTCGAGAACCGTTCCCCCGGCGGCGATCCGATCGATGGCATCTCTCACTTCGTCGAGCGACGCGACCCTGTCTTTCAGCAGGTAGCCCACACCGGCGCTGCCCGACGACAGCAGCTCCTGCGCGTACGACACCTCCACATACTGGGACAGCAGCAGGATGCCGATGCCCGGCATCCTGCGTCTCGCCTCGATCGCTGCGCGCACGCCTTCATCGCGATAGCTCGGCGGCATTCGTACGTCGAGCACCGCTAGATCGGGAGCGAGAGTGTTCAGCTCTGCGAGCATGCTGTCGGCGTCGCCGTACGACCGCACCACGTCGTGCCCTGCTTCCGCGAGCACCCGCACGAGGCCTTCGCGAAGCAGTACCGAGTCGTCGGCGACCACCACCCGCAGAGTCTTCACGCCCCTACCCTAAGACGACCGGCAGCTGGCCGATCACGACCGTCGGACCTCCAGACGGGCTGCTGATCTCGAGGGTGCCGCCGAGACCGTGAAGCCGTTCGTCGAGACCGGCGAGCCCATGGCCGGCCACGGCGCTGGCACCCCCGGCACCATCGTCGGTCACTGTCACGTCGAGCCAGGTCGTCTCGGCCTGTTCGCCGCTCCGCAGGGTGACGGCCAGCGATGCCGACTTCGCGCCGGAGTGCTTTGCCACATTGGCGAGCAGTTCGCTGGCCACGAAGTATGCGTTGCGTTCGATCTCCAGCGGCAGCTGTGCGTCGCCCAGCCGATCATCGAAGGTCACCGGCACGGTGCTGCGGGCGGCCAGGCTGTCGAGGGCCGCAGCGAGCCCGCGGTCAAGCAGCAGTGGCGGCGCAAAACCGCGAGACAGCGCGCGCAACTCTTCGAGCGCCTCCTTCGACTGGGTCATCGCACCCTCGAGGAGCCCATGTGCCGCCGTCGGGTCGGTGTCGAGTACGCGCTGCGCCGCGGCGATATCCATCTGCAACCGCACGAGCCGCTGCTGCGGCCCGTCATGCAGGTCACGCTCCAGCTTGCGCAGCGACTGGCCCTCAGCTGAGGCTGCAGCCCCTCGAGACTGGTTGAGGGCGATCACCTGGCGCTTCAGCGCATCGGAGCGGAAGGGGCTGAGGAGCAGCCGCGCGATGCCCCAGTGCATGACCGTGAAGCCGCGCGTCACAAACGGGAGCAGGGCGAGGAGCACGAGACCGAACAGCACGTTGAGCACGAGCTCGACGCTCAGTCGGGCTGTTCCGTCGAGCGCGTTCGGGAACAGCCAGTTGGTGAGGTAGTACCTACCGACGGTGAGCGAGCCCCGACCGATCGCGTTGATCCACAACCCGTAGCTGAGGGCACCGAGCGCGGTCGAAGTCCAGATGATGGTGACCAACCAGCTCAGGAAACTCGCGACCGGGCTGATCACGAGCGTGTGTAGCAGGGCCAGCCAATAGTGCCCGTTGCCCACCACCGCTCGCAGCCAGCTCCAGAATCCTTGCCTGGCCCGCGCATCCTGCCACTCCGGGCCGGTGATCGGTGGCTGGCCCGACCACCTCAGCCGGACCAACTCCACCGTGCCGAACCCGCGCGCGATGTACAGGGTCGCGATGAGGATGAAGACCCCGAGAAAGAACGTGATCAGGGTCGCGAATGAGGTAGCGAGAAGAGCGACGGAGAGGCAGAACCCCACCATTGCGATCGGATAGCCGGGCAGGAGATAGCCGAGTTCGCGCGGGACTCGCCGCCACAGCTGCGCATAGAGCGGAGGTCGGATGGCGATCACAGGTGCAAGCGTGGCAGAGGTCGTTGTCATGCATCCAGCTTCGTCAGCGCGGCACGCCAGCGGCATCCAGTGCGCCCCCGTATTACCGGGGGTTAGCCCCCGCAGGCTAGAGCCGGGTGAAGGTGAACCGGCCGCCCAGCAGGGTAGCCGCGACAGGCATCGTGCGGAGCGCATCCGGATCCGCCGGATCCGCTTCGACGATCGCCAGATCCGCCGGCTGACCCACAGCCAGCGTGGTGCGCGTCGAGGCGGCTAAAGCTTGCGCGGGCGTGATCGACTGCTCGGGATGCCACGGCTCCCGCCCATCGCGACGTCGGGTGACCGCTGCCGCCGCCGTCACCCAGGGGTCCAGTGGCGCGACCGGCGCATCCGACCCGAGTGCGAGTTCCGCCCCGGTCTCCAGCAGGCTGCGCAACACGAATGACCGGTCGGTGCGGCCGGCCCAGAAGTGATCGGCGACGTCGCGGTCGTCCATCGCGTGCTCGGGTTGCACGCTCGCCGTGACTCCGAGCGCCGCGAAACGCGGCAGGTCCGCCTTCGAGACCAGCTGCGCGTGCTCGATACGGCCACGGCATCCGACTGCCTCGAAGGCGTCGAGCGCGAGGGTCGTGGCGTGGTCGCCGATCGCATGCACGGTCGGCTCGATGCCCGCCTTCCACGACTTCGCCATCAACGGCTTCAGCTCTTCGGGCGCAACGGTGAGCATGCCGTGCCCACCGCCCGGGTACTCGTCGTAGCAGTACGCGGTGCGAGTGTTGAGCGACCCGTCCGTGAGGATCTTGAACCGTCCCATCGTCAGCAGCTCGCCGATCCGCTGCCCGGTGCGCAGCCCGAGCCCGATGGCCCGGTCGAGGTGCTCGCGGTAGACGCCGAACTCGACCCGCAGCGTGTCGAGAGCCCGACGCTGCCAGACCTCGAGGTTCCAGGCCATCTCGAGATCGACGATTCCGACCACTCCCCTGGCCGCGGCCGCCCGTGCGGCGCGGGCCGCGAGAACATCGATTTCGGCGTCGGACAGTGTCTCGATGCGGCGCTCGATCTCGAACGCTGCGTCCTCCTGCAGCAACCCTGTCGGATGCCCCGAGTGGCCGTAGGCCTCGAGCGCTCGGCTGTTCAGCCAGACCGAGTGCACGTCGGCGCTCACCAGAACTATCGGAACGTCACCGGATGCCGCGTCCAGGTCGGCAAGGTTCGGAGCGTCGGGCCAGAGCCCATCCCGAAACCCGTAGCCGACGAACGGCACCGGATGCCCGGGCGCCAGCGTGTCGCGCACGAGCCGCGCCGCATGCTTTGCCGAGGTCGCCACGGACAGGTCGAGTCGCTGGCTGACCAGCGACCACTGGCTGAAGTGCACGTGGTTGTCCCAGAGGCCGGGGGTCACCCACCTGCCGGCGAGGTCTACGACCTCGTCGGCTTCGTCTACATTTTCGCCTGAGTCGGTCGCAAGAACGCCTTCGGCGATCTTGAGATCGACCAGACGATCGCCGACCCGAGCGTTACGAAGGATCAAGTGGGTGCACCCGGCGCATCTCGGCAGCCAGCGCCGGCTGCGAGTAGTGCTCGCCGTGCTCGAGCTGGTCGATGATCGTCTCCACGATCTCGGGCGAACGGTTCTGGCTGAGCTTCAGTCGCGCGTCGAACCGGGTGACGCGCAGCCGGAACCCTGCCGTGCCCTTCACGATGCGCTTCGCGTACTCCTCGACGTATTCGAGCTTGGCTGGGTTCGGCATCCGGTTCTCGAAATAGTCGACCAGGTCGCCGAGCACCCGGTAGTTCTCGTCGTCGCTCAGGATCTCGGGTGTGCCGTAGAGGTGCGCGGTCACGTGGTTCCAGGTCGGAACGGCCGGTACGGCGCCGTACCAAGACGGCGAGATGTAGCCATGCGGGCCCTGGATGATGACCAGCACCTCGTGCTGCCCCAGCTCGTGCAGCTGCTCGTCCGGGCGCCCGACGTGGCTCACGATGCTGATGCCCTCGGCTTCTTCCTCGAGCACGACCGGATAGTGCGATGCGACCAGCCCGGTCGCCGTGTTCGACACGATCGTGGCCCACGGGTTCTCGCGGATGAGCCTCTTGACCTCTTCTTCGTCCTCGAGCAGGAACGACGGCGTGTGCCTCACTGCTTGGTGCTCGATTTCGTCGAGAAAGCGAGTGCACACGCCGCCAACACCGCGAGAGTTCTGGACATGGGGCCGAACCTACTAGGCCTGGTCCGTCGGACACCAGTAGAGCTTGCGACCGCCCAGCTCCTCCATCACGATATTCGTGCCGCAGACCCGGCACGGCAGGCCGGTGCGGTGGTAGACCCAGTGCCGGTCGTCGCGATTCGCGAGCGACTTCAGGTAGTCCTCCTCTGAGAGACCTTCCATCGTGAGCATCTGGCCGGTCTGCACGCCGATCGCCAGGAGGTGCGCCCAGTCGCGCCAGAGTTCTCGCACCGTCTCCTCCGGCACCTCCTTGCCCGGGATGTGCGGATTGAGCCTGGCCCGGAACAAAAGCTCTGCCCGGTAGACATTTCCGATGCCGCTCACCACGTTCTGGTCCATCAGCAGCAGTGCGATCGAAGTCGGCTTCTTGCGCACTGTCGTTACGAAGCGCTCTTCGGCTTCCGGCGAGTCGTCGATCAGCGGATCGGGCCCGAGCTTCGCGATCGCCGCATCCACCTGGTCGGGCGTGAGCACCTCGCACGCGGTCGGTCCGCGCAGGTCGGCGACAGCGTCATCGGTGAGCAGCCGCACCCGCACGGCGCCGATCGGGTCGGGCGGGAACGTGTCGAGCGCGCCCTCGACCTCCTGCTCCGACATCCGCAGCCGGGCGCGCCTCGGTGCACCGATACTGGCGAGCGAGTCCTCCCAGTTGGCGAGGTCGGTGCTGCGCTGGTTGGTTTGACCCATACGGCCGTTCGAGGATGCGGTGGTCGCGTCAACGGTGATGTCGCCCGCGAAGTCCCAGGCACCGTAGAGCCCCAGGTGCACCCGCATCCACAGTTCATGGTCGAACTCGAGGAACATCTGCTTGCCGACGGCCTTTGCGTCGGTCATCGTGCGCCCGTCGAGCTTCTTCGCGCCGTCAGCGAAGCGCCCCTGCGGCGAGCTGACGGCGACCGGATGCCCGACGAAATGAAGAGCGAACTGCCGCGCGATCCTGTGTACGGAATGGCCTTCAGGCATTTTCGAGCACCGCCACTAGTCGATCTCGCGGCCGGTGATCAGGTGCGTCCTCTCGTACTCCGCGATCTGGGAGATCCGACGCACGTGACGCTCGTCGCCCGAGAACGGCTCGGCGATGAACGCGTCGATGAAGGCGGTTGCCTCCTCGACGGTGTGCTGGCGCGCGCCGATCGAGATGAGGTTCGCATCGTTGTGCTGGCGGGCCAGCAGCGCGGTGGCGTGACTCCAGACCAGCGCGGCGCGAGCGCCGGTCACCTTGTTGGCGGCCATCTGCTCGCCGTTGCCCGACCCGCCGAAGATGACGCCGAGACAGGTGATGCCGGCCTCCTGGTCGCGCACCACGGCGCGGGCGGCGTTGATGCAGAAGCTCGGATAGTCGTCGACCGGGTCGAGCGTCTTCGGGCCGTGGTCGATGACCTGATGCCCGTTCGCCGCCAGGTGCGCCTGCAGGTCTTTGCTGAAATCGAGTCCGGCGTGATCGGTCGCGATGTGGATGCGCATGGATAAAACCTACGGCACGTAGTAGCCGGCGATTCCGAGCAGCCGCACCTCTTTGCTCGACCCCTCCGGCACCGTGACCTCGGGAAGGAATGCACCGTATGAGCGGAACTCCTCGGCCCGGGGAACCAGCTGGTCCCAGAGCATGTCGACGAGCGCGTCGGGCAGCTGGTAGTCCAGGCCGACGAGGTGGGCGACCGACCAGGCCTGGAAGGCGCGGTACATGGAGACGTGGAGCAGCCCCTCCGACAGCGGATAGTCGCCGTACTGGAAGTGCACGATCTGCTCGGGGGTGAGCTTGTCGCTCATCATGGCTTCAATCGCGATGTCGTTGAGTTCGTCGTAGCTGGTGACAGGGTCGTCACCGAGAAGGTCGCCCGTCCACCGATCGCCGTCGGCCTTCGATTTGCCGGCCAGCACATCCGGAATCCACGCCTCGTCGTAGGCGTGCGCGGCGAGGATGTCGCGCAGCGTGGGCTCGGGCTTGCGGCTCCACTCCGCGGGAACCGGCATCGAGAGCTGGTCGAGGTCGAGCATGTCGATCACCTCGCGCATAGCCGCATCTGACATGAGGAAGAGATCGATTTGCTTCATGCGAGGCAGGCTACCCCAGCGCGCCGACATCCGGTCCGCCTCTTCGATGCGGCGGGTTGTGAGTGCTCATGGCGGGAGTTACAACTCCCTCCGTGTGACTCTGGG
>JAODAT010000020.1 GCA_025463565.1 Microbacteriaceae bacterium
CCTACACTGGGTTCACCCGGCGCCGATCGCGGCCGCCTCGAGAGGATCGCATGTCACAGGAGACGTACCCCGCCGCACAGCAGGCCATGATCGATCGGGCGGGAACGCTCACCGCCGCGGAGACCGAGACTCTCGGCCAGCTGTGGGAGTCCGACGAGGGCCTGGTCATGCCTCCCGTTTCCATCGCTTGGGAACTTACCGGCGGCCTCGACATCCCTGTCGTCACCAACCAGCAGCTGATCGACGCCTGGGAGCGCGCGCTCGACGCCGGCGGAAAGGCGGGCCGCGTCAACGAGATCGACGCCGCGCGCGCGGCCGGACGTGCGGTTGTGCACGACGTGCGTCACCTCAAAGACAGCGAGAGCTCGAAGAACGGTGCGGAGGAGGCGGTCAGGTCGGCCGTGCTCGCGGTCGGTGTGCGCGACCTCATCTCCGACGCCGACTACCTGACGCTCGTCACCCCGTGGCAGCACGTGCTGGGGCAGATCCAGGCGCTCTGAACGGCCGCCTCCGATCCCGTAGCGTTGCACACGTGAAAATCACAGTCATCTGCGGCGGGGTCGGCGGGGCAAAGTTCATCAGGGGCCTGCGGGAGCACCTTCGGCAGACGGACCCCGGCGCCGAGATCACCGCCATCGTCAACACCGGTGATGACATGTGGCTCACCAGCCTCAGGATCGCGCCCGACCTCGACTCGGTCATGTACACCCTGGCCGGCCAGAACGACGAGGTGCGCGGCTGGGGGCGACTCGACGAGTCGGAGCGGGTCAGCACCGATATGCGCGAGTACGGCGTTGGCTGGCCGTGGTTCACCCTCGGCGATCTCGACCTGTCCACCCACATCACCCGCAGCCACTACCTGCGCAGCGGTCTGCCGCTCAGCGAGGCGACCGCCCGCATCACCGCCCGCTGGCCGCTCGGCGTTCGCCTGATCCCCGCGACGGATGACGAGGTCGAGACCCATGTCGTGCTCGCCGAGGACGGCAGCGAGATGCACTTCCAGGAGTGGTGGACCCGGCATCGCGCCGCCCTCCCGATCACGGGCTTCGTGCAGCGGGGGCTCGACGGATCGACGCCGGCACCCGGCGTGCTCGAGGCGATCGCCGAGGCCGACGTGGTGCTGTTCGCGCCCAGCAATCCGGTGGTCTCCATCGGGCCGGTGCTCGGTATCCCGGGCATTCGCGACACCGTCGAGGGCACGTCCGCTCCCGTCATCGGCGTCTCACCGATCATCGCCGGCGCGGTCGTGCGCGGCATGGCGGATGCCTGCCTCACCGCGATCGGCGTGGCGACGGCCGCCGACGCGGTCGCCCTGCACTACGGCGCCCGCTCCCGCGGTGGACTGATCGACGGCTGGCTGATAGACGAGACGGATGCTGCGAGCGTGCCCGCGATCGAGGCCGCCGGCATCCGCGCCCGGGCTGTGCCGCTCTGGATGAAGACCGTGCCGCTGTCGGCGCAGCTCGCCGCGGACGCCCTCGCCCTGGTCGGCTAGCCGAGGATGGCCTTCACCTGCTCGAGTTCCTCGGCGGTCAGGCTCGCGATCGACACCGGGGCCGGCTGGCGCACCGCCAGCACGCGATCCAGCATCGCTCGTCCCTCCGCGGACAGGGTGACCAGCTTCTCGCGGCCACTGGTGGCGCTGACCTCCCTGGTGACGAGCCCGCGCTTCACCAGGTCGTTGATCGAGACCGTGGCCGCCGGCGCGTCCATCGTCGCCGCATAGGCCAGCGCCTTCAGCGTGAGCGGCCCGCCAGCCAGGCGCCGAAGCAGCCGCACCCGGCTGAACGGCATGCCCACCGCATCGACGACGGCTCGGCGATAGTCGCCGAGAGATTCGGTGACCAGGTCGGAGAGTATCCACCAGACCTCGTCGGCGAGCTCGGTCATGCCGGTTCGTGGACGGGTGCCGCAGCGCCCGTCTCCGGGTCGTCGAGGAGCTCGGCTATACGAGTCGTCGTGCGGCGTGACCACGCGGTGGCCGACAGGATTCCGAGCACGATGATCGTGAAAGCGGCCCCTACGATCACCCACCAGTCGGTGTGCGCGGCGATGGCGAACGACGGTCCGAGCGTCGTCTCCAGGCCCGCGCCGGTCACGGTTCCGGCGAGCGCGACGCCGAGCGAGATGCCGACCTGCCGACCGGTCGACGCAAGACCGGAGGCGACCCCTGCACGGTCTCGGGGCATCCCGGAGACCACCGTGGTCGTGATCGGTGTGTTGATGGAGCCGAAGCCGAGACCGAACAGCACATAGGCGATGATCAGGGTCCAGACCGGGGTGTGAACCAGGACCGTCGTCATCGTCAGGGCGCTGGCAGCCATGAAGAGACCCGCGGCGATGAACGACGGGCGCGCACCGAAGCGTCCCACGATTCGACCACTCACGAGCGACATCACCAGTACCGCTGCCGCCAGAGGCAGCATGAACGTTCCGGTCTGGATCGGTGAGAGGCCGCGCACCTCCTGCAGATAGAGGGCGTTGATGAAGAGGAACGCCCCGAACGACGACGAGCCGAGTACGGCCGTAATGAAGCCCGATGTGAGCGGGAAGCTGGTGAAGAACCGCAGGTCGATGAACGGTTCGGGCGTGCGGCGTTCCTGCACGATGAAGGCGAACACGGCGACGATGGCGAGCACGAACAGGCCGAGCGTGACCGGGGACGTCCAGCCGAGGCGAGGTCCCTCGATGAGGGCGAAGACGGCCGAGACCAGCACCACGATGGCGATCGCCTGCCCGATCGGGTCGAGCCTGCGCACCACCCCCGACTTTGATTCGGGTACGAACAGGAAGGTGAGAACGATCGCGGCCAGGCCGATGGGCACGTTGACCCAGAACACCGCGCGCCAGCCCACCGTCTGGGTGAGGGCGCCACCGACGATCGGGCCGATGGCCATCGAGACTCCGACCGTCGCGCTCCATACGCCGACCGCGCGGGCCCGTTCCTTCGCGATGTGGAAGGTGTTGGTGATAATCGACATCGCCACCGGGTTGAGCATGGAGCCACCGAGCCCCTGGAGCACGCGGGCGCCGATCAGCCAGCCGACGTTCGGCGCGAGACTGCACATGAGCGATCCGATGACGAAGATCACGAGCCCCACCTGGAAGGTGCGCCGGCGGCCGAAACGGTCGGCGAGTGCGCCCGAGAGCAGCAGGAAGCTGGCCAGCGTGAGCGTGTATGCGTCGATCGTCCACTGCAGGTTCGAGATCGTGACGCCGAAGTCGGCGCGGATCGAGGGAAGCGCCACGTTCACGATCGTCGCGTCCATCGAGACGATCAGCAGGCTCATGCAGCAGATCGCGAGCACGAGGTACTTGCGCGGCGGACGCCGAGAAACAGTTGTGGACATACAACTATTCTGCACCCACCAAACCGTCTCGGCGACCGCGCCCTTCTTTTCCATTCGAAGGTTATATACTTTCGTTATGCAAACAGTCGATCTCGACCTGGGCCACGCCCTCGAACGGGTCATCACCTGGTTGCGCGAGTCGCGGGACCCGCAGGGGCTCTCGGCGAGCACACTCAGCGCCCTGAGCCGACTCGACGCCTCAGGACCCTTGCGCATCACCGACCTCGCCACGCGCGAGGGTCTCAGCCAGCCGGCACTGACAATGCTCGCCAACCGACTCGAGGATGCCGGCCTCGCCACCCGCGAGCCGGATCCCACCGACCGCAGGGCGGTGCGGCTGGCGATCACGCCGTCCGGCGTCGAGCGGGTGCGCGCCCATCGCGCGGCCCGCGCCGAGCTCATCTCGTCCCGCATCCGTGAACTCTCCGAACCCGATCGCGCCGCGCTCGCAACCGCGCTGCCGGCCCTCATCCACTTCGCCGAAGCACCAGTAGAACAGGAAATCCGATGAGCCATCACGCACCGGTCGGAGAAAAGCCCGCCAGCCCGTTCAAGCAGCCGCGAGCCGTCTGGGCGGTCGCCTTTGCCTGCGTCGTCTCGTTCATGGGCATCGGCCTGGTCGACCCGATTTTGAAGACCCTGGCCGGACAGCTGAACGCGACGCCCTCGCAGGTCGAGCTGCTCTTCACCAGCTACCTCGTCATCACTGCGATCGCCATGCTCGGCACCGGCTGGGTGTCGAGTCGCATCGGCGCCAAACGCACGCTCATCGCCGGCCTCATCCTCATCGTCGTCTTCGCCGCGGCGGCGGGCTCCACGAACAGCATCGCGGGCATCGTCGGCTTCCGCGCCGGCTGGGGCCTCGGCAACGCGCTCTTCATCGCTACCTCGCTCGCGGTGATAGTCGGTGCGGCCAGCGGCGGCTTCGCCGGTGCGATCGTGCTCTACGAAAGCGCGCTCGGCGTCGGCATCGCCCTCGGCCCGTTGATCGGCGGCCTGCTCGGCAACATCAGCTGGCGGGGGCCGTTTTTCGGCGTCGCCGTGCTGATGGCGATCGCGCTCATCGCCACGATCTTCTTCCTGCCGGCGACGCCCAGGCCGGCGAGAAAGCAGCGACTCTCCGAGCCGCTTCGCGCCCTCAAGCACCGTTCGCTCGCTCTCACCAGCGTCGTCGGCCTGCTCTACAACTGGGCGTTCTTCACCCTGCTCGGCTACTCGCCGTTCCTAATGGGCATCGACAGCCCGATCGGTCTCGGCCTGGTGTTCTGCGGCTGGGGCATCCTCGTGGCCGTGTTCGCCGTGTTCGGAGCTCCGTTCCTGCAGCGTCGCTTCGGCACGCCGAAGACCCTGTACTTCGTGTTCGGGTTGATGGCCATCGACCTCGCCGTGATCGCGCTGTTCTGGAGCAACCCGACGGTGGTCATCGTCTGCGTGATCATCGCGGGCGCCTTCATCGGCACCAACAACACCCTGGTCACGACCGCGGTGATGAGCATCGCGCCGGTCGAGCG
>JAODAT010000048.1 GCA_025463565.1 Microbacteriaceae bacterium
CCATCGCCGGCATCCTGCTGGTCGCGTTCGTAATCTGGCAGCGTCGGGCGACGCACCCCCTGTTGCCGCTGCACATCATCCTCGACCGCAACCGTGGAGCGGCATACCTGTCGATCCTCATCGCCGGTTCTGCCATGTTCGGCATCTTCCTGTTCGCCACCTACTTCCTGCAGTCATCGCTCGGGTTCACGCCGATCCAGACCGGACTTGCCTTCCTGCCGATGATCGGCATGCTGGTGCTGGCCGCACAGCTGGGCACGAACATCTTCGTGCCGCGCTTCGGCCCGAAGATCATGGTGCCGTTCGGCATGACCCTCGGCGTGATCGGCATGCTGCTACTTACCCGTCTCGACCTGCACAGCACCTATGCCGCGAACGTGCTGCCGGCAATGCTGGTGCTCGGTTTCGCGATGGGTTCGATCATGCCCGGCTCGATCCAGACGGCGACCCTCGGCGTCGACCGGCGCTTCGCCGGTGTCGCTTCGGCCATGGTCAACACCAGCCAACAGGTCGGCGGATCGATCGGCACCTCGCTGCTCAACACCCTCGCCGCCACGGCCGCGACCGCATACGTCACCGCGCACCTTCCGGCGTCCGCGGCGGTCGCAGCGAACGCCGCCGTGCACGCCGACACCACCGCGTTCTGGTGGGCCGCGAGCTTCTTCGCCATCGGCGCCGTACTCTCGGCATCGCTGTTCCGCCGCCGCCAGCAGGGACGGGCCATCGCCGAGGCGCAGATCGCGGATGCTTCCGCGACGTCCGCAGGCACGTCCGAGCCGGCCGCGGAACCGGTCGTCGCGCACTAGGGCTACGAACTCCCGCCACGAAACGAGTCGGTTTCGGGCGGATGTGTGGGACATCATCCGCGCATCCGCCCGAAACCGGCTCATTTCTGCATGCGGCCCACGGAATCCGGGGTAATACTGGGGTCAGGCACTGATCGAGGGAGATTGATGACCATCACGACGAACGCGGGCGCGACCCACGCAACCGCGACGAAAGAGGAGGGTCTGGCTCCCGCGCGAGCGAAGCAGCTCGACGCGCTGCTCGACGAACTCGCCGAGGGCGAGAAGGCCTGGGCGGTGATGGACCTGCCAGCGCGAGTTGCCCTGCTGGGGCGAGTGCACGAGGCCGTCGCGGCACACGCCCAACAGTGGGTGGATGCCGCGGTCTCGGCCAAGAAACTCGATCCGGCCTCGCCACTGGTCGGCGAGGAATGGCAGAGCGGCCCGTACGCCCTGCTCACGTCCCTCGCGGTGCTGCAGCACAGCATCCGCGCCCTCGCCGACGGCCACAGCCCGATCGCGGGCCGCCGGCTCGGCACCGCACCCGGCAACCGGGTGACGGTTCCCGTGCTCCCGGCGAACTCGTACGAGAAGCTGCTGTTCCACGGCTTCCACGCCGACGTCTGGATGATGCCGGGCGTCACCGCACAGCAGGCGCGCGACGACGCGGGGCTGGCTGAGAAGCACCCGAAGGACACCGACGGCATCGGACTGGTGCTCGGCGCCGGCAACATCACCTCGATCGCGCCGCTCGACGTGCTCTACGAACTCATCGCGCATGGCCGCGTGGTACTGCTGAAGCTGAACCCGACCCTCGACGCGCTGCACGAGCCCTTCGAGGCCTCGTTCGCACCGCTCATCGAGCTGGGGCTGCTGCGCATCGTCACCGGAGCCGGCGACGTGGGCGCATACCTGGCACACCACGACCGCATTTCCCACGTGCACATCACCGGTAGCGCCGCCACTCACGACGTGGTCGTCTGGGGTCCGGGTCCCGAGGGCGCGAAGCGCAAGGCCGCGGGGACGCCCCTGCTGAAGAAACCGATCACGAGCGAACTGGGCGGGGTCGCGCCGGTCATCATCGTGCCCGGCACCTGGTCGAAGGCCGACATCGCGTTCCAGGCCGAGCACGTCGCCACGATGCGCCTGCACAACGGCGGGTACAACTGCATCGCCGGACAGCTCGCCATCGTGTCCAGCGACTGGCCGCAGAAGGCCGAGTTCATCGAGCAGCTGAAGCTCGCGATCGCCGCGGCTCCGAGTCGCGACCCCTGGTATCCGGGAAGCGACGGGCGTGTCGCTAAAGCGGCCGCCGACTACCCCACGGCCGAGAAGCTGGCCGGTGGACGGCTGTTCGTCGACTTCACCGAGGGCGGTGACCCGTCGGTTCTCGAGACGGGTGAGTGCTTCTCCCCCGTCTTCGGAGTGATCGAGGTACCAGGCACGGGCCAGGCCTTCCTCGACACTGCCGTGAAAACCGCGAACGACGACTTCGTGGGCACCCTCGGCGCCAACGTGGTCATCGACCCCGCGACGCGCAGAAAACTGGGCTCAGGGTTCGAGGAGGCCATCGCGCGCCTGCAGTACGGCAGCATCGCCATCAACGCCTGGACGGGCGTCGTCTTCCTCTCGGCTGGCGCCTCGTGGGGCGCGTTCCCGGGCCACACCCTCGAGAACATCTCGAGCGGCATCGGCATAGTGCACAACGCGTTCCTGCTCGCTGACACCGAGCGTTCCGTGCTCACCGGGCCGTTCCGGCCGTTCCCACGGTCCATCGCGGGCGGCGAGTTCGCGCTGTTCCCGAAGCCGCCGTGGTTCGTGAGTGCGCGCAGCTCGAAGCGCACCGGCGAGCTGCTCTCCGGTTTCGCCGCGAAGCCGTCGTGGCTGAAGATGCCCGGAGTCTTCATCTCCGCGTTCCGCGCCTAGTTTCCCACCCACAACCCGAGTCAAAGGAGATCTCCGTGGTTTTCAAAGGACCATTGCCCGACGTCGACATTCCGAACCTCAGTGTCTACGACTACCTGTTCGGATCGATCGACCCGGCGGACATCGACCGGGTCGCGATAGTCGACGGCACCTCGGGCGCCGAGACCACGTACAAGACGCTGATCGGCCAGATCGGGCTCGTGGCGGGCGCCCTGGCGGCGCGCGGGCTGGGAGCCGGCGATGTCGTGGCGCTCCACTCGCCCAACCTGCCGATCTTTGCTGCCGTTTTTCACGGCATCCTTCGCGCCGGCGTGACCGCGACGACGGTGAACGCGCTGTACACCGGCGAGGAAATGGCCGGGCAGCTCAGCGACTCGAAGGCGAAACTGATCTTCACCGTCTCGCCGCTGCTCGACCACGCCAAAGAGGCCGCGAAGATCGCCGGGCTCCCAAACGAGAAGATCATCGTCATCGACGGCGCCCCCGGCTTCACCTCGCTGGGCGAACTGATGGCCGAAGGGCACAGCGCGCCTGAGGTGAGCTTTGACCCCGCCGAGCACGTGGCCGTTCTGCCCTACTCTTCGGGAACGACCGGGCGACCGAAGGGCGTCATCCTCACCCACCGCAACCTGGTCGCCAACGTGCAGCAGTCGCTCGGCTTCCTCGGAGCCAACCCCGATGACCGCATCCTCGCGGTGCTGCCGTTCTTCCACATCTACGGCATGACAGTGCTGCTCAACATGGCATTCAAGGTGCGGGCCAGCCTCGTCACCATGCCGCGATTCGACCTCGCCGAGTTCTTACGCATCATCCAGGACTACAGGGTGACCTGGGCGTTCATCGCGCCGCCGATCGCTGTGGCGCTGGCCAAGCATCCGCTGATCGACAACTACGACCTGACGAGCATGAAGTACATCGTCTCGGGCGCGGCCCCCTTCGACGAGAGGCTCGCGACCGCGGTCGCCGACCGGCTGCACTGCCGCGTCACCCAGGGCTACGGCATGAGCGAGATGAGCCCGGTCTCGCACACCATTCCCGTCGATCGGCTCGACATCCCGCTCTCCTCGGTCGGGCTCACGATCCCGAACATCGAGTGCAAGCTCATCGACCCGGAGACGGGCGAGGAGATCGACATGCCGAAGGAGGGCATTTCGAAGCCGGGCGAACTGCTCTGCCGAGGGCCGAACATCATGAAGGGCTACCTCAATAACGAGGAGGCGACCCGCAACACACTGGACGCCGACGGCTTTTTGCACACCGGCGACATCGCGAGCGTCGACTCGAACGGCTTCGTCTACATCGTCGACCGGCTCAAGGAGCTCATCAAGTACAAGGGCTACCAGGTCGCTCCCGCCGAGCTCGAGGCGCTGCTGCTCACCAACCCGAAGATCGCGGATGCCGCGGTCGTGGGCGCGCACGACGCCGACGGTGAAGAGATTCCCAAGGCCTTCGTGGTGCTGCAGCCGGGTGCCGAGCTCACCGCCGACGAGGTGATGGCTTTCGTCGC
>JAODAT010000115.1 GCA_025463565.1 Microbacteriaceae bacterium
GCTACGCGCCGAGGAGGGGGCGGATGCGCGATGCGACCACGGCAGCGCCAGCGTCGCTCATCACGATCGTGTAGTGGTTCACGTCGGGCACCTCGGTGAAGGTCACAAGCGGCAGTTCGTGCTTCCACCGGGCGAGCGACGCCGGCGGATAGAGCCCCGGCGTCTCGTTCACCAGCCCGCGCGGAGCGGTGAGCATGACGAACTCGCGCGCCTCTTCGAGGGCGGTGTTGACGTCGGAGCTGCCGTAGAGGTCTGCCGAGTCGCCCGCCATCGCCTCGTACGTGGTCGAGGCGTGATCGCCGTCGAGGTCGTAGAGCGCGTACTGCTCGATGTCGTCGTTCCAGTCGTCCTTGAGTGCGGGATGCTGCCGCCAGAACTCCAGGTACGCCTCCGGCGAGTCGAAGGTCATCGACAGTCTCGCCGCGGCCGGGCCGAGCGTGGCCGCGACGACCTCGTCGATCCGTCGGCCCTCAGGGAGGTCGAGCGGCAGTCCGCCGTCGACGAGCAGCAGCGACGGGAACCGCTTCGGGTAGCGCTGCGAAGCGACGAGGGCGACGAAGCCGCCCATCGAATGGCCGACGATCGGCGCGCTGGCGACCCCGATCGCATCCATCATCGCTTCGAGGTCATCGGCGTGACGCGCCATGCCGTAAGGCCCGCCCAGGCCGTTGCTACGCCCCCGCCCGCGCAGGTCCGGCGCGATGATCCGCACCTCGGGCAGTGCCCTCGCGACAGCAATCCACTCTCGGTGTGACGCGGTAATTCCGTGCACCGCGACGATGGCGGGGCCGTCTTGTGGTCCCCACTCGCCGACGTGCAGCGTGCCCCCGTCGACTGCTACTTCGTACTCACGGTCACTCATCGCGCGCTCCATCCACCATCGATCAGGTACGAGGCGCCGGTCACCATGCTCGCGTGGGGCCCCGCCAGCCACGTTGCCAGCGAGCCTATGTCTTCAGGGTCTGTCATCCGCTTGATGGCGCTGTTCACCAGCAGCACCTTCTCGGCGACCTCGTCGAGGGGGATGCCGTGGGCTTTCGACTGGTCGGCCAGCTGCTTCTGCACCAGCGGCGTGTTCACGTAGCCGGGGTTGATGCAGTTGCTGGTCACGCCGTGCGGCGCGCCCTCCAGCGCCGTCGTCTTCGAGAGTCCCTCGAGCGCGTGCTTGGCGGTCACGTACGCCGACTTGAATTCGGAGGCGCGGATGCCGTGCACCGACGAGATGTTGATCACGCGCCCGAAGCCGGACTCGTACATGTGCGGAAGTGCGGCCCGGATGAGCAGGAACGGCGCCTCGACCATGAGCGTGAGGATCGTGCGGAACTTCTCAGGGTCGAATTGCTCGATCGGGGCGACCTGCTGGATGCCCGCGTTGTTGACCAGGATGTCGCAGTCGAGCGCGAGCGTCTCCAGTGCCGCGGTGTCGGTGAGGTCGACCTGCCAGGCCTCGCCGCCGAGCTCGGCAGCGAGCGCGGACGCGGCGTCGCCGTTCAGATCGGCGATGACGACGTGCGCCCCTTCGGCCGCGAAGGCCCGGGCGATCGCCTCCCCGATGCCGCTCGCGCCGCCCGTCATCAGGGCTTTGCGCCCCGTTAGTGATTTGCTCATTCCGTCAGGCTACGCTCGAAATGTTCGACGACGAATGGAGCAAGCGATGCCGCTTTTCGATGGAATCTCCTCGACCACAGTGACCACCCCGAAGCTCAAGGTGAACGTGCTGGTGCGCGACAGCGACGCTGCTTACCGGTCGTCGATCGTGCTCATCCACGGCAACGTCTCCTCCTCGCTGTTCTGGCAGGAGCTGATGCTCGCGCTGCCTAAGGAGCGCAGGGTGATCGCGATCGACCTGCGCGGTTTTGGCGAAACGGAGACGAAGCCAGTCGACGCCACGCGTGGCGTGAAGGACTTCAGCGACGACGTCTACGACACCGTTCGCGTGCTGGGTCTGAACGAGGTCCACCTCGTCGGCTGGAGCATGGGCGCCGGTGTGGCGATGCAGTACGCGCTCGACCACCCGGTCGCCAGCCTCACCCTCGAGTCCCCGGTGTCGCCCTATGGTTTTGGCGGAACACGACTCGACGGCAGCCGGCTGACGGATGACGACGCCGGCACGGGCGGCGGCGGCGCGAACCCGGAGTTCGTGGCCAGCATCAAGAACCACGACGCGGGCGCAGACAACCCGATGGGCTCCCGTGCTGTCTACGCGAGCTCCTATGTGGCACCGGGCTTCGAGTCCCCGCACGTCGACACCTGGGTGGAGTCGATGCTGACCACCGCGATCGGTGACGGCAACTACCCGGGAGACTCGCACAGCTCCGACAGCTGGCCGGGATTCGCGGCCGGCGAGCACGGCGTGCTCAACACCATGACGCCGCGCTATTTCGACGTGTCGGGCATCGTCGACCTGGCCGAGAAGCCTCCGATCCTCTGGGTTCGCGGCGCACAGGACGCGATCGTCTCGGACGCCACCTTCTTCGACATCAACTACCTCGGGCAGGTGGGCGTCATCCCGGGCTGGCCGGGCGAGGATGTCGCACCCGCGCAGCCGATGGTCTCGCAGACGCGCGCGGTGCTCGACCGCTACCGGCAGAACGGCGGAGCGTACCGCGAGCTGGTGTTCGAGAATTGCGGCCACTCCCCGCACCTGGAGCACGCCGACGAATTCCGTGCGGCGCTGCTAGAGAACATCGGGAGCGCGAACTCCGTCTAACATCGAGGGGTGCCAACCATCGTCGTGGAGACCATCGCTGCGCTCCGGGCGGCACTCGCTGGAGCCGACAGCGTGGCCCTCGTTCCCACGCTGGGCGCCCTGCACGACGGTCACCTCGCGCTCGCCCGCCGAGCAAAAGAGCTGGCGGATGTTGTGGTGGTCTCCATCTTCGTGAACCCGCTGCAGTTCGGGCCGAACGAGGACTACGCCCGCTACCCGCGAGATCTCGAGGGTGACGCGGCGCGGCTCGAGACGGTCGGGGTCGACTACATCTTCGCGCCCGGCGTAGACGACATGTACCCGAACGGCAGGGTCGAGACCCGCATCACGGCCGGCGACGTTGGCACGCGCTTCGAGGGCGCATCGCGGCCGGGGCACTTCGACGGTGTGCTCACCGTGGTCGCAAAGCTGTTCAACATCGTCGGGCCGACGGTCGTGATGTTCGGGCAGAAGGATGCCCAGCAGGTCTTCCTGGTGAAGCGCATGGTGCACGACCTGGACTTTCCGTTGCGCATCGAGGTGATGCCGACGGTGCGCGAGCCGGACGGGCTGGCCCTGTCCAGCCGCAACCGGTTCCTCGACGTGAACGAGCGGCGAGCCGCGCTCGCCCTCAGCCGCGCGCTCGAGGCGGCGGAGTCATCCGCCGACCGAGGCATCGACGCAGTGCTCGCCGCTTCGCAGTCGGTCATCTCCGGCGACGACCTCGTGCAGCTCGATTACCTCAAGGTGGTCGACCCGAAGACCTTCCTGCCCGTGGATGACGGCTTCCAGGGCAAGGCGACCGTGATCATCGCCGCCAGGGTCGGCAACACCCGGCTCATCGACAACGAGAACATCTTCCTCGCGGGAGCAGCGAAATGACCGACGAAGAACCCACGGAGGCGGAACTCTCCGAGCAGGCCCAGGTTCGGCGCGGCAAGCGCGAACGGCTGATCGAGTCGGGGGCCGGCGCGTATCCGGTGTCGGTGCCGATCACCACCACCATTCCGGCAGTGCGGGCGAAGTACCCGAACCTGGAGACGGATACCGCCACCGGTCACACGGTCGGCCTCGCCGGCCGCGTGGTGCACTCGCGCATCGGTGGAAAACTGTGTTTCGCCTCCCTCCAGTCCGGCGACGGCCAGCGCATCCAGGCCATGGTCTCGCTCGCGGAGGTGGGCGAGGATTCCCTCCAGCTCTGGAAGGACCTGGTCGACCTAGGTGACCATGTCTTCGTCTCCGGAGAGGTCATCTCCAGCCGTCGCGGCGAGCTGAGCATCCTCGTGAAAGAGTGGGCGATCGCCTCGAAGGCGATCCAGCCTCTTCCGAACCTGCACAGCGAGCTAAGCGAGGAGACGCGGGTGCGCCAGCGCTACCTCGACCTGATCTCGCGCGAGGGTGCGCGGGAGACCGTGCGGGCCAGAGCCAAAGCCGTCGCATCGTTGCGGGCGACCTTCGCGGGGCACGAGTACATCGAGGTCGAGACCCCGATGCTGCAGACTATCCACGGCGGGGCATCAGCCCGCCCGTTCGTCACGCACAGTAACGCCTTCGACACCGAGTTGTTCCTGCGCATCGCGCCCGAGCTGTTCCTCAAGCGGGCGGTGGTCGGCGGCATCGAGCGCGTGTTCGAGATCAATCGCAACTTCCGCAACGAGGGTGCGGACTCCACCCATTCGCCCGAATTCGCGATGCTTGAGGCCTATCAGGCCTACGGCGATTACAACCAGATGGCCGATCTCACGCAGCAACTGATCCAGGATGCCGCGTTCGCCCTGGCCGGCAGTCACGTGGTGACGTGGGCCGACGGCACCGACTACGACTTCGGCGGCCAGTGGGACCGCATCTCGATGTACGAGTCGCTGAACGCCGCCTCCGGCTGGAACGTGACCGTCGAGACGCCGCTCGCCGAGCTGAGGGCGAAGGCCGACTCGGTCGGCGTCGAGGTGGGCCAGCCTACGGCGGGCAAGTACATCGAGGAGCTGTGGGAGCACTTCGTGAAGGGCGACCTGCATCGGCCCACCTTCGTGATGGACTTCCCGGTCGACACCTCGCCTCTCGTGCGCGATCACCGCTCGAAGCCCGGTCTCGTCGAGAAGTGGGACCTTTACGTGCGGGGCTTCGAACTCGCGACCGGCTACTCGGAGCTCGTCGACCCGGTCATCCAACGCGAGCGCTTCGTCGAGCAGGCCAAGCTGGGCGCCGCCGGCGACGTCGAGGCGATGCGGCTCGACGAGGAGTTCCTGCGGGCGCTCGAGCACGGGATGCCCCCGACCGGGGGCATGGGGATGGGAATCGACCGGCTGCTGATGGCGCTTACCGGGCTCGGAATCCGCGAGACGATCCTGTTCCCGCTCGTCAAGTAACCGATCCGGGCAGCTACCCCTCCGATGGGTCCCCCCAGTTAGGGGGGTATACCGATCGGATTGGTATATCGGTGAGTGCCTTAAGCGCTAACGTACGTACGGGCCCGAGCCACGACCCGAAATCCGCGCTCGGCCTGCTTCCGACTCCGCTACCCGAATTGCGGAGTTGTCGCTTACCCCCGTGCAGTACCCCTTTACCCGAAGGACATACCCGTGCGCTCGCTTACCCCCAGGCGGAGCCTTGCCTCGATCGCGACCGTTGTCGCGCTCATCGCAGGTTCGGTGTTCGCCGCAGCCCCCGCTCTTGCCGATGACACCGTCGCGCCGACCCTGGTGACCCCCACCAGCGGAACCTGGGAGGCGACCTCCAGCTACCACGTCGAGTGGACCGACCTCGGGGACCCGCAGTACGCGATCCAGCTCTCGAGCACCAACGTGGTCGACTCAACCGGCTCGCTGGCGAACGTGAGCAACACCTTCACCTTCGGCACCAACTCGAGCGACGGCCCCTTCGGCGACGGCTCGTACTACTACCAGATCAAGGGAATCTCGGCCGGCGGCGTCTCCACCGACTGGTCGCCGGTGTACGAGCTAAACACCGACACCACGGCCCCCGCGGTCGCGTTCACCAGCCCGTCCGGCCTCACGGTCGCCGCGGGCGACGACCTGACGCTCAACGCGTCGATCGCCGACACTGACCAGTCGGGTGCGCCGCACACCGTGAACACCCACTTCAAGGTGGTCGGGTACGGCGTCGTCACGCCGGACTCCACCGAGAACACCGGCAGCGCGTCCTTCACGTTCAGCACGGCCGGCATGAGCATCGGCAGCCAGACCGCCCAGCTCGCCACCAAGGACCAAGCCGGCAATCTCGGCAACGTGGTGCAGCTGCCCTTTACGGTCACCCCGAAGAAGGTCACACTCAACACCCCCGCCGACGGCACCTTCACCAACAACTCGTCCCCCACGCTCAGCTGGCTGAGCACGAACGAGGGTGACAGCTACGAGCTGCAGGCCGCGACGGACAACTCCACGACCACTGACGGAACGTTCGCCCACCCGGGCATCGACGTCACCGGCCTGGCCGGGACTGACTACACCCCCACCGCGCCGGTCGACGCCACCTACTACTGGCACGTGCGTGCGGTGCAGAACGGAGTCGACGGACCCTGGTCCGACATCCGCGGTCTCACTGTCGACACCGTTGCACCCGACGCGCCGACCCAGGTCGCTCCTGCATACGGAGCGCTCGTCGGCGGCAACACGGTCGACCTGCAGTGGACCTCACCCGAGGTCGGCGCCACCTACACGGTTCGCTCGTCCACGTCTGACGCGGTCGACGGAAACGGCATGCTCACCGGCATCGGTGGCGGCACCGCGGACACGACAGCGAAGGACTACACGGTCGCCGGCATCCCCGACGACACGTACTACTGGCAGGTTCGGGCGACGGATGCCGCCGGCAACGTCGGTGCGTGGTCCCCGGCCTGGCCCGTGACCATCGACACCACCGCGCCCGCCCAGGTGCGGCTGACGTCGCCGGACAACGGTTCATACGTCACCACGGGTGGCTTCGACTTCGTCTGGCAGGCGCCGGAAGCTGGTGACCACTACATCGTCGAGGGCAGCCCCGACGGCATCGTCGACCCAACCACCGGCGACTTCGTCACCAACTACGGTGAGCGCACGACCACCACGACGTCGTTCACCAACTCGGCGCCGGACGGCACCTACTACTGGCACGTTCGCGCTATCGACGCCGCCGGCAACGTGGGCACCTGGTCGATCATCTGGTCCGTGACCGTCGATTCCTCCGCGCCCGTCGCGGTGGTGCAGACAGCACCGGCCAACGGAGCGGACCTGAGCGTTCACAAGCTCGCCTTCAGCTGGACTTCTCCGGAGGTCGGCGCGACCTACCAGGTTCGCTGGAGCCTCAACCCGCACACTCACCCCTCGTCCGGCGGCAACGGTGACAAGCTCGACACCGACGTCACTTCGAACGAGAACAACCCGACGACCCAGCAGTCCTTCCTGACCGGCAACCTGCCGGATGGCACCTACTACTGGCAGGTGCTCGTGACGGATGCCGCGGGCAACGTCGGCCAGTGGTCGCCGGTATGGACCGTGACGCTCGACACCGTCGCCCCCGCGAAGGTACACCTCGTCTCGCCGAGCTATGGCGCGTACGAGAACACCACCGACTTCGCGCTCGCGTGGACAGCTCTCGCGCACGAGACGAACATCCACTACACGCTCCAGTGGTCAACGAATCCAACGTTCACCCAGGGCCTCGGTGAGATCGACAACATCACCTCGACCCCGTACCAGTTCACCGGTGCGGTCGAAGGCACCTATTACTGGCACGTGCGTGCCACGGATGGTGCGGGCAATGTCGGTGCATGGTCGGATTCGCGCAAGCTGACGGTCGACCTGACCGCCCCGGTTGCAGCAACCCTGCTCACCCCGGTCGACCACACCTTCACCAACGACTCGAACGTCTGGTTCTCCTGGTCGTCGGCCGAGGGCAACACCGGCAGCTACATCCTCCGGGTCAGCCCCGACGGTGCCCGCAGCGGCGGACTGCTGACCGACGGCATCAACATCGCGACCCGGCACGATGAGAGCTACTACGCACGTCACATGCGTGACGGCTCGTACTACTGGCAGGTGCTCGTCACTGACGCGGCAGGCAACGTCTCGCCGTGGTCGGACATCCGCAAGGTGACTGTCGACACTGTCGCGCCGCACCGGGTGAACCTGATCAGCCCCGCGGACAACGCGCTGCTGAACACCCCGTCTGTCGTGCTCACCTGGCAGGCCGTCGAACGCCATGCCACGTACACGATCGAGTGGAGTGCGTCTCCCGCGACACGTCGCGATGGATCGTTCCGCCACCCGATCACCAACGGGCCGGTGCCGAGCGGTAGCACGACGACCGACACGACCTTCACCGTTCCCGGTGCCGTCGACGGCGTGTACTACTGGCACGTGGTCGCGACCGACCGGGCGGGCAACCAGGGCGACTGGTCGCACACCCGCACGGTGACGATCGACGAGACCGCGCCCGTCGCGGTGACGCTGATCGCCCCGGCCAGCGGAACGACGAGCACGACCGGCTCGTTCGACCTGAGCTGGACGCCCGACTCAAGCGCCGCCAACTACACCCTGGAGCTCAGCCACGACAGTGACTTCTCGACCCTGATCGGTGCCCCGAGCACTACGACGGCCACGGACGCCGCATTCACCGGCATCGGTGACACGTCGTTCTTCTGGCGGGTGCGGGCGACGGATGCCGCCGGCAACGTGGGCGACTGGTCGGACGTATGGACGCTGACGGTGGCCATCCCGGTGCCCGCAACCCCGACCGACGGGTCCAACCCCTCGACGCCCGGGACGACGGGTGGCACTCCCGCCACCACGCCGGATGCAGCCCTGACCGAGCAGCTGCCGACCCACGCGCTCTCGCCGGACAGCGGACTGCCGTCCAGCACGAAGTCGACCAAGTCGAAGCACAGCGGCATCACGACGACCTCGTCGACCAGCGGCATCGCCTGGTGGGTCTGGGCCCTCTCGGCCCTCGCCTTCCTGCTGCTTCTGCTGCTGGCCGGATTCATCTTCCGCCGTAGGGCACAGCCGTAGAGACGTGCGCGGGCGGCACCGGACCCGACCGGACCGCCCGCGTACCCCTCGCCGGTACATCCGACGAGCTCGCCGGTAAACTCGACGGGTGAGCTACCTCCCGCCGGAACCGCGTGACCCGAAGAAGCCGTCCATGGCGCGCATCGCGCTCTGGATCGGTGTGGCCGCGGTGGCGATCTTCTCGATCGTGTCGGGCATCATCGGCGTGATGCAGCACGGCTAGGGCCTTCACAGGTCGCTCGCCTATGCTCGAATCATGATCCAGGGCGTGTGGGGCAACATCGTGTACTCACTCGCGCCCACGATCCTTCTGGGTATCGTCTTCTGGGTCGTGATGCGCGCCATCCTCCGTTCCGACCGCACCGAGCGCAAGGTGTACTCGGAGATCGAGGCCGAGGAGCGCGCACGCATCGAGAAAGAGCACCCGCGCACCTAGCCGTGCCTGATCAGACTTAGCGCCCTCGCCCGCGCCACCTGCGGTTCTAGCTTCGCGGCATGCGTTCACGCCTTTTCGCCCTTGCGGCAGTCCCCTGGTCTACTGCTCGCCGGCTGTGTGCCGACGGCCTCGCTGACATTCGGTTTGTCGGAGGCGCCAGCTTCACTCAGTAGCGGGTAGCAGTTGAACGAGCTGCATGGCTAACATGTGGATAACTAAATATCGCTACGTTGTTTAACCCCCACTATGGGTTACGTGAAATCAATTCCACTCGCCCTCCTAGGGGTTGTCAGCGTCACTGCAGTTGCGATGTCGGCCTTGGTCGCCGCGCCGGCCATCGCGGCGGTTTCGGTACAGCCCGCGCCGTTGTCTGATGCGTCGAGTGCGGTCAGCGAGTCCGCGGCCAGTGTCCTGGCGCGAAGCTTCCAGCACTCCGTGACTGTGAGTTCGGAGACGACCGAGACGACTTTGGTGACTGCGTTGCCGAACGGCACGATGTCCCTGGAGTCGAGCACAGTACCGGTGAGAGTACAACGTGCGGGGTCCTGGGTTCCCGTGGACTTGACGCTCGGCGCATCGAGCGCGGGTATGGTCGCTCCGGCCGCCAGCGCGATTCCGATGAAGTTCAGTGCCGGCGGAACGACCCTCCTTGACCAGGTCGCGACAAGCAGCGGGCAATGGCTGACCGAAACCTGGCCGCTGGGCACTCTCCCCAAGCCGACGCTCTCAGGGCCGAAGGCGACGTACGTAAACGTGCTGCCCGGCGTCGACCTGGTGCTCACGGCCACAGTCACCGGTATGTCTGAAGTTCTTGTAGTGAAGAACGCAACCGCAGCGAACAACCCGAAGCTTGCGACCTTGTCGGTTCAGGTGTCCGGCGCGTCGGTGGCACCGGGGGCGAACGGGTCGGTCGTCGCGACGGCGACGGATGGCTCGACGCTCACCTCTGCCCAGCCGGTGTGGTGGGATTCGACTGACGCGGACTCCTCGACTGCAGGCCCTGGTGGGATGGAGTTCGTGCAACCGGTCGCCCACTCGGTCTCGGGGAACGCACTCAGCATGAATGCTCTCGCGGTCACAACAGCACCGAAGGTGACGTACCCGGTCTATATCGACCCCGACTGGGGTAACGGGTCTAATACGGGCTGGTACATCGACGAGTTCAAACCAGGCAATAGCTACGTGAACGGCACGACGATGAAGGTCGGCTACGCCACGGCGGCCGACTCGTCCGACAACATCCAGCACTACACGGAGAGTTTCTGGAAAATCGACACCAGTGCGATTGTCGGGAAGCATGTGTCGGCATCCCACTTCGACACCTTGGAGACCTATTCGGGTAACTACTACTGTGCGACCAGGAATGTGACCCTTTCCCGAGTTGATCAGCCCAACGGATATACCTGGTACTCCGGCACCCCATCCTCGTCCGTTGCCCAGGACACCGTGAACACGGCTCATCGCGGTACGGCGGCCTGTCCCGCCGCCGACGTGACCTTCTCGACTCTCGAAGCAGCGCAGCATGTCGCCGACAACAGCATGGGCTCGCTCACCCTGATGGCCTCGGCCTCGACCACAGACGACGTCGCCTGGAAGCAGTTCGCTGTGGGAGCGACCTTCTACGCCACCTACAACTCGCCGCCGAACACCCCGACCGGTGCTACCTTCACCGCTCCGCACCTTCTTTGCGGCACGTCGGCAACCACCCCCGCATATGCAAATAACGTGGCGGGCCCGCTCACCATGCAGGTGAATGCTACCGATCCGGATGCCGCGAACCAGGTCAGCACCGCCTTCAGCCTGGTAGACGGTCACACGCTCACGCCGGTCACGTCCTACACGTCACCCTTTCTGCAGCAGGGTCTGGTGCAATGGCAGCTAGCCAAGGGCACGCTGGCTTCGGGCCTGTACGCCTGGCGAGCGCAGACGAGCGACGGAATGGACTCATCCGGCAATTCGACCTACTGCTATATCCAGATCGAAAACACTGGGCCCGGTCTGCCGACAGTTGCCAAGACCTCCACGCCAGCGGCAGTCGTCGGTCAACCGTCGACCTTCACCCTGACTGGCACAGCCAGCACCGCGCTGTTCGGGTACTGGTGGACGGATGGGTCAGTCGTGAGTCCGAGTCCACTTCCGGGCGAGACGGTTGCCCCTCTAGACCCGACCACGGGTAGACCGAACTGTGCGGCTGCTCCCTACAACGGCGAACAGTTCGTCTGCGCGGGCGCAAATCAGCGGGCAAATATCACATCCGCGCCGATCGATGCACCACACGCAACGCTGTGGGTGGTCGCCTACGACGGCGCTGGCAACCTGTCGACAAATCTGACAACGCCATCGAACACGTCACGAGCAACCGGACTGGGTCTCACTACCAAGAGCGACATCATCGACGTTCAATACAGTGCCTCTGGCGGAGACATGTGGCGGGCCGGTGCGATTCTGGCGAACGACGAATCCATGGTGAATCAGAATTCCAAGCACCAGACCAGCGTGCTCGCCCTGTCCACTCCTTCCATGGCGATCAAAGCCCCCAAGTCCAGTGCACCGGTGGACACGCGCGTCCTTGCCCTCAGCGGTGAGGTCGCTTTCAGTACATACTCTTACCCCGCCTCAAACACTTTCGTTTCTTCAACGAGTTGGGGAGTGCCGACCGGTGGCACCAGTCCGGTTTTCCTGGGGTGGCTGAAGCCGGCTCCGAACGCTGTGAGACAGCCCGCGCCTCCCGCGGGAATGACTGTGCTTTACGACTGCACCTCAGCATCCGGCGCGCACATGAGCTCCATTTCGGCGACCTGTGACGGCACGGGTATGACGGCATCCCCCATCGGGTATCTGTGGAAGACAGTGACTTCGACCACGAACTGGGTGACACCTCTCTCTCGATGCGGCCTCAGCGGCATCGATGTGGTCGGTGGCTCGAAGTGCGCTGTGGGTCAGGTCGCGACGTGGCTCGGCTACATCGATCTCGGTCAGGAGAAGGGCACGGAAAGTGATTCGACCGTAATCGGAAACAGTCTCGCGAGCGGTTTCACCTACTCCGCATGGGTCGATGAAAACCCGGCTGCGGCCGACTTTTCGACCACACCAACCAATGAGACCCTGTTCGACTACAACGGCGTGTTCAGCCTGAAGGTCGCCCCAGATCGTCATTGGCAGCTGTGTTGGAGTGGCGGCAGCTCGGCCTCTTCGTGCACCACCGGTCAGGCCGTCACCTCAGGTCAATGGCATTTCGTCTCCGTGATCTGGGATCCGGCTAACCAGCAACTTCGACTGGTTGTCGACGGCCACATCACTGCCGCGCTGGTTGTGAGCTCACAGATCCCAAGCGGCGTATTGACCAGCACGCACAAATTCACCCTCGGTGCAGCAGGGGATGGCTCGGGCCAATCGTGGCGGGGCTACATCGACGATGTGAGCGCGTTCCCCGGTGTGGCGAGTACGAGCCAGCTGACCCGATTGATGAGTGGGAAGGCGCCGCAGTGACGTTCCGGCGACCGCCTCGTCCACTCGTCGCCGTCGTCGGAATGGCTCTGGCCGTGACGATGATCGTCGGTGCACCGATCGCCGCTCACGCGACGGGGGGTGGCGCGGCTCCCACGTTGCATCGGGCGACCACCCCACGAACACCGGCCACACACGCGGCCGCGGTTGCCTCGCGAGCGAAACCAGCATCCTCCACCTCTGTGATTCCGACGATCGCCCATCCGCCGGTAGCTCAGTCGACGTCGATGGCTCTCGACACCACGTTTCGCCCGGTCGGAACGAGCGGCGTTAGCGTCGCATCCTCGGTCACAGCCGCAGGCACGGTGGCGGTGTCGATCCTCAGCTCGGCCGCCGCGAGCGAAGACGGGCTGAGCGGACTCGTGGTGAAGCTGTCCACGAACTCCTCTGCCCGGGCAGCGGTGAAGGTTCAGATTCCGACGGCAGTCCTGGCCTCAGAATTCGGGGCGGACTATGCCTCCCGAGTGCGCTGGGTTCAGGTCGCCGTTCCCGGCACAGCCACAAAGACGCTGATCTCGAAGTCGACCGTGACCGCGGTCGCAAGCACCAGCAGCAACGGCGCTGTAGAGCTGAGCCCGCTGGTGGGGGCTACACCGATTTTCGTGACCGCGATGGCGACCCCGGTGTCGTCGACCGGCACCGGGTCGTTTGCGGCGACACCGTTGAAGGTGGCGAACATGTGGGATGTCTCGGCGCAGACCGGTGACTTTTCCTGGTCGTATCCAATGCGCACCCCACCGGCTGCGGCCGGCCCTTCCCCACAATTGGGGTTGCAGTACAGCTCGCAGGCGGTCGATGGTGAGACCGGATCGACGAACAACCAGTCGTCGGTAGTGGGTGACGGGTGGGACCTGTCGGCTGGTGGATTCATCGAACGCAGCTATGTCGGTTGCTCGCAAGACGACGGGTCCAGCGGACCGGTGACGTCGTCCGGGGATCTGTGCTGGAAGACCGACAACGCCACGATCTCTGTCGCCGGGCATTCGGGCCAGCTGATCAAGGATCAGACGACCGGAGTCTGGAAGCTCCAGTCAGACGACGGGTCGCGCATCGAGCACCTGACCGGGCAGGCGCAGGGCTGCGGCGCATCCAATGGCACCTACGACGACGACTGCTGGCGCATGACCACGACCGATGGCACCCAGTACTATTTCGGCCTCGACAAACTTCCGGGCTGGTCGAGCGGCAAGCCGACGACAGGGTCGGCATGGACCGTGCCTGTCTTCGGCAACGACGCCTCGGAACCGTGTCATGCGGCGACCTTCGCGGCATCCTCGTGCGTTCAGGCATGGCGATGGAATCTCGACTACGTCGTCGACCCCCATGCCAACGCTGAAGCGTTGTACTACAACCAGCAGACCAACTCCTATTCGCAGAACGGTGGTGCAGCTGTCTCCTACGTGCGTGGTGGCCAGCTCGACCATATCGACTACGGGCTGGCCTCTGGCAACATTTTCGCCACCAACGCCGCGTCGGACCGCGTCGTATTCACCTACGACAGCCACGGGCGCTGCTCCGACGCAACCGGTGGTAGCTGCACGACTGAACCCGCGAAGGGCAACGCAGTAGTGCCGGCGAACCCGTCGTTCTATCCCGACACTCCCTTCGACCAGCTGTGCACGAGCGCTTCGTGCCCGAACCTTCTTTCGCCAACGTTCTGGTCGACGTCGATGCTCACCACGGTCTCGACGCAGTACTTCGACGCTGCAAGTGGCAAATACCTGGCAGTGGATCGATGGGACCTTCAGCACTCGTTCCCCAACCCGGGCGATGGGTCGAGCGCGGCTCTCTGGCTGGCCCAGGTGACACACACCGGCACTGCTGACGGCAAATCGATCGCCGAGCCACCGACGACGTTCGTCGCCGAGATGATGCAGAACCGCGTCTGGTTGCTCGACGGGTTGTCGGCCCTCGACAAGGAACGGCTGAACGCCATCGATTCCCCGACAGGCGCGAGAACATCGGTCAACTATTCGAGCGAGGAATGCACTCCGCAGAACGCCGCGGCCATTTTGGCTAACCTCGCCACGAACACGATGCGCTGCTTTCCGCAATGGTGGACAGCCGACACGGTGTATCCGAGGCCGGCCCAGAAGGACCTGTTCAACGTATACGTGGCAACCTCGGTGATCAGCGATCCAGGAACCGGCGGGGGCGGCGACCTCGCGCAGGAGACCTACTACAACTACCCGGCCACCGGAGTTGCGTGGAGGTACAACACCTCCGCGCTCACCCCCGACTCGCAACGCACCTGGTCAGTATTCGCCGGTTACGACACCGTCGAGGTGCTGGTTGGTGACCCCCGCTACGGCCCGCAGCAGACCACTGATTACACCTTCTATCGCGGACTTGACCAAGACCACACCGCTACAGCAGGACAGCTCCGCTCGGCGACCGTCACCGGCTATCCGAGCGTCACCGATTCGCTCTGGCTCGCCGGGCAAACGCTCGACACGAAAGTGCGGCTCGGAGTGGGCGGAGCTGTGCTCTCCGATACGGTGACCACCCCGTGGTCGTCCGCGGTAACCGCGAACGATGGCACCATCACAGCTCGAATGGTCGCCACTGGCGACACCACGAGCACGGTGCCTCTCGCTGCCGGCGGCACCCGTACGACGGAGACCAAGACCACCTTCGATCCGACATACGGGCTGCCGTTGACGGTTGATACGATCACGCCCGACGCCGGTACCACCTGCACCACCACCAGCTACGCGGCGCCGAACGTGGCCGCCTGGATGATCGCGTACCCGAAGGAGGTGGCGGTTGTCGCCGCTGACTGCTCCGCGGTGGCAAAGGCGGTCTACCCGGCGGCAGATGTCAGCGATGTCCGTACAAGTTACGACCAGGGCGCGTGGGGCGTGATGCCCACCCGCGGCGACCTCAGCATGACCTCGGTCGTCGACGGGTACAAAGGAAAGACCGCGGCGACGGCGAAATGGGTCACCGCGAGCACCGCTAGCTACGACAGCATGGGCCGGGTTCTGAAATCCACCGATGTGCTCGGTCACGCGACCTCGACCGCGTACACACCAGCGGCCGGTACCATCGGCGCCGGCGCGCTGACCAGCATGGTCAGCACGAACTCGCTGAACTGGTCCACCACCACCAGCTACGACCCGGCGTGGGGCGTGGAAACCACGGTCGTCGATGCCAACGGCAACAGCACGGACGCGGTGTACGACGCCCTTGGGCGGCGCATCGAAGTTTGGCTGCCGTTGAACCCGCGATCCGACGACCCCGAGTTCCCTTCCATCAGCTACGACTACACCGAGTCGAACACGGCTGCCAGCGCGGTGGAGACCTCCACCCTCTCCGCACGAAACGGTCCGATCAGCTCATTCACCCTGTATGACGGACTCGGCCGGCAGGTGCAGACGCAGACCGAGGGAACGAACTTTCAGGATTCCGATGTGTCTGACACCCGGTATGACACCGCCGGGCGAGTGGTCTTCGTTGACGGCCCCTACGAGACCGGCTTGGCGGCATCCGCGATTCTCATCGTGCCCAACGACCAGAGAGTCGGCTCGCAAACCGTCACCCAGTACGACGCTGCCGGTCGGGTGACGGCGAGCATCCTCGAAACGGGCGGCTCGGAGGTTTCCCGAACTACTACCGCCTACCACGGCGCAGACCAGGTCGACGTGACGCCGCCCTCGGGAGGCACTCCCAGCACGACGTTCAGCAATTCGCTGGGTCAAACAACCTCGCTCACCCAATATCTGGGTGCCACGATCGCTGCCGGTGTGCCCACGGAGAAAACCAGTTACACCTATAACCCGCTAGGCAAGATGAGCGGGATGACCGACCCCGCTGGAAATCGCTGGTCATGGAGTTTCGATGTTCTCGGCCACCAGATCAGCGCCGTCGACCCCGACACCGGAACCACAAAGTCCACGTACGACGACGCCGGCGAACTGCTCACCTCCACGGACGGTCGTGGTCAAACGCTCGCTTACAGCTACGACACTCTTGGGCGCAAGACCGCCGAATACTCCGGTGCGTCCGTTGCGAAGGGCAGCCTCCTCGACTCCTGGACCTTCGACACCCTTGCGGACGGGCAACTTGCGAAGGGGCAGCTGGCTTCGTCGAGCAGTTACATCGGGTCGAAGGTGAATAAGCCGGGGGCCGCGTACACGGAAACGGTGACCGGCTATGACGCGGCCTATGACCCGACCGGCACTATCGTCAGCATTCCGGCTGGCGCGCCAGCGTTCGGTGGCACGACCTACGAGACCGACCTCGACTATTACGTCAACGGGCAGGTTGAGGATCAAACCGATCCGGTCGAAGGAGGGTTGCCCGGCGAAACGATCGAGTACAGCTACGACGATTTCGGCAACATCAACAGTCTCAGTGGTCTGTCGCTCCTCCTCGGCGACGTGGTTTACACCCCGCTCCATCAGGTCCAGCTGTACGAGCGACTCGATGGCAATGTCTACGACTACACCGATTTCGGCTACGACCCCGCCACCGGTCGCAACACCGAAATCATCAATTACACGGCCGACGTCGACAGTTCGAACCCGGTCACCCAATCGGACGACATCATTGCGTACAACCCGGCAGGAAACGTCACCTCTGAGACCACGACCAGCGACACGACGGCGACCGACACCCAGTGTTTCGGTTACGACCCGCTGCAGGATCTGACCCAGGCGTGGACTCCGGCGAACGCTGACTGCACGGCCGCGCCATCCACCGCCGCACTGGGTGGGCCGGCCGCGTACTGGTCGCAATACACGGTCGACCCGGCAACCGGAAACCGGCTTACTTCGACCACCAGTCCGACCGCGGTGGGTGCGACGGCCACGACGGCGACCTATGCGTATCCGGCGGCGGGGGCTGCGCATCCGCATGCGGTGAAGTCGGTGAAGTCGGTCGGGTCGACAACCACGACGGCTGCGTACACCTATGACAAGGCGGGCGACACGATCACCCGCCCGGGTCAGAAGCTGACCTATGACGCCACGGGCAAACTGTCGACGGTCTCGGTTGGTAAAACGGTTCAGTCGAACGTTTACGACGCATC
>JAODAT010000130.1 GCA_025463565.1 Microbacteriaceae bacterium
ACGAGGGGATGGGTGAGCACGACGGTCGGCACCACGCGGCGATAAACCTGCACGAGTCGGTCGACCAGCTCGGGGGATTCGAGCAGGGGGTAGTCGCCGGCGTCGAGGACTACCATCTCGGCACCGAGCGCGGCGGCGGCCGCTTCGGCCTCGGCCCTGCGGATCGCCTTGATCTCGTCGAGCGTCGTGCCCTTCCGCCACTCGCTGGCCGACTCGCCGCGCTCGCCGAAGGACAGGCAGACGATCACGGCGCGCTCGCCGCGGGCCGTCGCCTTGGCGATCGCACCGCCCGCTCGCCAGACGAAGTCACCGGCGTGCGCACTGATGACGAGGGTTGTGTCGGACATCGTTCTCCTTTTGCCGTTCTCAGATCTGCTGCAGCAGCGCGGCGAGCGCGGCCGGCGCGGTCACCATGGCCTCGTGGCCGGTCGGGATCTCGAGCGACGCCCAGCCCCGGTCGCGCGCGCGCTCGGCCTGGCTGGTGAACACACGCATCCATTCCGTGCACTCGATGAAGGTTGCTGGCACGGCGTCGGCCGCTCCGGTGAGGCGCACCGGGTCGGCATAGGTCGCCCACGGGTGGGGGGTCAGGCGCGGCGAGAGCCAGTCGAGGTCCGCCTGCTCGGTGACCCCGAGAACCTCCAGCGAGCGCGGCGGGATGAGCCAGCCGAAGCCAGGCCCGGCGACCGACTCGTGGTAGTGGTGGGCCACGGTCTCCGGCAGCAGGTCGATCGCGGCCTCGCCGTCGGAGGGCACGAAGGCGTCGAGGTGAACTCGCGCGCGCAGGGCGCCGGGCCTCTGCTCGGCGACGCCACTGGCCACCATGCCGGCATAGCTGTGTGCGACGAGCACGACATCCGCCAGGGCTTCGGCATCGATCAGCCGGGTGACGTCTTCGATGTGGGTGACGAGGCCGACGGAGGGCGAGAGCAGGTGGGCGCGGTCACTCACCCCGGTGAAGGTGGGGGAGAACACGCTGTGCCCGGCGGCCCGCAGCACCGACGACACCCGTGACCAGCACCAGCCGCCGTGCCACGCGCCGTGCAGCAGAACGAACGTGCTCACGCCCTAAGCGCGGTTCTCGAAGAGCGCGAGCGCCGCCGCCGTGTTGGATGCCGGCACATGATAGGTCTCCGCGATGCGCGTAATCTCGTCGTCCATGGCGCCGCGCATGATCAGCCACATGATCATCTCGATACCCTCTGAGCCCGCTTCGCGAACGTATTCCTCGCGGGAGAGATCGGCGAGCGACTGCGGGTCGTCCTGGATCTTCGCGAGGAACATCCGGTCGAATTCCTCATTGATGAGGCCCGCGCGCTCGCCGGCGAGTTGGTGCGACATGCCACCGGTGCCGAACACGGCGACCTTCAGGTGCTCGGGATATGAGCGGATGGCGCGACCGAGCGCCTTGCCGAGCGCGTAGCAGCGCGCGGCCGTGGGCTGCGGGTACTGGATGACGTTGACGACGATCGGGATGACGGGCGCTGGCCAGGCGTCGCCGGGCGTCGGGCAGTACACCGACAGCGGCACCGTGAGGCCGTGGTCGACCTCCAGCTGGTGCGCGACGGTGATATCGAACTCGTCGTCGACCAGGCTCTCCACGAGGTGGGCGGCCAGCGCGGGGTGCCCGATCACGTCGGTCACGGGTCGTGTTCCCCAGACTTCGTCGGCTACTTGGAACCTGGCCGCGGTGCCGACGGCGAAGGTCGGCACAATGGCGAGGGGAATCGCGTTGGCGTGGTCGTTGTAGATGAGGATGATGACGTCGGGCGTGTGCTCGGCCATCCATTCGCGGGCGGGCCGGTAGCCGTCGAACAGCGGCTTCCAATACGGATCCTCGGTGCGGTCGCGGTCCATCGCGGCGCCGATCGATGGGACATGGCTGGTCGTCAGCCCCCAGGTAACCTCAGCCAAAATGTCGTCCTCCCGCTTCGAGCGCTGCCTGGAATTCCTCGGTGGTCATGCCTGTGAACACGCCGCCGAGGTACTGCATCGACTTGCCGTCGACCATGGCCAGTTTGTAGACGTAGAAGATCGAGCCACCGAGGTCGAGCATGGTCACCCAGTCCCGGTCGAGCACCGCCTGCCGCTGTTCCGCAGTGAGTTCATAACGGCCGAGGTAGGCGGCCTCATCATCGAGGAAGCGTTTACGGTCGTCGACCGAGGTGAGTGACGCGCAGAACGAGTTGAGGGCGAAACCCTGCCTCGAGTCCTCGATGCCGAACAGGTAGGTGCCGGGAATCTCTGGCTTCGTCACTTCTTCTCCTGCGGATGGGTTGCGAGGGCCTCGACCGTGTTCTCCGTCCAGGGGAACATCGGCAGCGAGGCGAGGGCGTCGTGAAGGGCCGTGGCATCCGGCGCTTCCCACAGCCCGATTCCCCCGCGTCGGCCGGGCAGGCGCCAGAGCTTGATGAGAATGCCGGCGGCACGCAGCTCCATCGCGCGCTCGCGTTCGATCAACCGCAGCCGCTCGCGCTCGTCGACAGACATCGTGGCGGGCTGGCTGGTTTCGAACCTGACCAGGAACTCCATCGTCATCTCCTCCGGCCCACTGGGTCGAGCTGCGCGGGCGACATCGACAGAATGTCACCAGAAATGTAAACAATATCAGCACGGCCCGCTACGCTCTCGACATGCTGAGATTGAGCCTTGCCTGCTGGGACTACGACCGCGTTCACGCACTCCAGGACGGCCGCGTGCGAC
>JAODAT010000148.1 GCA_025463565.1 Microbacteriaceae bacterium
TCGATCTCGCTCACAGGGGCATCGTAATCCCTGCAGCCCGATCGGTTACTTGCTGGGGCTCGGCGTGGGTGTCGGGCTCGCCGTCGCGTCTTCGGTGAACGTGTCACCGGCCGCCTTCACGACCGCCGACGCGAACTCCGACGCGCTGTCGACCGCTCCGGTGTACTGCTTGCCGTTGATGATCACCGTCGGCGTTCCGGAGACCTTGGCGACATCCGTTCCCGTGATCGGCCCCGTGGTCGCCCTGGTCGTCGACGCGACCACCCAGGACTTGAAGGTCTGGTTCTTGATGCAGGTCTCGATCGACGACATCTTGACCGGCTTCGCCTGCTTGGCGAGCGCGAGGATCTGCCCGTCGGTGAGACCTTCGGTGTTTTCTGCCGGCTGGTGCGAGAAGAGCAGCGAGCTGAAGGCGAAATAGGTGTTCGGCGAGAAGTTGGCCATGCAGCCCGCGGCGTTCGCGGCCCTGGTCGAGTATTTGGTGCCGAGAGAGACCCGGTCGAGGATGGCGATCGGGTGGATCTCGAGGGTCGCCGCACCACTCTTGACCCAGGTGGAGATCTGGCTGGCGTTCGCCTTCTCGAAGGCGCCGCAGATCGGGCACTGGTAGTCGAGGTAGATCTGGATGGCGATGACGTCTTTGGCGTTCGTCTTCGACGGCGTGGGCGCTTCGCCCGGCTTCAGCGCCGGAGTCGACACCGCCTTGTAATTCGCACCGATCTTGATGCCGTCGCTCTGCATGTTGAGCGGGCCGGGCGACGGTGGGCGGATTCCCGTGGCGACGAGAACAACCACGATCGCGACAACCACGACGATGAAGAGCGCGATGCCACCCTGGAGGAAGAAGCGCCGCCGGCGGTCGCGCTTGCGGTGCTCCTCGCGAAGGATGCGGGCCTTCTCGCGGGCGGCCTCGCGCCTCTCACTCGTGTTCAGGCCATCAGGGCCTGAGCCGCCGTACGTCATCGAACCTCATCTAATAACTCGGGTTTGGGGCTCTCGCATCCGCGCAACGGTGCGAAGAAGGGAGCCTCGTGAAGACTAGACACGCTGTCTGGGAATTGCCCAAACCAACGCTGGGACAAGCCTACCCAGCGCACGGTGTCATAATTGGCGGGCACCACCCAATCCATCACTACGGATCGTCCGGCACGTACCTGCCGGTGAAGGAGTAAGTACAACCATGTCATCTGTAACTTTCGACAAAGCAACCCGCCTCTACCCGGGCTCAACGCATCCGGCCGTAGACGCACTCGACCTCTCGGTCTCCGACGGTGAGTTTCTCGTTCTCGTCGGTCCATCGGGTTGCGGCAAGTCCACGTCGCTGCGAATGCTCGCCGGCCTCGAAGAGGTGAACGAGGGTCGCATCCTGATCGGCGACCGTGACGTCACCGAGGTTCCGCCGAAGGATCGCGATATCGCGATGGTCTTTCAGAACTACGCGCTCTACCCGCACATGACGGTCGCCGAGAACATGGGCTTCGCGCTCAAGATCGCCGGCGTCAACAAGGACGAGCGCGCGGCGCGCGTGCTCGAGGCGGCGAAACTGCTCGACCTGCAGGATTACCTCGCCCGCAAGCCGAAGGCGCTCTCCGGCGGCCAGCGCCAGCGCGTCGCGATGGGCCGCGCGATCGTTCGCCAGCCCCAGGTCTTCCTCATGGACGAGCCACTGTCGAACCTCGACGCAAAGCTGCGCGTGCAGACCCGCACCCAGATCGCCTCGCTGCAGCGCCGCCTCGGTGTCACCACCGTCTACGTCACGCACGACCAGACTGAGGCGCTCACCATGGGCGACCGCATCGCCGTGCTGAAAGATGGCGTGCTGCAGCAGGTGGGAACACCCCGCGACCTGTACGCGAACCCGATCAACGTCTTCGTGGCCGGCTTCATCGGGTCTCCCGCGATGAACCTGTTCAGCGCCGACCTGGTCGAGGGCGGCCTCAAGTTCGGCACTGCCATCGCCCCGCTCGACCGCGACACTCTCAGCGGCACCAAGGCCAAGAAGGTCACCATCGGCGTGCGCCCCGAAGACGTGAAGGTCGCGAAGACCGGCGACGGCCTCAAGGTGGATGTCGACCTGGTCGAGGAGCTCGGCGCCGACGGCTACCTCTACGGTCACACCGAGATCGACGGCAACCGGGTGGATATCGTCGCCCGGGTCGACGGCCGGGTGCACCCGAACGCGGGCGAGACCGTTGTCATCACCCCCTCGCCGAAGCACATCCATGCCTTCGACACCGAGTCGGGCGAGCGCATCAGCAAGGCAGTGACCGACTGACGCCGAGCGAGCAGGGTCGGGGGGGGAGCGGGCGATGAGCGGGTCACTCGCCATCACGTCAGCAACTGTCGACCCCGCCCTGCTCGACCTGCCCTGGAACCTCCCGCTCGAACTCTGGCCGGACGACGTGATCGCGGCGCTGCCGAAGGGCATCTCGCGCCACCTCGTGCGGTTCGTACACCTGAGCGGCTACGTGATCGCGATCAAGGAGACCTCGGCCGAGCTGGCTCAACGCGAGTACGAGATGCTGCGAACGCTGCAGCGGCTCGATGTGCCGTGCGTCGAACCGGTCGCGGTGATCACCAATCGCACCGACGACGAAGGCACGCCGCTCGATTCGGTGCTGGTGACCCGACACCTCAAGTTCTCGCTCCCCTACCGGGCGATCTACTCGCAGACGCTGCGGCCCGATACGGCCACGCGCCTGGTCGACGCCCTCGCCGTGCTGCTGGTGCGACTGCACATCATCGGATTCTTCTGGGGCGACGTGTCGCTCTCCAACACCCTGTTCCGGCGCGACGCCGGCGCCTTCGCCGCCTACCTCGTCGATGCGGAGACCGGCCAGATCTACAACGGGCTCTCCAACGGCCAGCGCGAGAACGACCTCGAGATCGCCCGCATCAACATCGCCGGCGAACTACTGGACCTCGCCGCGGGCGGCCGTCTCGACGAGGAGGTGGACCCGGTGGCGGTGTCGAATGGCATCGTCGCCTCCTATCGCAGCCTGTGGACCGAGCTCACCGGATCCGAATCCTTCTCCTCCAGCGAACGCTGGCGCATCAATGAGCGCGTCGAGCGGCTCAACCGCCTCGGCTTCGACATCGAGGAGCTGGCGATCAAGACGGATGACACCGGCAGCCAGGTGCGCATCCAGCCGAAGGTGGTGGACGCCGGGCATCACCAACGCCGGCTGTTGCGGCTCACCGGGCTCGACGCCGAGGAGAACCAGGCCCGCCGCCTGCTCAACGACCTCGACTCGTACACGGCCACCTACAGGAAGAAGGATGCCGACGAGGAGATGGTCGCGCACGAGTGGCTTGCGCAGGTGTTCGAGCCGGTCATCCGCGCCATCCCGCGCGACCTCAAGGGTCGCCTCGAACCCGCCGAGGTCTTCCATCAGCTGCTCGATCACCGCTGGTACATGTCGCAGAACGAGAAACGCGACGTGCCGCTGGCGGAGGCCGTGACCTCCTACGTCGAGAACGTGCTGCGGCATCGGCGCGACGAGGCGACCGTCATCGACCCGGTCACCGGCACGATGACGCTCCCGATCGCGATCGTCGACGACGGCGACTGGCGTTCACGCGTATAAGCGGGTCGAGCTTGTCGAGACCTCAGATGCAAATTACTCGTCGGGGAGGTCTCGACAAGCTCGACCCGCTTAACGGCTAAAGTCGCACTGTGGCTGGCGAGTCTCCGCTCTCTCGAATCGGCTCTGGGGCGGCCCGGCATCCGCTGGTCGCCATCGGAGCGTGGGTCATCGTGCTCGCGGTCGTCTTCGTCACCGCCCTCGCCGGGGTCGGCGGCCAGACGCTGTTCGGGCGCCTGGTCAACGCGGCGCCCTCTGTGAACGGCGAGAGCACGGCCGGCCAGCACGTGCTCGCCCAGAACACGAAGACCACCACATACACACTGCTGGTGCACGGGGTCGACCTGTCGGATCCGAAGCTCAGCGGCCTTGCCGAATCGCTTACGTCGAAGGTCGCGCAGATCCCGACCGCGAAGTACGTCGATCCATTCGCGGTACCCCGCGCAGCGGTCGCGTCACTGTTCTCAACGGACGACCGCGGGGTGCTGCTGTCAATCACGACCAGCCGCAACAGCGCACAGGCGCACGCGCTGCTGGATCGCACCGCCACGACGGTCCGCCACGACTTCCCGAAGGCAACCGTCTCCGTCGGCGGCGGCGACCTGCTGGTGAAGTCGCTGCTGAGCCAGTCGGAGAGCGACCTCACCCGTGGCGAGACTGTCGCCCTGCCGATCGCGCTCGTCGTCATGCTGGTGGTGTTCGGTGGTCTCGTTGCTGCCGGGCTGCCGTTGCTGGGCGCGCTCGCATCGATCCTCGGCGCGTTCGGGGCCCTGTTCGCCGCCACATACCTGATGGACATCGACGCCACCGTCATCAATGTGATCACAGCCGTCGGCCTCGGCCTCTCGATCGATTACGGCCTGCTCATGGTCAGCCGTTTTCGCGAGGAATATCGCGCGCGACTGGGATCCGCCGATCACGATCCCGCGGCCCGAAGGGTTATCAGGCTGGCGGCGATCGGGGCCACCACCTCATCCGCAGGCCGCACCGTCGCCTTCTCGGGCACCACCTTCGCGATCGCGTCGCTCGGGCTGCTGGTCTTCGAGCCCAACATGGTGAGGGCAATCGGTGTGGCGTCCGTTTCGGTGACCGTCATCGCCATCCTGTCCGCGCTCACCCTGATGCCGGCACTCCTGAGCGTCGCTGGCGAGCGCCTTGCGCGGCCAGGATTCCTTCAGCGCATCCCGGGCATCCGGGTGGTCGCCGGCCGGTTCGGGGATGTCGCCCCAGACGAAGGATTCTTCTCGCGACTGACCCGGCGGGTGCAGCGGCATCCCGCGTTCATCACCATCGGCTGCGCGGTGGTGCTGATCGCGATCGGCAGTCCGCTGCTCTCGCTGCAGCTCGCCAACACGAGCGTCGACGCCATCCCGCGCGTCTCACCCCAGTACGTGTTCACCACCACCGTGATCGACGACTTCCCGGATGCCGCCACCCCCCGAGTCGAACTGGTCACCCGCACGCAGGCGGACGCCGAAACCTGGTCGGCGAGCGTCGCGAAGCTCTCGGGCGTGACCTCGGTCGGGGCACCGCGGAAGTCGGGTGACGGCTGGGGCACGCTCGTGCGCACCAGCGGCAAAGACGGCATCGGGGTCGTGCAGCGCATCAGGGCCGACCCGCCCTCGTTCCCGCACTGGGTGACCGGCATCGACGCCAGCACGTCCGACCTCGCCGACTCGCTCGTTCGGGGTTCGCCATGGGCGCTGCTGATCGTCATCGTCGGCACGGTCGTGTTGCTGTTTCTGATGACCGGGTCGCTCATCATCCCGATCAAAGCACTCGTGGCGAGCGCGCTCTCGCTGGGGGCCGCGATCGGCGCGCTCGTCTGGGGGTTCCAGGACGGCAACTTCGCGGGCATCCTGAACTTCGATTCCAGTCACGTCTTCGGCGTCGACGTTCTCGTGCTGCTGCTCACCCTGGTCTTCGGGTTCGGGCTGGCGATGGACTACGAGATGTTCATCCTCAGCCGCATCAAGGAGCGACTCGATGCCGGCCTCGAACCGCGCGAGGCGATCGCGCTCGGGTTGCAGCGCTCAGGGCGCATCATCACCTCGGCCGCGCTCATCATCATCGTCGTGTTCGCGGGCTTCGCCACGGGCGATCTCATGGTGATCAAGCAACTCGGCATAGCGCTGGCCGTCGCCGTGGCGTTCGACGCGACCCTGGTGCGCTGCCTGCTGGTGCCCGCGTTCATGACCTGGCAGCAGGGCATCATGTGGTGGGCGCCGCGCTGGGCGAAGCGCCTGCACCGCCGAATCGGCCTGACCGACTAGGCGGGTCGTGGTGGCGGGGGATACGCAACCTCGCGGTGCCATCAGTGCACGGTGGCGGGAGTTACGCCTCCCGCCGCGATGTCCTTATCCCCCGCCGAGGGGCGCATCCCCCGCCACGGAGACCGCGAGCTACTTCCGCGCGCGCTGCTTCGCGATCTCGTAGAGGGTGACGCTCGCCGCGATACCCGCGTTGAGCGATTCGGTCGAAGCGGTGATCGGGATGGAGATGACGGCGTCGCAGGTCTCGGTGACCAGGCGCGACAGGCCCTTGCCTTCGCTGCCGACCACGACGACGAGCGGCTCCTTCGCCCAGGTCAGCTCGGGAAGCGAGGTGTCCCCGCCGCCATCGAGGCCGAGCACGAACAGCCCGCGCTCCTTGAACAGCTTGAGCGTCTGCGTGAGATTCGGTGCAATCGCGACCGGGATGCGGGCGGCGGCACCCGCGGACGTCTTCCACGCGGCGGCGGTGAGGCCGACCGAACGGCGCTGCGGCACGATCACACCCTGTCCGCCGAACGCGGCGACCGAGCGGATGATGGCCCCCAGGTTGCGCGGGTCGGTGATGCCATCGAGTGCGACGAGCAGCGGCACCTGGCCGCGTGACAGCACCTTGTCGAGCAGGTCGCCCGGGTGGGCGTAGTCATACGGCGGAACCTTGAGCGCGACGCCCTGGTGCACGGAGTCGAAGCCGCCGAGGCGGTCGAGCTCGGGCCGCATCACCTCGAGAATCGGCAGCCCGCGCTTGGTGGCGAGCTGCATGATCTCTTTCACCCGGTCGTCGTACTCGATCCGGGTGGCGATGTAGAGAGCGGTCACCGGGATCTTGGCGCGGAGGGCCTCGAGCACGGAGTTGCGGCCGGTGACGACCTCGGTCTCATCCGTCGACTTCGGCTTCTGCTGGCGCTGCTGGGGTCGCTGCGGGGCGCCGGTGCTGGGGGAGCGCTTCGGAGCTGCGCCGCCGGCCGCGACGAACCGTTCTTTGGCTGCCTTCGCCTTGCCGGCCGGGTGATACGGACGGTCCTCGGCCTTCGGGGTCGGCTTCCGGCCCTCGAGCGCCTGTCGGCCCTGGCCGCCGGAACCGACCTGCGGTCCCTTGCGGGCTTTGCGCACAGCGCCGGCTCGTGGCTTATTAGCTCCACTAGATTTCATGACTCAAGACTCCAATGCGACCCCGTCGGGGTGTCCTCGATCTGGATGCCCGCAGCGCTCAGTTCGTCGCGGATGCGGTCGGCCGCGGCGAAGTCGCGCGCGGTTCGTGCCGCCGTCCGGTCCTCGAGCAGTTTCTCGACCAGGGCGCCGAGTGCGGCGCCGGCCGGTTCGTGGGCAGTCTGCCAGTGTACGGCCATCGGGTTGATGCCCAGAACCTCGGTCATCGCAAGCACCTCGCCCTGGGCTGCTGCCGCCGCTTCGAGGTCCTCGCCATCGAGCGCGACGTTGCCAGCGCGAACCGCGTCGTGCAGCACGGCCAGCGCCTGCGGAATCGCCAGGTCGTCATCCATCGCCGCTGCGAAATCCGCGGGAACGATCTCCACCGAGTCGTTCTCGAACCGGGTGCCCTCGAGCCGGCGAGCGGCGCGGGAGAGAAAGGTCTCGATTCGTTCGAGCGCGGCTTCCGCCTCATCGAGGGCGCCATCGTGATAGTCGATGGTCGACCGATAGTGGGCCGACCCGAGGTAGTAGCGAACGACCAGCGGGCGGGCGCGTTCGAGAAACTCCGAGGCGTAGATGGAGTTGCCGAGCGACTTCGACATCTTCTGGCCGTTCACGTTCACCAGCCCGTTGTGCACCCAGTGGTTCGCGAACGCGTGACCGGCAGCGGTCGACTGGGCCAGCTCGTTCTCGTGATGCGGGAAGCGCAGGTCGAGGCCACCGCCGTGGATGTCGAAGTGCTGGCCGAGATAGCGGGCCGACATGGCCGAGCACTCGATGTGCCAGCCGGGGCGGCCGTCACCCCACGGGGAGGGGAAGCTCGCCGACGCGGGCTCCTCGGGCTTGTGGCCCTTCCACAGGGCGAAGTCGCGCTGGTCTTTCTTGCCGCGGCTGTCGGCATCCGCGGACGCCGCCATGTCGTCCGGCTTCTGGTTGGTCAGCTCGCCGTACGACGGCCAGGATGCGACATCGAAGTAGACGTCTCCGGTCGCGTCGTCGGCGACATAGGCGTGGCCCCGCTCAATGAGATCCGCGATGATCTGCTGCATTTGCGGAATGCTCGCGGTCGCCCGCGGCTCGTAGGTGGGGGCGAGGATACCGAGGCGGTTGTAGCCGGCCGTGAACTCCAGCTCGTATCTATAGGCGAGCGCCCACCACTCTTCGGCGCCGGTTGCATTCACCAGGATCTTGTCGTCGATGTCGGTGACGTTGCGCACCAGCGTCACGTCGAGTCCGCGGTACGACAGCCAGCGGCGCCACTGGTCGTAGACCAGCGCCGAGCGCAGGTGACCGATGTGCGGGGACGACTGCACTGTCGGGCCGCAGACGTAGATACCCACCTTGCCGTCGGTGATCGGCACGAGGTCTGTAAGGCTCGCGGTCCTGGTGTCGTAGAGGCGCACAGTCACGACGCCAGCCTAACGAGAGGCGCGCAGCAGGGCCGTCGCTATTACGGCGACACCCTCGCCGCGCCCGGTGAAGCCCAGGCCGTCGGATGTCGTGGCCGAGACGCTCACCGCAGCGCCGACCAATGCAGACAGCCGGCTTTGCAGCTCGTCGCGTCGCGGCCCGATTTTCGGGGCGTTCGCAATCACCTGCGCTGACACGTTCGCGATATCGAAACCTGCCTCGTTTATGAGGCGGACCGTTTCGACGATGAAAACATCGCCGTGGGCACCCGCGAACCGCGGGTCGTCGGTGCCGAAGCGCGAGCCGATGTCGCCGAGTCCGGCCGCGGAGAGCAGGGCGTCGCAGATGGCATGGCTGAGCGCATCGCCGTCGCTGTGACCGGAAAGCCCGCGCTCGCCCGGCCAGTGCAGGCCGCCGAGCCAGAGCTCGCTCGTGTCGTCGTAGGCGTGAACGTCGGTGCCCGTGCCGATGCTTAAGCGGGTCGAGCAACTCCGCCCTCCGTAAGTCCCACGGCGTGGTGATCTTGAACGCATCGGCATCGCCCTCGACCACACTCACCGGGTGACCTGCCGCGGCGAAGAGTGCGGCGTCATCCGTGTAGTCCTTCGTCGCGGCCGCGTAGGCGGCGACCAGTTCTGCGCGGGGAAAGCCCTGCGGGGTCTGCACGGCGACCAGCTGTGACCGATCGAGCGTCTCGCCGGCCGCTCCGGCATCCACCCGTTTGATCGTGTCGGTGACGGCCAGGCCGGGGATGACGCCGCCGCCGGACGAGACCGCCGCGATCACCCTCTCGAACTGCGATGTCGGCGTGAAGGCGCGGGCGGCGTCGTGCACGAGAACGATGTCGACGGAGGGGTGGAGAACGGCGAGCCCCGCGGCAACCGAGGCCTGCCGGGTCGCCCCGCCCGCGACGACGGTGACGCCGTCGATCGGGTCGAGGTGGCTCGACGGTGCGACCACGATGACCTGCACCTCATCGGCGAGCGCGAAGACCGCCCGCAACGAGTGCTCGACGATCGAAAGCCCCGAAATCGGGACGAACGCTTTGGGAACGGCAGCCCCCAGTCGAGTGCCGCTACCCGCGGCTACGACAATGACTGCGGCTTTAGGAAGCAAGGACCTCGTCGAGAACGGTCGAAGCCTTCTCCTCGTCGGTCTTCTCGGCGAGCGCGAGCTCGGAGATGAGGATCTGGCGAGCCTTCGCCAGCATGCGCTTCTCACCGGCGGACAGGCCGCGGTCCTGGTCGCGACGCCACAGGTCGCGAACGACCTCGGAGACTTTGATCACGTCACCGGACGCGAGCTTCTCCATGTTGGCCTTGTACCGGCGGGACCAGTTGGACGGCTCCTCGGTGAACGGGCTGCGCAGCACGTCGAAGACCTTCTCAACGCCCTCGCGACCGATCACATCGCGAACGCCGACCAGGTCGACGTTGTCGGCCGGCACCTCGATCGTGAGATCACCCTGTGCGATGCGGAGCTTGAGATACAGCTTCTCTTCACCTTTGATGGTGCGGTTCTTGACCTCGATGATTGTTGCGGCACCGTGGTGGGGGTAAACGACGGTTTCGCCGACCTCGAAAAGCATGTGATGGAGCTCCGTTCAGTGGCCTCTAGTTTACCACAGCGTTTTTTCAGCTAGACTCCCCGCCCGGCGAGGGCTCGCCTCCTCGGTAAGCTAAACTCCAAGCTGTAATTCCGCGCACTGGAGGTCTTGTGAGAGCACGTATTGCCGCGTCCGTCGTCCTGGCGGCAGGGCTGCTGCTCGGCACCTCCGGGTGCGCCTTCTTCTCCCCTCAGTCGACGCTGCTCCACTACGACCCGTCCGACGGCGTCGGAACCAGCGTTGGCTCGGTCGACGTGCGGAACGCCTTCCTTCTCACCCAGGACGGCGAGCGGGCGAGCATGCTGATCAACTTCATCAATGACGGTACGTCCGCGGTCGATCTCACCGTGCAGTACACGCTGAAGCCGGGCGGCAAGACGACGACCACGATTCACCTCAAGCCGGGCCAGGTGAAGACGTTCGGCAAGACCGAGACGGACCAGTTCATCCTGCAGGGCATCGACAAGAAGCCCGGCCAGCTTTACGCGGTCTGGTTCCAGTACGGCGACCACACGGGCTCACAGCTGCTGCTGCCCATCCTCGACGGCACCTGGAGCCAGTACAAGGGCCTTCTGCCCACGGACGCCCCGACGCCGACGCCGACCGCGACGAACCCACTGGCTACTGCCAGCCCGATCACGGTCACCCCGCCGCCCGTGACGGCAACGCCGACCCCGTAACGCAACAGCGGGTCGAGCTTGTCGAGACCTCACCCACGAGTAACTCCTCGTGAGGTCTCGACAAGCTCGACCCGCTCTGTTACGCCTCGAAGCGGTACCCGAGCCCGCGCACCGTCACGAGCATCGACGGTTCCGACGGGGTGGACTCGATCTTCGAGCGGATGCGCTTGATGTGCACGTCGAGCGTTTTGGTGTCGCCGAAGTAGTCGGCACCCCACACCCGGTCGATCAGCTGGCCGCGGGTGAGCACCCGACCGGAGTTGCGCAGCAGCAACTCGAGCAACTCGAACTCCTTCAGCGGCATGGCCGTCTCCTTGCCGCGCACGGCCACGGTGTGGCGCTCGATGTCCATGCGAACGTCACCGGCTTCGAGCACCGCGACGCCGTCGTCCTCCGTGTCGACCCGACGACGCATGACGGCACGGATTCGTGCGAGCAGTTCCCTGGTGGAATACGGCTTGGTCACATAGTCGTCAGCGCCGAGCTCGAGGCCCACCACGACATCCACTTCGCTGTCCTTGGCGGTGAGCATGATGATCGGCACCTGCGAACGGGTGCGGATCTCTCGACACACCTCGGTTCCGGGAATGCCCGGCAGCATCAGGTCGAGCAGGATGAGGTCTGCGCCGTTGCGGTCGAACTCGGAGATCGCGGTGGGCCCGTCGGCCACGATCGTCGTCTCGTAGCCCTCCCGGCCGAGCAGGAAGGCGAGCGGCTCACTCAGCGATGCCTCGTCTTCGACGATCAGGATTCGGGTCATCAGTTCAGGCTTCCTTCAGTGAGGTGGCAGGCGCTCGCCGGGTCGTGGTGGCGCCGGATGCTTCTGGCAGGCGAATGGTGAAAGTGGATCCCTTGCCGGGCTGCGACCAGACGCGGATGTCGCCGCCGTGGTTCTGCACCACATGCTTGACGATGGCGAGTCCAAGGCCTGAACCGCCGGTGTGGCGCGACCGCGCCGGATCGATGCGATAGAACCGCTCGAACACGCGATCACGGTCATCGTCGGGAATGCCGATGCCCTGGTCGGTGACCGCGATCTCGACGATGCCGTCGGCGTTCGTGACCCCGATGCCCACGCGCGAGCCCTTCGGGGAGTACTGGATGGCGTTGGCGATGAGGTTGTGCAGCGCCACCACGAGCAGGGTCTCGTCGCCGTAGACCTCGGCGCCCTTGTCTCCGCCGTCGACGATCGACACGCTGCTCGCATCGGCGGCGACCCGGTTCTGGTCGATCGCCTGGACGATCACCTGGTCGATCTCCACGACATCCGGCTTGGTCAGGGCGTCGGCGGCCTGCAGCCGCGACAGCTCGATGATCTCCTGGGTGATGTTGGCGAGACGCTCCGACTCCTTGGTGAGTCGCTTCGCGAACCGCTTCACCTGTTCCGGTTCGTCGGATGCCGCCTGCAGCGCCTCCGCGAGAAGGCCGACCGCGCCGATCGGGGTCTTCAACTCGTGGCTGATGTTGGCCACGAAATCCCTCCGCACCTCGTCGAGGCGGTACGACTCTGTGCGGTCTTCGGCGAGCAGCAGGATGTACCGCGCGCCCAGCCGGGCGACGCGCACGAAGAGGTACATGTTGGCATCGCCGAACGGGCCGCGGGCCAGTTCCAGCTCCTGCGTGACCGATTCCCCCGTGCGCCGCACCCGGTCGACCAGGGCGACCAATTCCGGGTGAACCAGCGCACCGTTCCAGACCAGGCCGAAGGCGAGCGCGCCCGGGCTCGACTTGACGACGTTGTTGGAGGGATCCAGCACGACGCCCGCCGACTCGAGCGCTTCGATCACCTGGTCGACGCCGTCGGGAACGGCGGTCGAGACGATCTCGACGGATCGCCGGCCGCGGCGTGCGGACGCGATGAGGATGACGACGACCCCCGCGCCGACGACAAGGCCGAAGGCGAGTGCCAGGGGCACCAGCCAGCTGTTGTCCATAGCGACTAGATTAGTTACATCTCCTCGCCGAGCCACCAGCCGTTTGTCCGCTGGGCCGGTACTTTGGGAGTTGTTCAGCCCCCGGGCACCCGTTGTTCACTTTTGCAGGCCAGTGTTGCCTGTAACTATGCGGGTCGGTCCGACCCGTGGTGAAAGGGACCCAGGAAATATGCGCGAGGTATTCCAGCAGGAACTGGCGGAGGTGCAGGAGCGCCTCGTCGAGATCTCCGGGTTCGTCGCCACGGCGATCGACAACGCCACCCGCGCTTTCAACGACTCGAACGTGTCGCTTGCCGAGATCGTCATCGATGACGACGCGAAGATCGACGAAGCCGCTATCGCTCTCGATGAGCTGGCCATCAACATCCTGGCCCGCCAGCAGCCGGTCGCCCGCGACCTCCGCATCGTGGTGAGCGCGCTGCGCATCAGCGCGTCGCTCGAGCGGATGGGCGACATGGCGGAGCACATCGCACAGCTCGCGCGGTACCGATTCCCCGACAAGGTCGTTCCGAAGTCGCTCAGAAGCACCTTCGCGGAGCTCGGGCGGCTCGACGTTCAGATCGCGCGCAAACTGACCGACCTGCTGCGCACCGAAGACGTGAACCTCGCGGAGGAGATCCGCAACGACGACGACCAGATCGACGCGCTGCACCTCAGCGTGTTCGACAAGGTGCTCGGCGAGACCTGGAAGGGTGCCGCCGTCGACACTGTCGACTCCACCCTCGCGTCCCGCTATCACGAGCGTTTCGCCGACCACGCAGTCTCCATCGCCAAGAAGGTGCAGTACCTGGCGACCGGCGACTGGGTGAGCGTCGAAGGCT
>JAODAT010000065.1 GCA_025463565.1 Microbacteriaceae bacterium
ACGGGTTCAAATCCCGTCGCCACCTCTCAACACAATTACAATTCAAAATGCATGAGCGATTGGCGCAGCGGTAGCGCGCTTCCCTGACACGGAAGAGGTCGCTGGTTCGATCCCAGTATCGCTCACACGAAAACCCCCGGAATCCTAGTGATTACCGGGGGTTTTGCTTTGCGTGGGCAATATCTGGGCAATATCGTCAGGACGATTCCATCCCAATATCCACGCCTTGAGCATCGTCGCTTAGGAAAGCGCCTGTGCGCCACTGGCCAGATTTTCTCAGCTCAGCTTCGATCATCTCGGTTTGAGCCTTGATATTCGCGTTTGTCAGCTTCCCAGTCCGCCAATATCGAACGTTCGATGTGAAATCACGGACCCACAATAAAAAGGGTGCTGCAGCATGGAGGTTGTCCTCTGGGGTCGCGTCCGCTGACAGTTGTCCCACCTGATCGTTGGCGGTCATAGCCCTGGCAATCGAACGCTGGCGTTCGGCATCGAACCACAATGGGAGATCTGGGTAGTCCTTGTCCGTCAGCTCGACAAAAAGTGTCATTCGATGCCGAAGCACCCCCAGCATTTTTGCGTCGCCGGCGGTCGAAAAGTCCAGCGACAGTAAGCGAGACAGTATCTCGAGCAAGTTCTCGTAGCCAGCGGTGACGGCGATCGTTCGCGACGCTCTAGCCTCAGCTCGCCGCTGAAGCAAGAAAAACACAACCCCCACGGCTAGCCCTGTAACGACGCCGCTGATGACGCCCGCTAGCACGTCCGGCCCGAACGTAAGCCACGGAGTCGGAGATGGAGTCAGCACAGCAGTCATGGCCCGCACTTTATCTGGTCGCTCGCCGCTCGGGTACTCATTGAGTGAGTACCCCCGTATTAGTCATCGACGTGACGAAGAGCATTGGGGCAGACCGTACGCCCGCGTCTACCTGAACAAAACAATTTCGTGCACGACCGGACGGACCCAACGGCCCGTTGCTCGGCGTTGTCGCCACCGAATACGCAACTGCTGCTGTGGCCGGTCGTGGTATTGCCAAACAGAAACAGTGATCCAATTCCCGGGTTCTACGGTGGCTGGGAATAGCGAAGCCTCTGTGCTGATCGATCCATTTTCTGGATCTTGAGCGGCGGGGTGAGGGTCATCCACCGACATCACTACAGCGGCAAACCGCCGACTCTCATTGACGAGGCGCACCTCGAGCGTTTGCCGATCATCGCCCCCATGTCTCTCGATGCGCCAAGCGACTCTCGTTTCGCGAGCTTCAACGTAGTTAATTACAGAAAGGACAAATGCGGCTACAGCTACAACTAGCCCGACGACCGACGGCCATGCGACATAGCTGCTCATGCCCGAACTCTAAGTGCACGGGCCCTTTTAATTGGGAACGAAGGAGATTAATCTTCAACCATGAACATCAGGAGCTTTACCGCACCGGCGATTGCCGTGGGCGCTGTCGCGTTGGTCGCTGCGGCGATCGTCTGGGGCCCAGCCGTTGGTCGAGCCGCGGGCATTTACTACACCCCGACCCCTGTCGCGACTTCTCAGGCGTTCGGTGCGCCAGCGACCGATGACCCGCCCGTGCAGCAGCCCGATGTGATCGACGGGCAGGCTCAGCATGCGGCGGATGTTGCTGCCGCTCAGGCGGCCCAAGCTGCTGCGGACGCGGCGGCTGCACAGGCCGCAGCAGCTGCCTCAACTCATTGCCCCGATGGGACTTCCGCGCAGTCCTATGACGACGCGGGAAACATCACGTCCTGCTCGAAGCAAACGACTGCCGGCGGTCTTCACTGCCCGTCTGGGACTTCGCCGCAGGCTTACGACGATCAAGGGCGTGTAACTGCCTGCTCAATGCCATCGGCTCCCGGTGGCATAACGTGCCCGCCCGGGCAGGCGCCACAGGAATACAACGACGACAATCAGGTCGTGCGCTGCGGCTGATATTTACGGAGATGTCTCCTGGAAGAGCATGGCGACGCCGGGCCTCACCCAAAATCGATGCATCCCTATTCCGTCGCCATTCGGGAATTGGAGGTCAAACCAACCTCCGCCACCGTTCGAAAAACTGAGGATCTGATCCGAGAGAGACTGCATGCTCTCCAGCGTTAGGTTGTCGATCAGGGCCTCGCCAGAATACTGAAACGTCCAGGGCACTATGCGCTCTCCTTCGATGCGTTGGACACAACGCTCTCACAGACCCCCGTCTGTGAGCCTCTTCTCAATGGCTGCAATGCGCGCATCCTCGTACTTGAGCAGTTCGAGTAGCAGCACGACGATGCGGTCGTAGTTGATTCCTTGCACTTCGCCGGCGGCGTCGTAGAACACGAACTCAGGAAAGCCGGCCGCGATCAGTTCCTCGGCGATGAAACCCGGCTGTTTCGGTTCAGATTGATCCTGATCGATCAGCCAGTAGAGCACCGAGCGCAGCTCGAGCAGACGTTCAGGGTGCGCGTCCCAGGTCTCAATACCTGTTTTGAAACGCAGCGCCGAGGGGTTGATCTGAAAGCGCCCAGCGCCGTCCGCCCAGATGCCGGCCAAGCTCGAGCCGCCTGTGCGAGTTCGTGCGTCAGTCGACACAATGCCAGGGTTTGCTGTCAGCACGCCGCCGAACGATCCAGTGCCGCCGATGGTCGCCTCGCCGCCGATGGTCGCGTTCCCGGTCGCGTTGATATCCGTCTGGTGGATAAGCCCGTCGACCAACTGCTGCAGCGTCTTCACGGTCTGGTTCAACTGCGAACCGGTCGGACGCTCCAACTCGGAGATTTGAGTGCTGTGTTTCTTGAGCAACTGAACCAATGCATTGAAATCATCGGTAGGAGCCTGCTTATACCCACCGGACATCAGATCACCTCCGTGTGGTCAGGGCAGTACTTTGATGCACCTGGGCCAACCAGGAAGGGTTCACCGCAACCATGCTGCTGACACAGCCGCACGGTTGCATCGCACCCCTTAGGGCCGCAGTAGAGGCTCAACCCCTCAGCTGCCGTGCCAATGTTCTTGCGACGGCGCGGCCGGCCACACATACGACATGGCGGCGCTGGCGTTCCGTCGTCGTATGCAAACAACTTCGCGAACTCATCAGAACTGATCATTTTCTGCTCCGATCTCGGCTCAATCGACCTTGGGAGAGACATTGCGTTGAGCGGGGTCGTCCGTGGTGTCTGTGTAGAAAAATCGCTTGCATCAGAAGGTAGAGTCCGCGCTGCGACCGATCTCGGTCCATGCCTTCATCTGCACGCTGTTGGCGATGTCCCTAGGCAGCTTCCTCACGAACTTGACGACCTCGTGGCGGGCTGCCTCGGTGGCTTCGGTTCCGCCTGGTCGTACTTCGAGGACTGCTTCGAAGGTCTGCCGGTAGATCGCATCAGCTTCGAGCTGTGCTTTGTTGACCGCGGCGTCGTGCTCACGTCGCTGCTGCTCTTCCTTTGCATACTGCGCAACACCCTCGTCATACAGGTCCTTCATGCGCCAGGCTGTGGCGAGGTCGACTGACTCGCGCTCGGCCCAGTCAGGTTCCACCTCTACGTTGTGGTCAGCGAGCCATGCGTTTTTGGACTCCCAGGTGAGGAACGTGGGCATCGCGATGATGTCGGATAGCGGTACGCGGATTTCTTTGCGGTTCATGTTCTTCGCCTTCTATGTCTGTGTGGTTGAAAGTTGCGGCGATCGAGATCCGACCCAACCGTGATCTCGATCGCCGCGGCCCGAACTGGAAAGGGATCAGTTCGGAGATCGGCGGGTCACTGCGGCGATTCGAGCGAGAGCTCGAGTGCCGCTGATGGGTGCGCTTATGGGCCTTCGCATGTCGTCCAGCGCGATGTTCACCAGGATGGCGGCGCTGCGTTCCTCGCTGGTCTGACCTGGTTCGATGCGCTCCCAGTGCGCCGGCAGATTCCGGTCGACGGGATGTCCGTGGCGGGCGATGAGGCGTGGTCTGCCAGCCGCGTACTGCATCGAGCGAATCGACAGGTTGTCGTCAGGTGTGTCATTCATTTGGTACCTCCTGAGCCGAGTGTGGACTTTTCGGGGAGTTTTCCATTCGGCTGGCGTGTCGCAGAGGCGAGCAGGCCGTGCAGTACTTTCGGGGACGGCCGGTTCGATTCGCAGGCACGGGATTGCCACACCTTTCGCATCCGGTCCGTGGCCCGCCATTGATCAGCACCGCCGCGACCTGTGACAGAGCTGAGGCGTACTGGGGGTAGGTGTGCCCGATCTGTTCAGAGACCCACCGCAGGACCTGCACGACCCCGCCTATGGTTCGCCCGTCGAGGGTCGTCATGCGACTATCTCGAGTGTTTGGTTACTCGAGTTACCGAAGTTACCGACTTCCGTGGAAGGTGCCGGGACGTAGCGTTCCCATGCTTCGTTGAAGTGCTGTCGCGTGTATCCCTTCACAGCGATGCCGTTCAATTTGAACGTGTTATTGGTGTCTATGCCGTACTTAGAAAGGTTCCTGGCGAGGAATCGACTGTCGATCCGTTCACCTTTGATTGATGCCCAAGGGGCTGTCTCCATCTCGCAGAGTCGATCTACGAGCTCGTGAGTAGTAATGCGGGTATCAGTGCCCATCGCCGTCTGGATGTCAGTAAGTAGCCGGATACCGAGAGTTGCCGGTTTTGACTTCGCTTCATTCACCAGGTACACGGCCGCATCTCGAGCTCGACTCGGCCAGGATCCGCCGGCGGCATCCGCAACTGAGATGAGTGGCTCCCATACATCTGCGTCTCGGTCCTCGATACCCTTCGGGAGCACCGGCCAGGAATCGGTAACCTCGGTAACCGCAGTAACCGCCCAGTTACGGAGGGCAGCGTTGAGCCGCTCGGCTTCGGGCTGATACACCCGTCGCCGATAAGGCAGGACGATCTCGCTCGGCCGGCGGCGCTGCATTCGAATCACGATGGATCTCGTCATGATCGTGTCGGGCAACTGATTCAGCCCGGCCATTGCCACGGCGCAGAACGACGGCAGTTCTTCTGTCATCACTTCCTTGCCGCGCACGACAGCTCGACCGGCGGTAGCGCCTCGCCGATAGCCGCTGTTCAGCAATCCGCGAAGGTCTTCGCTTGAGTCGCTGGGGCGTGCGCCGAAGACGGCGTCGACCTCATCGAACAGGAGCGTCGGTAGCCCGGCGACATCGCTGATCTTGCGGAACACATAAGACGGCGTCGAATTGACCGTCACAACAGGCCGCGGAACTAACGGCTCCGTCACCTCGAGAGCGCGAGATTTTCCCGACCCCGGTTCAGGCGAAAGGAAAGCCAGCCGTGGCGAGTTGTCGAAGCAGTCGATCAGGTGCGCGTGCGCGATCCAGAGAACATGCGCGGTTGCTGCGGCCGGCGACGGGTAGGCGACGAACTGCCCGATGAATTGCTCAACTTCATCCAGCGGGCTCATGAATTCGCCCGCTTCACGCCATAGTGATACTCGATGTACTCGAGGTCAAAGCCCTGCGCGGCCAGGTCGTTGCATACCGCCCGCAGGCTCGCTTCCGAAAGTGTCGGGTTGGCCCGAACATGTTTCCGGCGAAGCGGCGCGAAATGTCCGGGCGTCGGAAACATATACGCAGTAGGGTTATAGAGATCGTTTGCTGGGGAAGCCGCCTTTTCGCCGGGGCGGCTTTTCTGCGCCACCACTAGGACGCCTCGGTGTACTGCAGTGGCTGGCCGGCGCGTTCGAGGCTTGCGAGATTGACTCGAATCAGTCGAGGCCCAAAGCGCCGGGCTTCGATTTCGCCGCGCGTGATCATGCGCCGGACGGTCTTGCTGCTGACGGAGAGTTCTTCAGCGCAACGAGGGATTGGTATCCAGTCGGCGGTGCCGCCCGAGATAGAGGGTTCAAGAATGAGGCCGGACATTTGGAGACTCCAACAGGTGAGGACTTGACCTCTGGTAGCCACCTGAGGGAGTACTCACCGATTGGGCATATGGCCCGTGAACATCAGCCTGCCGAGCGGCCAACCCTGGGCAACGCGGCCCGGTAAATCTTGTGAACCTTGCGGCCCGATGTTTTCAGTGGAGCGGGTTCCGTGAGCCCGCTCATGGCTTCGATGCGCAAGCGCACCCGGATGCTCTTAGTTTATCGCGAAGACACGCGTGGGCGCTTTTGTACACGTGTGTCGCGTTAATCTCAGGACAAAGGCCTGGGCGCACGGAAGCCGCCCGGGCAATGGGCAACGTTCCCCAACGCGCTCAACCATGTGTGGAATTTTTCACAGGTGAGACACCTGCCATCCTGGCCGCCTGCCCGGCCCGCTGAATGTCTTCCTTGGCGACGTGAACATATACGGCGGTAGTCGTCGGTGAGGCGTGGCCGAGGAATTCCTGCGTTGCCCGAATGTCAAAGCCGGTACCGCGGTAGACCGTCGTTGCGGCTCTGTGGCGGAGTGAATGCGGGTTGGTCCCCACCAGGTCGCGGATGTGCCGCCAGATAGTGGACACGGCCGCGTGACCGCCTGACTTGCCCGGAAAGTAGTAACCCTCGCGCGCTGGTCGTCGTTCCATCGTCTCGAGAACTTCGCGGAGTTCAGGCGAGACCCAAACGGAGCGAGTGCGTGAGCCTTTGCCCGTGACCGACAGCCAGTCGCCGTCACGGTTGTTTCGTCGCAGCGTGGCGATTTCCGCCACGCGCAGCCCACACTCGGAGCCGAGCAAGATCATCGCCAACTCGTCGGTCGTCGCGCGGTCTAAGCCTTTCCGAATGGCATCGTCGCCAGCGACTCTTGCAGGCTGCCTGATCGCACGGATCGAAAACAAATCGCGCGACGGGTCATCGAGGATATGCCGCTTCCTCAACGCCCACCCATAGAGAGATCGCAGGGTTGCGACGATGGTCACTTGAGTTGCGGACGACCACGCCTCGTTGCTGTAGATGTACTGGTCTAGATCGTCTGTCTGAGCCGTCAGCAGGGTTTGCTTGGTGCCAGCGAGCCAGAGAGCGTATCGACGTGCCCAGTGCAGACGGAGCTTGACCGTCGCTGGCGACAAACGGCGGGAGGCCAGAAACTCTCCGTACGTGTCGATCAACTTGAGCGCGCGCGGATCCGCTACGACTTCGGGAATGTCGCCCACGGGCGACAACGGCTCGAGGTATGCGGACTTGCGTGGAAAGATCTTCCACGTCTCGATAGCGTTCGACATTTCATGCCTCCGAAGCTGCGAGAAGGTAGGTCGTCTGCATCGTCTCGGGGTCTTTCATCATCGCCACGAGGCGATAGATGCCGAGTGCCTCGTAGAAGATGATTTCGGCGTCGAGATCTTGTACCCACGTCTCGCCCACCTGAGCCGAATAAATACGGTGTCGAGCGAGCTGGTCGTTGAACGGAGTGACCGAGTATGAGGCGTAGTACTGCGGCCCGTCACCGCCGATCGCCGCGAGACGAAAACTCTCTGTCTCCCACGTCATGCACGGCATGAACAAGCCGGCCGGGATGGTTAGTAGGTTTGTCGTGTCCATCATTTGTTCCTTTCAGGGTGATTGTTGGACTAGCCCCCGTCGCTGTTTTGGTCAGCTTCGGGGGCGCTTCTTGCTTCAGGTGGGGAAATTTCCCCACCCGCTCAAGTCTTTGCTTGCTCGCTCATCCGCTCGGCTAATTCGGCGTCGCGGCCGGCGCTGTGCTGGTACCGCATCGCAGCGGCCACGGTCGAGTGACCCAGGCGCTCCTGTAGCTCTTTGAGAGTTGCGCCGGCCAATGCCGCCCGGGTGGCCCCGTAGTGCCTCAGGGCGTGCCAGGGCATGTCGGTGCGCCCTGCTTTCTCGCGTGCCGGATACCAGTGCTTTGCGAAGCTGCTCTGCGCAAGGTGAGTCATTCCGTCTGCAGCGGGGAACAGCAAGACGTTCTCGCCGGCGGCGAGATGGTCTTGGAGGTGTGCAATCACGGTGTCGTGGACGTGTGGAGGGAGCACCACCGAACGGACGCCCGCTTCACTCTTGGTCTTGCCTACGATGAATCCGCGACCGGGTACATGGGTGACTCCGCGAGTGATCGCGATCGTCACCCGTTTCACCACATTGCCCTCCATCGTCACGATGATGTCCTGCCGTCGAAGCTCGGTCATCTCTCCCCAGCGTGCGCCTGCCCATGCCGCTATGACAACAGCGGCCTTGTAGCGCGCCGGCATTGCGTCGAGGATCTTCTGCAACTCGTCGGGTGTCGGCGGTTCGACCTTCTTGCCGGTCTTGGCGTTCTGAGCGCCGCGAATCATGCAGGGGTTGGCGACGATCTTGCCGTCCTGCACGGCTGTCTTGAGCACCGAGTTGAGGAAGCCATAGGCGCGCGCGGTCTGCGTCTTGTGCCCTGTGGCTCCCTGCGCCGCGTACCAGGTACGAATCATCTCGGGAGTGAGCGCCACAAGCCTTTCAGCGGCGAGCGGAGCCACGGGGCCACGTAGCAATCGCTCGTACTCAGCACGCGTGCGGGGGAGTAGCGGCTCGCCGTGACGGTTGATGCGGGTATCGAGCCATTCGGTCGCGTACGCCCCGAGGGTGTCGCTGCGAGTGCGCTTAGCTAAGTCGGTGCGCTGGGCGTCCATGGCTGACCATGTGCCGGTGTGCAGCTTGGCCTGCTGAATGGAAAGCCACCCTCGAGCGTCGGTCTTGTTGTCGTAGGTGTGAGGGGCGTTGTAGCGCTTGCCGTCGAGGCCTACATACGAGGCTTGATACCGGCCCGACGATCGCTGCCTGATTGCACCGAAGGACTCTCGGGGCTTCCGTTTCGTCGTCATCAGTTCCATTCCGGGCAATACCGGGCAATATCTCGTGTCTCGACGTGTCCACTTACGTCTAACAGTGACCTTAACGTATTGCCCGCAAATCGCCTAGATAACAGGCCAGAATGCCCGAAACTCGGTCAACTACTCAGTTGCGCTGTCGCTGGTTCGATCCCAGTATCGCTCACTACGAAAAGGCCCCTTATGGGGCCTTTTCTGCGTTCGCGACGCTGGGATCGAGCCGGCGACCGACGATCGGCGGCGATTGCGATGCAATCACCCCTAGCCGATCGTCCTGGTTCGATCCCAATATCGCTCACACGAAAAACGGGCGGACGGGCTTCGCCGTCACGCGCCCTCGAACATGACCTGCCAGGGGCGCACGCGCACCTCGAGGTAACCCGCAGCGACGCACTTGTCGTCTTTGGTAGCCAGAGCGTGGATGTCGATGGCGCTATCCGACGCACGGACGCGCACGATCGTCATGCCAGCCCCGTCTTCGTCGGGGAGTGGGCCCGCCGCAACGAGGATTCCCGCGTCATCCAGCCTGGACAAGAACGCCAGGTGCTCGCGGAACTGCTCGGTCGCGAAGATGGACTGGCCGGAGGGCAGCGAAGGGCCGGGACGGTGCTCGAGAACGAACCACGCGTTCTCGGCATCGTCGGCCGACGAAGCGGCGGCGGCAAACAGGTCGAGCACCTCGATCCAGCCGTGCCCGTATTCGGCGGCCGCGGTATCCGGGTCGGCTCGACGCTCCCAGCCGCTGTGGGTGAGCGTGACCAGGGTTCCGTCGTCGTGCTGCACGAAGTCCACGCGCACCACCGTCGCCGTGTCGGGATCACTCCCTGGATGCCAATCCAGCGTGAGGGTATGCGGCGGGTTCCACTCGCTCACCTCAGCCCAGACAGTCTCATCATCGGCGGTGCGTTCAACCAACAACTGACCCTCGAACGCGACGGTGCCCGCGAAGACGCTGAGATCATGCAGCGGCCACCACTCGCCGATCTCATCGGTGAACAGCGCGAACGCGCGCTCGAGCGTTGCCTTGACGATCACTTCACGACGGATCGGCGCGGTCATAGGGATGTCCTCTCGGAGTCGTTGACAGAATCGACGTGGGCGGCGAACGACCCGAGCACCGAGTCCCAGACCGAAACGAGCCATTGCTGGATCTCGCGCTGGCCATCAGGAGCAAGCACGTAGAGATTGCGGGTGCCGCGGCTGCTGTGAGTGACGAGGCCGGCGTCGCTGAGCACCCTGAGGTGTTTGCTGACAGCGGGTCGGCCGATCGGAAGAACGGCGGCGAGTTCGCCGACGGGTGCCGGGCCATCAGCCAGTTTTTCGAGGATGCGGCGACGCATCGGGTCACCGATCGCGTCAAGTGCCAGTTGGTTACTCATGAGTAACCGTTACTGTAGAGCAACGGATGTGTTCGAGCAAGTGTCACTTGGACTGGGGGATTGCCTCGGGGGTACGTCGGCGCGAACATGGGGTACATGACGACGGTCGGGGGACTTTCGGCGAGCGAGGCGTCGCTCGTACTGCTCTTGCGCGACTCCGGATTGGCATCCGCAAAACAGCTCGACGATGCCGCGCTCGAAGCGGAGTTGAGCGAGTTCGCCATCGATGAGCTTCTCGTCCTCGACCCCGCTGAACTGCGAGCTGTGATGTCGCACGCCTGGCGCATCCCGGTCGTCGACCTGGCAACCGAGTGGATCGACACCGACCTCGTTCGACGATTTGAGTGGAGCGCCTACCTCGAGCAGCACTGGTTCCCAGTACGCGACCAGGCAAACGGCTCCGTGCTCGTCGCAACCTCACGAGAACCCGAAGCCGAGTTGACGGCCGCGATCGAAGAGGTCGTGACCTCGCGAGTCGAGTACACCGCTGCGACGTCGGCGGACATCCGTGCCGCGGTCGAGCGCGTGTTCTCGCCGACCACGGTCATCCGATCCTGGCGTCTGGCGCCCAGGGGGGCGCGACCGCGCGACTGAACGCGGCGATGCTCGCATCGGCACCGCCGGTACAGTTGATGTCACCATCACCAGCACCGTCAGGAGCAGCTTCGTGTCAGAAAATCCCGTCCCCGTCGAGTCCGCCATCGCATCCGTGACGGCGACCACGACGACGACCGGGTTCGAGCTGTTCGCGGAGCGCAGTGATTACCGCAGCATCGTCGCCATGCGGGTCGATGGGCAACTGCTCGACCTCGCTGCGAGCGTGAAAGCCGGCGATGTCGTCGAGCCGGTGCTGATCTCCTCGCCCGACGGCCTGAACATCCTTCGACACTCGGCGGCTCACGTCGCGGCCCAGGCCGTGCAGTCGATCAATCCCGAAGCGAAGCTCGGCATCGGCCCGCCGATCACCGATGGCTTCTACTACGACTTCGACGTCGAAACCCCGCTCACCCCCGACGACCTGAAAGCCATCGACAAGGCCATGGCCGGCATCATCAAGCAGGGCCAGCGTTTCGTGCGCCGAGTCGTCACCGAAACCGAGGCCATCGCCGAGATGGCGAACGAGCCCTACAAGCTCGAACTGATCGGTATCAAGGGGCACGTCACCCAGGGCGAGGGCGGCACCGACGACAACGAATCGGTGGAGGTCGGCGGCGCCGAGCTCACCATCTACGACAACGTCGACCCGAAAACGGGCGAAACGGTCTGGAAAGACTTGTGCCGCGGCCCGCACCTGCCGAGCACCCGCATGATCGGCAACGGGTATGCCCTCACCCGCAGCGCCGCCGCCTACTGGCGCGGCTCGGAGAAGAACAAGCAGCTGCAGCGCGTCTACGGAACGGCCTGGCCCACCAAGGACGAGTTGCGCGAATACCAGACCCGGCAGGAGGAGGCCGCGAAGCGCGACCATCGCAAGCTCGGCCAGGAGCTCGACCTCTTCTCGTTCCCTGACGAGATCGGCTCGGGCCTCGCAGTCTTCCACCCCAAGGGTGGCGTCGTGCGTGCCGAGATCGAGAACTACATGCGGCAGCGGCTCGTCGCGAACGGGTATGAGCAGGTCTACTCGCCGCACATCACAAAAGGCACGCTCTTCGAGACCAGCGGGCATCTCCAGTGGTACAAGGAGGGCATGTTCCCGGCGATGCACCTCGACGAGGAGATCGACGACGACGGGCACGTGACTCGCCAGGGCCAGGACTACTACCTGAAGCCGATGAACTGCCCGTTCCACAATCTCATCTACCGTGCCCGCGGACGGAGCTACCGCGAGCTGCCGCTGCGACTCGCCGAGTTCGGTACGGTCTACCGCTATGAGAAGAGCGGAACGCTCTCCGGTCTCACCCGCGTTCGCGGACTGACCCAGGATGACGCCCACATCTACGTGACGCCCGAGCAGGTGAAGGGCGAGATCGCTAGCCAGCTCGACTTCGTCTTCGAGACGCTCCGCGGGTACGGGCTCGATGATTTCTACCTGGAGCTCTCCACCCGCGACCCGAAGAAGTCGGTGGGAACGGACGAGGCCTGGGCCGACGCCACCGAGACCCTGCGGCAGGTCGGTGTCGAGTCCGGCCTGGAACTCGTCGAGGATCCGGGCGGGGCCGCGTTCTACGGCCCGAAGATCTCCGTTCAGGCGCGCGATGCGATCGGGCGCACCTGGCAGCTCTCGACGGTGCAGCTGGACTTCAACCAGCCCGAACGATTCGAGCTCGAATACACCGCCGCCGACGGCACGCGCCAGCAGCCGGTGATGATCCACCGTGCCCTGCTCGGCTCGATCGAGCGGTTCTTCGCCATTCTGCTCGAGCACTATGCCGGCGCCTTCCCGGTCTGGCTGTCGCCGATTCAGGTGGTCGGCATCCCCGTCGCCGAGCAGTACGAGGAGTACCTCGGCGAGGTCATCGACGAGCTGAAGAAGCACGGAGTGCGTGCTGAACTCGATACGTCGAGCGACCGGATGCCGAAGAAGATCCGCACCTGGACCTTGCAGAAGGTGCCGTTCCAGCTGATCGCCGGCGAAGAGGACAGGGCAAACGGCGCCGTCAGCTTCCGCTTCCGCGACGGTCACCAGGAGAACGGCATCCCGATCGCGGAGGCGATCGAGCGGATCACGGGAGCCATCGCCTCGAAGGCGCAGGTCTGAGCTCTTGGAAAACACTGAGCAATTGGACGACATCGAGATCGACGGCGTGGAGGTGGAGTCTTCGGCGGACTTCGCCGCGGTGCCCGACGCATTCCAGCGCCTGTGGACCCCGCACCGAATGGTCTATATCGAGGCGGGTGCAGCGGTGCACGACGAGTCGTGCCCGTTCTGTGTCGCCCCGACGCTGAGCGACGAGAAAGCGCTGATCGTCGCCCGCGGCACTCACGCCTACGTTCTACTCAACCTGTTCCCGTACAACTCCGGCCACCTGCTGGTCTGCCCGTACCGCCACGTTGCGACTTATGACGAGGCGACGGCGGAGGAGATCGCCGAGATCGGTAGTCTCACGCAGGAGGCGATGCGGGTGCTCACGGCGACGTCGCACTGCGATGGCTTCAACATCGGCATGAACCAGGGCAGGATCGCCGGCGCGGGCGTCGCGAACCATCTGCACCAGCACATCGTCCCGCGGTGGGCGACGGACTCGAACTTCTTCCCGATCATCGCGGGCACGAAGGCGATCCCGAGGCTGCTCGGCGAGGTGCGTGCGGAGGTCGCGGGCGCATGGCCCGCGGCGTAACGGTTTAGAATTATCTGGCTCCGAATCGACTCGGGGCCGCAGAGAGGCAATTGTGGCTGACAACAAGAAGACTTCCGACGAGATCGGTTCCAGCCGCGTCAAGCGCGGGCTCGCCGAGATGCTCAAGGGCGGCGTCATCATGGATGTCGTCACGGCCGAGCAGGCGCGCATCGCCGAAGACGCCGGGGCCGTCGCGGTCATGGCGCTGGAGCGCGTGCCGGCGGACATCCGCTCCCAGGGCGGCGTCGCCCGCATGAGCGACCCCGACCTCATCGACAGCATCATCGCCGAGGTCTCCATCCCCGTCATGGCGAAGGCACGCATCGGTCACTTCGTCGAGGCGCAGGTGCTGCAGGCACTCAAGGTCGACTACATCGACGAGTCCGAAGTGCTGAGCCCCGCCGACTACGTCAACCACATCGACAAGTGGCCATTCACCGTTCCCTTCGTCTGCGGCGCGACCAACCTCGGCGAGGCGCTCCGCCGCATCAACGAGGGTGCGGCGATGATCCGCTCGAAGGGCGAGGCCGGCACCGGCGACGTCTCCGAGGCGACCAAGCACATCCGCACCATCACCGGCGAGATCAACAAGCTCAAGTCGATGACGAAAGACGAGCTCTACGTGGCAGCCAAAGACCTGCAGGCGCCCTACGACCTCGTGCTCGAGGTCGCGACGACAGGCAAGCTGCCGGTCGTGCTGTTCACCGCTGGTGGTGTCGCCACTCCGGCCGACGCCGCGCTCATGATGCAGCTCGGTGCGGACGGTGTCTTCGTCGGTTCCGGCATTTTCAAGTCCGGCGACCCGGCAAAGCGCGCCGCGGCGATCGTGAAGGCCACCACCTTCTTCGACGACCCCGCCGTGATCACCGAGGCGTCCCGTGGACTCGGCGAGGCGATGGTCGGCATCAACGTCTCCGACATCCCGGCGCCGCACCTCCTCGCATCGCGTGGCTGGTAGCAGTCGGGTCGGCGTCCTCGCGCTCCAGGGCGATTTTCGCGAGCACATAGCGGTACTGAACGGGCTGGGCGCGGATGCCGTGCCGGTGCGCCGCCCCGAAGAGCTGGCCACGGTGGACGGCTTGATCATCCCCGGCGGCGAATCCAGCGTCATGGACAAGCTTTCGCGCATGTTCGGGCTGGCCGAGCCGCTTAAGCAGGCGATCGCTGGCGGCCTGCCGGTGTACGGCACCTGCGCCGGCCTCATCATGATCGCGGACACCGTGCTCGATGCGATTACGGGGCAGGAGAGTCTCGGCGGCCTCGACATTCGTGTGAGGCGCAACGCGTTCGGCTCGCAGCTGGATTCGTTCGAGACCGAACTGGAGATCCCGGTGCTCGGCGACCCGCCGGTGCATGCCGTGTTCATCCGGGCGCCCATCGTCGAGAGCGTCGGCGATGACGTGACGGTGCTCTCGTCCCTGAACGACGGGCGCATCGTCGCCGTCGAGCAGGGATCGCTGCTCGGCACGTCGTTCCACCCCGAGATGACCGGCGACACCCGCTTCCACGAGTACTTCCTCAGCAAACTCTGAGGGTGCGGGAGACTGGGCGCATGAAGCTCTACTCCGACTTCCCCGCCCGCCGCACCCGCCAGGTCTTCGCCGACCTCATCGCCCTCGGCTCGATCGCCCTCTTCGTCTGGCTGGGGGTGTCGCTCTACCAGCTGGTCGACCGGCTCGCCGCCTTCGGGGTCGACCTCGAGAACGCCGGCGCGGGCTTTCGAAAGACCATGTCGGACGTGGGCAAGAACCTGGGCGGCGTGCCCTTCATCGGCAGCGGCATCCGCGCGCCGTTCGACGGAGCGAGCAACGCGGGAAAGGCTCTCGAGACCGCCGGCCAGAACCAGCAGGATGCCGTCGGCCAGCTGGCGACCGCGCTCGGCTTCGGCGTCGCGCTCGTTCCGATCCTGTTCGTGCTGCTGATCTGGCTGGTGCCGCGCATCCGCTTCATCCGCAGGGCGTCGAGTGCGAAGCGCAGCGTTCGTGGGGGAGCTGGCGTCGAGCTGCTCGCGCTGAGGGCGTTGGCGACCCAGCGGTTGTCGTCAATCGCGAAGGTCGATCCGGACCCGATGGGCGCATGGCGGCGTGGGGACCAGAAGGTGATGCGCGAGCTGGCGGCTCTCGAGCTGCGTGCTTCAGGGGTGAAGCTGCGACCGCAGATACAATAGGCAGCATGTCAGGCCACTCCAAATGGGCAACCACCAAGCACCAGAAGGCGATCAAAGACTCTCGCCGTGCCAAGTCGTTCGCCAAGCTCATCAAGAACATCGAAGTCGCGGCGAAGATGGGCGGTGCCGACCTGTCGGGTAACCCGACTCTCGTCGACGCGATCCAGAAGGCGAAGAAGACTTCTGTACCGAACTCGAATATCGACTCGGCGGTCAAGCGCGGTTCCGGCCAGCTCGGCGAAGCGGTCGACTACCAGACCATCATGTACGAGGGCTATGGCGCCGGCGGCGTCGCCCTGCTCATCGAGTGTCTCACCGACAACCGCAATCGCGCGGCGGCGAACGTGCGCACGGTCATGACCCGCAACGGCGGCACCATGGGCGACCCGGGCAGCGTCGCATACAACTTCAGTCGCAAGGGCGTCATCTCCGTTACCAAGACGGATGCCGTCAGCGAAGACGACATCCTGGGAGCAGTGCTCGACGCGGGAGCGGAAGAGGTCAACGACCGCGGCCCCGGCTTCGAGATCGTCACCGAGCCGCACGACATGGTGGCGGCCCGCACCGCGCTCACCGACTCGGGTATCGAATACGACTCGGCGGATGTCGAGTTCGTTCCCGGCGTGACGATCGAGGTTGACCTGGAGACGGCGAAGAAGATCTTCAAGCTCATCGACGCGCTCGACGATGACGACGACGTGCAGAACGTCTACGCCAACTTCGAGATTCCGGCCGACGTACAGGCGCTGCTCGACGACGAGGAATAGCGGATGGTGAGGGTGCTGGGCATCGACCCGGGCCTCACGCGCTGTGGCGTAGGAATCGTCGACGTCACGGCGACACGTAAGGCGACCCTCGTGGAGGTCGTCGTCATCCGGACTCCGCACGAGATGCCTCTCGAGCAGCGCCTGATGACGGTCGGCGATGAGATCGAGCGGTTGCTCGACGAACATCGGCCGGACTCCGTCGCGATCGAGCGTGTGTTCGCCCAGCACAACCTCCGTACAGTCATGGGCACCGCCCAGATCAGCGGGGTCGCCCTGCACCTGGCCGCGAAGCGCGGACTGGCGGTGGGCCTGCACACACCGTCGGAGGTGAAGGCGGCGCTCACCGGGTACGGGTCGGCGGAGAAGAAGCAGGTTGCCACGATGGTGGCACGGGTGCTCGGGCTGGCGGAGCTGCCGAAGCCCGCTGATGCGTCTGATGCGCTTGCCATCGCCATCTGTCATGCCTGGCGCGCTGGGGGAGCGGTCGCTCCCGTTGTCGGCGCGCTGACTCCCGCGCAACGGGCGTGGCTGGCCGCGGAGAAGTCGGTCGGCAACCGTAGGCTGGCGCCATGATCTCCTCCATTCGCGGCGTGGTGGCGCACGTCGCCGGTACCACCGCCGTGCTCGAGGTCGGGGGAGTCGGACTGGCCGTCACGATCACTCCCCAGCACGCACTCACGCTGCGTGTCGGCAGCGAAGCGACCGTGCGCACGGCGCTGATCGTTCGCGAAGACGACCTGTCGCTCTTCGGTTTCCGCGACTCCGACGAACTCGCCGTTTTCGATCTGCTGCGCGGGGTTACCGGCGTCGGCCCGAAGTCGGCGATGGGCGTACTCGCGGAACTGAGCCCGGGCCAGGTGGCGGCGGCCGTCGCTACCGAAGACGATTCGGCGTTCCGCAGGGTGTCCGGAATCGGCCCGAAGACGGCGAAACTCATCGTGGTCTCCCTGGCCGGCAAGATGATCGTCGCGCCGAGCGCTGCGCCCGTCGCCGCGGTGTCGACAGTGAGCCAGAGCGTTCTCGTTGCGCTGATCGGGCTCGGCTGGTCGGAGCGCGCCGCTGCGCAGGCCGTCGACGACGCCATTGCCAGCGCAGGACCGGATGTCGCGGGCGACGTACCGCAGCTGCTGCGGCTCGCCCTCACCCAGTTCAGCGGAAGCCGATGAGCAGCGGCATCATGAACGGCGCGGAGGACCCCTCGGTCGCCGTGGTTCGTCCAACACCCGAGTCGGATGCCGAGCTCGCCTTCGAGGGTGCCCTGCGCCCGAAGTCGCTGGCCGAGTTCGTCGGGCAGGTGAAGGTGCGCGCGCAGCTGCAGCTGCTGCTCGATGCCGCCCGCATCCAGAATCGCACTCCCGACCACATCCTGCTTTCGGGGCCTCCCGGCCTCGGCAAGACGACCCTGGCGATGATCGTCGCCCAGGAGAGCGGCCGGCCGCTGCGACTCTCGAGCGGCCCGGCCATCCAGCACGCTGGCGATCTCGCGGCCGTGCTGTCATCGCTCGTTCCGGGCGAGATCCTGTTCATCGACGAGATCCACCGCATGGCGCGCTCCGCGGAGGAGATGCTCTACCTCGCGATGGAGGATTTCCGCATCGACATCATGGTCGGCAAGGGTGCCGGGGCGACGAGCATCCCACTGGACCTGGCGCCGTTTACTCTCGTCGGGGCGACCACCCGATCCGGACTGCTGCCGAACCCGTTGCGTGATCGGTTCGGGTTCACCGCCCACCTTGAGTTCTACTCGGAGCCGGAGCTCGAGCAGGTGCTGGTGCGTGCGGCGAGCCTGCTCGACCTGCCGGTGGACGGGCGTGCCCTTGCCGAGATCGCCGGGCGCTGTCGAGGAACCCCGCGCATTGCGAACCGGTTGCTGCGGAGAGTGCGCGACTACATGCTCGTGCACGGAACCGTTGACGGACTGAGCGCCGTTCATGCCGCGCTGGAGCTGTACGACGTCGACGACCTCGGGCTGGACCGGCTGGACCGCGCGGTCATGCAGACGATCCTCACCCGATTCGACGGCGGACCGGTCGGGCTCAACACACTCGCGGTGTCGGTGGGCGAGGAATCGGAGACCATCGAGTCGGTGGTTGAGCCGTTCCTGGTGCGCATCGGGCTGATCACGCGCACTCCGCGTGGGCGGGTGGCGACCAGCGCGGCATGGAAGCATTTCGGCCTGCCGCATCCTGCTGCCTCCCAGCCCAGCGGAACCCTCTTCGGAGATGACCTATAATTCAAGCTGGCACCACAGCGCACAGGGCTAGACTCCCGGTGTTTCTCTTCAAGAACTCGGAAGGTTCTCCCCCATGAATGACTACACGCTCATCCTTGTCGCCGTCGCGTTGGCGGTGTTCGTGTTCTTTCAGTTCAGAAGTTCCCGCAAGCGCCGTCGGGACACCGAAGAGCGCGCGAAGCAGATCGTTCCCGGTGTCGAGGTCATGACCAACTACGGTCTGTTCGGCACCATCAAGTCGATCGACGATGACAACAACTTCGCGTTTCTCGAGGTCTCGCCCGGCACCGTAATCAAGGTGCACAAGTCGACGATCCTCAAGGCGGCGGATGACATCGTGGCCCCCGAGTCGCTCGAAGAGCTGTCGGAAGAGGGCGGCGGCAACACGGCGATCGAGCTCAACCAGGACCACGCGATCACTACCGACGAGCCGAAGTACGGGCAGCGGGTCGACCCCACCACTGGTAGCGCTGCACCGGCGAAGAAGCCGGCGGCCCGCAAACCCAGCACAAAAAAGAACGACGAGTAGCACCATCCTGAACCGCCCGCTCACCGGTCGTGAGTGGGCCCTCCAGTGAGTCGGTAGGCTGCGGCCTCGGCACGCGCGAAGAAAGCAGAGTTCCCCGTGGCAAAAACGACCCCGGTCAAGAGAGCGGTCCGTTCCCTCGTCTGGCTCCTCGTGATCCTCGGCGTTCTCGTTGGCGTGAACGCGCTGCAGGCGCTCATCGACGGAGGTCCGAAGGCGATCATCGCCGGCCAGACCTGGGTGCCGAAGCTCGGGCTCGACCTCGAGGGCGGCACGGAGATCATCCTGCAGCCGGTCGTCGCAAAGGGGCAGTCCGCCCCGACCGCTGACCAGCTCAACCAGGCCGTCTCGATCATCCGGGAGCGAGTCAACGCGAGCGGTCTTTCCGAGACCGAGATCAGCACGCAGGGCTCGCAGAACGTCGTCGTGTCGATCCCCGGTGTTCCCAGCCAGTCGACGATCAACAGCATCGAGGAGAGCGCGAAGCTCGAGTTCCGTGCCGTTCTCGAGACGGATGCGGCATCCACCAGTTCGGTGGGCTCGGCAAGCGCGACGCCGTCCGCCTCCGATTTCAGCACCCTGCCGGCGACTCCGAGCACGAAGCCCACCAACGCGAGCGACCTCGCCTACGTGACACCGAGGCTCGCCGCCGAGTTCGCCGCCTTCACCTGCGACCAGGTGACGACCGAGAACACCGCGGCCGCCGATCCGAAGAAACCGCTGATCACCTGCGACGACACCTCGACCTACAAATATATCCTCGGCCCGGCCGAGGTCTCGGGTGAAGACATCAGCGACGCGAATGCGGGGCTCGTCACCACCAGCCAGGGCACCAGCACCGGCCAGTGGGCCGTCAACATCATCTTCAACTCGAAGGGCACCAGCGAGTTCGCGACGGTCACCACCCGCCTGAACGCCCTCACCGGAGCACTGAACCAGTTCGCGATCGTGCTCGACGGCCGCATCATCTCGGCGCCGACGACAAATGCCGTCATCACCGATGGAAAGCCGCAGATCACCGGCTCGTTCACGCAGACCACAGCGCAGGCCCTCGCGAACCAGCTCAAGTACGGCTCGCTGCCGATCAGCTTCAAGGTGCAGTCGAACAACACCATCACCGCGACGCTGGGCGCCACCCAACTCCAGGCAGGCCTTCTCGCGGGCCTGATCGGCCTCATCCTGGTCGTGCTCTATTCGCTGCTCCAGTACCGCTCGCTCGCCTCGATCACGATCTTCTCGCTGGTGGTCGCCGCCGCCATCACCTACCTGGTGCTGTTGTTCCTCGGCCAGCGGAACGGCGTGCGACTGTCTCTCGCGAGCATCGCGGGCCTCATCGTGGCCATCGGTATCACCGCGGACTCCTTCATCGTGTACTTCGAGCGAATACGTGACGAGCTGCGTGACGGCAGGCCGCTCGAGACCGCCGTCGAGGCGGGCTGGGGGCGGGCGATCCGCACCATCCTCGCCTCCGACGCTGTCAACTTCCTCGCGGCGGCCATCCTCTACATCGTCGCCGTTGGCAACGTGAAGGGCTTCGCGCTCACGCTCGGCATCACGACCCTCGTCGACCTGGTTGTCGTCACGCTGTTCACGCACCCGATGCTCCAGGTGATCGCGCAGCGTCCGTTCTTCTACGAGGGCCACCGCTTCAGCGGGCTCGACCCGAAGGCGCTCGGCGCCATCTACCGTGGCCGAGCTCAGTTCCGCACACCCGCCCTGGCCGGAGCGAAGAAGGGTGCGGCCGGTGAGGCCGCCCGTCGCCAGACCATCGCCGAGCGCAAGGCAGCCGAGCTCAACGGGCCCACTAAACCGGGGCCGACGAAACCAACACCGACGAAGGGAAAGGATTCCTGATGGCCAGCTTCTCCCAGTTCGGTAATGACCTCTACACGGGCAAGCGTTCCTACAACATCGTTGGATCGCGGCGCATCTGGTGGATCGTCTCCGGTGTGCTCCTGTTGATCGTGATCGTCGGCACGGCGTTGCACGGCGGATTCGCCTTCGGTATCGAGTTCCGTGGCGGCTCGCAGTTCCAGATCTCCGCCGCGAAGAACCTCAGCCAGACCTTCGCCGGCAATACGGTCAAGGCCGTGGTCCCCAGTACCCAGCCAGTGGTCACGATCGTCGGAGCGAACGACGTGCGCATCCAGACCGACCAGCTCACCACCAAGCAGAGCGTGGCCGTGACCGATGCCCTGGCAAAGGCGTACAACGTCAAGCAGACGCAGGTTGCCAACTCGTTCATCGGTGCCACCTGGGGTGCCGACATCACCCGGCAGGCGATCACGGGTCTCGTCGCCTTCCTCGTGCTGGTGGCTATCGCCATGTCTCTGTACTTCCGAACGTGGAAGATGTCGGCCGCGGCGCTGATCGCTCTCGCGCACGACCTCATCATCACCGCCGGCGTGTACGGGCTGCTGCACATCGAGATCACCCCGGCCGCCGTCATCGGCTTCCTGACCATCCTCGGGTACTCGCTCTATGACACGGTCGTGGTGTTCGACAAGATCCGGGAGAACACGTCGGAAGACGGAGACCAGTCGCGTCGTACCTTCGGTGAATCGGTTAACCTCGCCGTCAACCAGACGCTGGTGCGATCGATCAACACGTCGGTCGTCGCGATCCTGCCGGTGGCCGGCATTCTGTTCATCGGCGCCATCCTTCTCGGCGCGGGCACCCTGCAGGACATCTCGCTCGCGCTGTTCATCGGAATCATCGTCAGCACGTACTCGACGATCTTCATTGCGGCACCGCTGTACGCCACGTTCCGCAGCGGCGAGGATCGCATCAAGAAGCGCGACAAGCGCGCGCTTGCCGCCCGCGAGTCCAGCGTCGCGGGCACGAGTGTCGCCGCTGTCCCGGCGGCCAAATAAGCAACCAGGTTGGAGAACAACATGAGCGACCTCCCCGAAATCTCCACGGCCGAAGCGATCGAGCGCGTCAAGTCGGGCACCTATCTGATTGACGTGCGCGAGCAGGACGAATGGGATGCCGGCCACGCCGATGGCGCCCATCTGGTGCCGATGTCGCGCCTGAACGAGCTGATGGCCGAGGTTCCGACCGACGAGCAGGTGCTGGTGATCTGCCAGGCCGGCGGCCGCTCGGCCCGGGTCACAAAAGCCTTGCTCGATGCCGGCTACGACGTGGTGAACGTCGCGGGCGGTACCGGTGCCTGGGCGGACGCCGGCGGCGACATCGTCGTTCCGTAGCTGACGCGCACAGCGAACGCGGCGGGCGGCGCAGGCTCCGGATGCTAACTTTGCTGAAGGAGGCGAGCGCATGACCGAGACGACGACACCGCGTCAGGCAGCCGCGCCCGAACCCGCCGCCAGCCCCACGGGATCCCTTCGCACGCTCCTCCCGCGCATCTTCTCCCGTGCCCAGCCGACCGGTTCGGTCGACCGGCTCATCAAGACCGCGAAGATGCATCATCCGAAGTCGGATGTCAGCATCATCGAGCGCGCATACGCGACCGCGGAACTCGCTCATCGCGGCCAGCTCCGCAAGAGCGGCGAGCCGTACATCACGCACCCCGTAGCGGTGGCCCAGATTCTGGCCGACCTCGGGATCGGGCCGAAGACTCTTGCCGCCGCGCTCCTGCACGACACGGTGGAGGACACCGACTACAGCCTCGACCTGCTTCGCCACGACTTCGGCGACGAGATCGCGATGTTGGTTGACGGCGTCACGAAGCTCGACAAGCTCAAGTACGGAGACAGCGCGCAGGCCGAGACCGTGCGCAAGATGATCGTGGCCATGTCGAAAGACATCCGGGTACTGGTGATCAAGCTCGCGGACCGCCTGCACAATGCGCGCACCTGGGGCTTCGTGCCCACCGAGTCCGCGAAGCGCAAGGCCACGGAGACCCTGGAGATCTACGCTCCGCTGGCGCACCGCCTCGGCATCCAGAACATCAAGTGGGAGCTCGAAGACCTTTCCTTCGCGGTGCTCTACCCGAAGCTGTACGTCGAGATCGAGAACCTGGTCAAGCAGCGCACCCCGCAGCGCGAGGAATTCGTGCAGCAGGTGATCAACGACGTCAACAATGACCTCAAGGCGTCGAAGATCAAGGGCAAGGTCGTCGGCCGCCCGAAGCAGTACTACTCGATCTACCAGAAGATGATCGTTCGCGGCCGCGACTTCGACGAGATCTACGACCTGGTCGGCATCCGTATCCTCGTCGGGTCGGTGCGCGATTGTTACGCCGTGCTCGGCTCGATTCACGCTAGGTGGAACCCGATTCCCGGGCGGTTCAAGGACTACATCGCCACCCCCAAGTTCAACCTGTACCAGTCCCTTCACACCACGGTGATCGGGCCGAAGGGCCGCGCGGTCGAGATTCAGATCCGCACCGAAGACATGCACCAGCGCGCTGAGTTCGGGGTGGCCGCGCACTGGAAGTACAAAGAGCGGGTCAACGGCGGCAAGAGCGTGGATACGCACGACGACGCCGACATGGCCTGGCTCGCGCACATCACCGACTGGCAGGCGGAGACCGCAGACCCGAACGAGTTCCTCGACAGCCTTCGCTTCGAGATCGGCGCGAAGGAGGTCTACGTCTTCACGCCACAGGGCAAGGTCATCGGCCTGCCTGCGGGTGCGACTCCCGTTGACTTCGCATACGCAGTGCACACCGAGGTGGGCCACCGCACCATGGGCTCCAAGGTGAACGGCCGGCTGGTACCCCTCGAGTCGACGCTCAACAGCGGCGATGTCGTCGAAGTGTTCACCTCGAAGAATCCCGATGCCGGTCCGAGCCAGGGCTGGCTCAACTTCGTCAAGAGCCCGCGGGCCCGCAACAAGATCCGCCAGTGGTTCACCAAGGAACGTCGCGACGAGGCCATCGAGCAGGGCAAAGACGCGATCGCGCGGGCGATGCGCAAACAGAACCTGCCGCTGCAGCGCCTGATGAGCCAGGACTCGTTCAGCGAGGTCGCGTCGCAGATGCGCTACGACGACGTCTCTGCCCTGTACGCCGCGGTCGGTGAGGGGCATGTCTCCACGCAGTCGGTCATCGAGAAAGTACTCGCGTCCCTGCACACGCAGGCGGAGGGTGAAGACGCCGAGATCGAGTTCCCGAGCAAGGGGCGACCGAAGCAGCTTCGCAACAGCGATTCCGGTGTGCTCGTGCGCGGCCAACCCGACATCCTGGTCAAGCTGGCAAAGTGCTGTACTCCGGTGCCGGGAGACCCGATCATCGGCTTCGTCACCCGTGGGGCCGGTGTTTCTGTTCACCAGTCGACCTGCCACAACGTCACCTCGCTGCTCAATGAGCCCGAGCGGATGATCGAGGTCGAGTGGGCGCCGTCATCGTCGAGCGTGTTCCTGGTGCAGATCCAGATCGAGGCGCTCGATCGGGCGGGGCTGTTGTCAGACGTCACGCGCGTTCTCTCCGAGAACCACGTCAACATCCTGTCTGCGACGGTCTCGACATCGAGCGAGCGACTGGCGCTCAGCCGGTTCGTATTTGAGATGGGCGACACCACGCATCTGGACCGGGTGCTCAACGCGGTTCGCCGAATCGACGCGGTGTATGACGTCTACCGCGTAACCGGCGGCTGACCCAGACCGCCCAGCCGCGCAATCGCCTGCCGCTTGCCCGGCAGGTTACGTCGCCGATTCAACGCGACCACGCACTCGGTGAACCCGAAACGACCGTACGCCATCAGTTCTCGAACGATTTCGCGCTCGCCTTCGCCGAACTCGGTGCAGAACCGTGCGAGATCGATCACCGTGCGCAGCGGCGTCGTCACCCCCATTCCGCCGATCTCGGTGAAGTCGTCGGCATCGATCACCACTTCGCGTAGCGAGAACCGCCCCGTCGCCGTCGGGCGGACTCGCGCGCGCGTGTCGGCGCAGAACTCATGGTGGGCCGGCGCGCTGTCCAGCGCCCCGTATACCCACGCCGCCGAGTGCTGTTCGGCGATGAGGCGACCGGGAACGAGCGCGGCGAGGGATGCCGCTCGATGCTGACGCTGCTCGACCTCGTCGATCGGACTGAAGCACTCGTCGATCGCGAACAGCTCGCCGTCCAGTCGGGCGGCCTGCAACTCGGCGATCGGCAGATCGCGGGCGGACAGCACGGCCGGGAGTCTCATGCAGCCATGATCGTCCGATGCGGATGGCTGTCATCCGCTGTTGCCGCTATCTGTGGATAGCTGCTAGCCGATTGCCTTGAGCCATGCCTTCCGAGCGTCGAGCGCTTCCTGGGCCGCCGCGATCTTCTTCGCGTCGCCGCCCTTCTTCGCGTCGGCGAGTTCGACCTCGAGCTTGGCGATTGCGTCCTGAAGCTGGCCAGCCAGGCCCTCGGCGCGCGCGATGCGCTCCGGGTTGCTCTTCTGCCAGTGGTCGTCGTCGAGCTTGCGCACGGCGGTCTCGACCTTGCGCAACCGGTCCTCGATGGTCTTAACCTGGTCGCGCGGGACTTTCCCGACGGCGTCCCAGCGGCGCTGGATGCCGATCAGGGCTTCGCGCGCCTTGTTGCGGTCGGTCTCCGTGAGGAGCGGCTCCGCTTCCGCCAGCAGCGCCTGCTTCTTCTCGAGGTTGGCGCCGAACTCCTCGTTCTCCTGCGCGTCCACCTCTGACTTCGCCGCGTACAGCGAATCGCCGGCCGCTTTGAACCGAGCCCAGAGCGCATCGTCGAACTTCTTGCCGGCGCGACCGGCCGCCTTCCAGTCGTCGAGCAGCGTGCGATAGACCGGAATGCCCGCCGTGCCCTGGGGGACCAGCGCCTCCGCCTTCTCGGCCAGTTCCTGCTTGCGCGTTCGGGCGTCTTTGTGCACGGAGTCGAGCTCAGCGAAGAACGCCTTGCGGTGCGTTTCTATGGTCGTGCGGGCAGCACGGAAGCGTTTCCAGAGCTCATTGCTCTCGTTCTTCGGCAGCCGCGGGCCGTCTTGTTGGTGCTTCTGCCACCGCGCGAACAGGTCGTCGAGGGTGGCACTGACCTGCTTCCACTGCGCCTTGGCAGGGTCCTGCGCTGCGAGGGTCTCCGCCTCCACGACGAGTGCCTCTCGCTCGGCGAGTGCGGCATCCGTCGCGGCCTTGTTCTCGGCAGTCTGCTTCTCGGTCAGCTCGCCGACCGCGCCGTCCAGAGCGTCGAGGCGGGCCGTCAGGGCCGGCAGGTTACCAACAGCGTTCGCGGTGGCGACCGTCGACTTCAGGGCGGTGATCGTCTTGCCGACATCGGCCGATGCGGTGCCGCGCTTGATGCGCTGCTCGAGAAGCGTCACCTGCCCCGCGAGCTCGGTGTACTTGCGCTCGAAGTATCCCAGCGCCTCCTCGGGCGTGCCATCGGGGTATTGCCCGACCGCGCGCTCGGTGGCGGTACCGTCCGCGTCGCTTTCGCGAACGTAAACCGTTCCAGTCTCGTCGACGCGACCCCACGGGGCCTGTTCACCAGTAGCCAAAAGCTTCACCTTGCTGCTCGGGGCGATCACGCCGAAGCGCACGAAATAGCCGACGCCAGCCTATTGCACGGTGTCGTTCGGCAAACCGAGCCGTTACTTGACCGTCACCTTCGTGATGGTCGTCGCCACCTTCGGAGTGCCGTCACCCGAGCCGTCGGCGGTGCCCTGGTCGGCGATTTTCGAGATGAACGTCGACAGCCCGCTCGTCACCTTGCCGATCACCGAGTAGCCGCCGGTCGAGGAGTCGAGCGTGGTGTCCTTGTAGACGATGAAGAACTGGCTGCCGTTGCTGTATGCGCTCGACGACCGCGCCATGGCGATCGTGCCCGCCGGGTAGACGCCGCTCGTCGGCGCATTCTCGATCGGTCCGAAGCTGAAGCCGGGGTCGCCGGTGCCGTCTCCATTGACCGACCCGCACTGGATGACGAAGAGCCCGCTGGTGGTGAGGCGGTGGCACGTCTTGCCGGTGGTCGTGTAGAAGTTCTTCTGTGCGAGCGAGATGAAGACGGATGCCGCCTGAGGGGCCTTCTTGCCATCCAGCGTGAAGCCGAGCTTCACGTCATTGAGGTCGATCGTGCCGGTCCAGGTGCGATCCTTCGCGATCGTCTTCGACGGCACCTTTCCGACGTTCTTGTCGCTCGCTGCTGCGCTCGCGCTCGGCGACGGTGATGCGCTGGCGGAGACCTTGTGACCCGGACCAGCGCTGAAGTAGTAGATCTGGGTGAGAGTTGCGAGAGTGGCGACCACGACGACACCGATCACTGCGAGAACGTTGTCGCGCCGTCGACGCTTCACCTGGTGGCTGTGCACCGCCTGCCGCGCGTTGTACTTGCGCAGGCGATCTCTCGCCTCACGGGCATCCCGTTCGGCGTTCTTGCTCGGTGCCACGAATCCTCCAGCGTGCTCGGTCCTCATGCACTTTATAGGACGTGGCGTCGTCGTACGTCCGAACTACCATTGGCTTCATGGCGGACACGCAGCTCGGGCTCCGGTCTGGCGCAACCCCGCTCGCGGTGCGGATGCGGCCGAGGAGCCTCGACGAGGTCGCGGGGCAGAAGCATCTGCTCGGCCCCGGGTCTCCGCTGGTCAGCCTCGCCACCGACAAGTCGGGGGAGCAGGGCTCCGTCTCAGTCATCCTCTGGGGGCCGCCTGGTACCGGCAAGACGACCCTCGCGCAGGCGATCGCCCATAGCTCCGGTCGCAAGTTCGTCGAGCTCTCCGCTGTGAACGCCGGGGTGAAAGACGTGCGCGAGGTGATGGAGCGGGCGCTCTCCGACCGCGACCTATACGGCCTGTCGACGGTGCTGTTCCTCGACGAGATCCATCGGTTCAGCAAGGCCCAGCAAGACGCACTTCTGCCGGGCGTCGAAAACGGCTGGGTCATCCTGGTTGCGGCGACGACCGAGAATCCCTCGTTCTCCGTCATTTCACCGCTGCTCTCCCGTTCGCTTTTATTGACCCTGGAAACCCTCTCCGACGACGACCTCGGAATCGTGGTCGATCGGGCGGTTGTCGACCCGAAGGGGCTGGCCGACAAGGTCGTGCTCGAGGCGGACGCGCGGGCGGCAATAATCCGCCTAGCGTCCGGTGACGCGCGCCGCGCGCTCACCGCGCTGGAGGCGGCGGCGCTGTCGGCGACAGCGACCTCGGAAACCGGCAAGCCGGTGATCACCGCGGAGATCGTCTCGCTCGCGGTCGACCGGGCGCTGCTGCGCTACGACCGCCAGGGTGACGAGCACTACGACGTGATCAGTGCCTTCATCAAGTCGGTGCGCGGCTCCGATGTCGACGCGGCCTTGCACTATCTCGCCCGCATGATCGAGGCGGGCGAAGATCCGCGATTCATTGCGCGCCGGGTGATGATCAGCGCTGCCGAAGATATCGGCATGGCGGATCCGCAGGCGTTGCTGATCGCGGTCGCCGCCGCCGATGCCGTGCAGTACGTCGGTATGCCGGAGGGTCGAATTCCGCTGGCCGAAGCTGTCGTCTACCTCGCGACCGCTCCCAAGTCGAACGCCGCATACATGGCTCTGGATGCCGCCATCGCCGACGTGCGGGCCGGCAAGATCGGCCGTGTGCCGAAGCCGCTGCGCGACGCCCACTACGGCGGCGCAAAGAAGCTCGGGCACGGCAAGGGTTATCTCTACTCTCACGACTCGGAGCTCGGCGTCGTCAAGCAGCAGTACCTGCCCGACGCGCTGCTCGGCATCGAGTACTACCGGCCGACCGAACACGGCAATGAGCGCGACGTCGCTGCCCGGCTCGAGAAGCTGCGCCGCATCATCCGTGGGCAGGCCTGATCTGGTAGGCTCTTCCTCGGCTCATTTCTGGGCCATCTCTTCCCACCTGTTCGCGCTCACGCGCGAGTTCTCGCCCTGTTCGATTTGATCGGCGGGAACGAAGAGAGTCGAAAGGAACAACTGTGTCTACACAGTCACGCACCAGGAGCAAAACGCGCCTGTCTCGTGCGCTGGGCATTCCGCTCACGCCGAAGGCAGCTAAGTACCTCGAGAAGCGCCCGTATCCTCCGGGAGAGCACGGCCGCACCAAGCGCAAGACCGACAGCGACTACGCCGTGCGTCTTCGCGAGAAGCAGCGCCTGCGTGCCCAGTACGGCATCCGCGAGGCCCAGCTCAAGATCCAGTTCGAAGAGGCTCGCCGCGCAACCGGCCTGACCGGTGAGAACCTGGTCGAGCAGCTCGAGATGCGTCTCGATGCCCTCATCGTTCGCGCAGCTTTCGCCCGCACCACCGCGCAGGCTCGCCAGCTGATCGTTCACCGCCACATCCTGGTCGACGGCCAGCGTGTCGACCGTCCGTCGTTCCGCGTCAAGCCGGGCCAGCTCATCCACGTGCACGCACGCAGCGAGGGCATGGAGCCGTTCCAGGTCGCGGCCGCCGGCGGTCACGCCGAGGTCCTGCCGAAGACGCCCGCCTACCTCGAGGTCGAGCTCGACAAGCTGCAGGCACGCCTCGTGCGTCGCCCGAAGCGTGCCGAGGTTCCGATCACGTGTGAGGTCCAGCTCGTCGTCGAGTACTACGCAGCACGCTGATCAAGATGGAGGCCATTTCTGGTCTCCATTCAGCGGGCCGCCGTCGCCCGTCCCGGGCGGCGGGGGCTGATTTCTACCGGAAGGGTCGCGGGAAACCGCGGCCCTTCCGTCGTTAACCGGCTAAACCGAAACTCCGGCGCGCACCCGAACTCGCGGGTCATTGCGGCTCCGCGTCAACCCTGCACCGGAATTTCGGTGGGTGGGGCGGCGGTCCAATAGGGTGGATGTCTTCGAGAGATTGGTGCTGACATGACCGGTGGCGACATCGCGGGCCTCATCGCCGCTGGAGTGTTCGCGGTTCTGGTGGGCCTTCTCGCCGTGCCCCTGGTCAAGCTCGGCCGCGTCTTCGATGAGACCCGGTTGCAGATCCATGAGCTGGGCGAGAACGTCACGCCGATTCTCGAGGAGGCGGCGGTCACCGTGCGCTCCGCCAACACGCAACTCGAGCGCGTCGATTCCATTACCAGCGGCATTGCCGACGCGACGGGCAACGTGACGTCGCTGATCGCGCTCTTTGCTGCGACACTTGGCGGTCCTCTCGTCAAGCTCGCCGGGTTCACCGCCGGGGTGCGTGCAGCCGTCACCGGCCTCCGCGCACCGAAGGCTCGGTAAGCTGGGCTCATGAAGAGTCTCGTTCTGCTCATCGTCGGAGTCGGCATCGGCTTCCTCGCCGCGCACCAGATCAACAAGACGCCCGAGGGCAAGCGGTTCTTCGCCGATGTCGACAGCCGCGCCAAGGAGTTCTCCAGCGCCGTGGTCGAGGGCTACAAGACCCGTGAGGCGGAGCTCCGAGCCGCCGTCGCCGACGCCGAGTAACCACCTCTCTCGTCTCGGGGTCACTCGGCCCGATCTCTTCACCCAACCCTTCAGGACACCATGCAGACCGCTGACATCCGCCGCCGATGGCTCGACTTCTTCGCCGAGCGCGGCCACACGGTCGTGCCCTCGGCATCCCTGGTGAGCGACGATCCGACACTGCTGTTCACGGTCGCCGGCATGGTTCCCTTCGTTCCGTACCTCACCGGCCTGGTGCCAGCGCCGTATCCGCGCGCGACGAGCGTGCAGAAGTGCATCCGCACTCTCGACATCGAAGAGGTGGGGAAGACCCCGCGTCACGGCACCTTCTTCCAGATGAACGGCAATTTCTCGTTCGGCGACTACTTCAAAGAGCAGGCGATCACCTACGCGTGGGAGCTGCTCACCTCATCCGAAGCGGATGGCGGCTACGGATTCCGGCCGGATGACCTCTGGGTCACCGTCTACAAAGACGACGACGAGGCCGCGCGGCTCTGGCGCACGATCGCGGGACTGCCAGAGGAGCGCATCCAGCGCCTCGACATGGACACCAACTACTGGTCGACCGGCCAGCCGGGGCCGGCGGGGCCGTGCTCCGAGATCTTCTTCGACCGTGGACCGGCATTCGGCCGGGACGGCGGACCAGCGACGGATGACGACCGCTACGTGGAGATCTGGAACCTGGTTTTCATGCAGTACCTTCGTGGTCCGGGCAATGGCAAGGACTTCGAGATTCTCGGTGATCTCCCGAAGAAGAACATCGACACCGGCATGGGGCTCGAACGCGTCGCCTTCATCAAGCAGGAGGTCGGCAACTTCTACGAGATCGACCAGGTGCGCCCGGTGCTCGACATGGCGTCGCAAATCTCGGGCAGAAAGTACGGGGCGGTCCACGATGACGACGTGCGCATGCGCGTCATCGCCGACCATGTGCGCTCGAGCCTGATGCTCATGTCCGACGGTGTCACGCCATCGAACGAGGGGCGTGGCTACATCCTGCGCCGCCTGATGCGCAGAACTGTGCGCTCCATGCGCCTGCTGGGCGTCGACACGGCGACCTTTGGTGAGCTGTTCCCGGCATCGCGCGACGCGATGAAGGCGGCATACCCCGAAGTCGCGACCGACTACGACCGCATTTCGCGGCTCGCATACGCCGAGGAAGAGACGTTCCTGCGCACGCTCGCGAGCGGTACGAGCATTCTCGACGTGGCCGTCGACAAGACGAAGTCTTCCGGCTCGAAACAGCTCGCCGGCGATACCGCGTTTCTCCTCCATGACACCTTCGGGTTTCCGATCGACCTCACGCTCGAGATCGCGGAGGAGTCCGGCCTCAGCGTCGACCGCGACGCTTTCGACACGCTCATGCAGCAGCAGCGCACGATGGCGAAAACGGATGCGAAGGCCAAGAAGACCCTGCTGGCAGACCTCGGCGTCTACAGCGCATTCCGCGCCCAGGGCGAGACCGTTTTCACCGGTTACGACTTTCTCGACACTGACACCACGGTGCTCGGCCTGATCAAGGACGGCGTCTCCGTCGACCGCATCGTCGCGGGAGACATCGCGGAGGTCATCGTCGCCGAGACTTCGCTGTACCCCGAGTCGGGTGGGCAGGAGGCCGACGCCGGCCGCATCACCGGCAAGGGCTTCGATCTCGAGGTTCTCGACGTCCAGCGTCCCGTCAAGGGTCTGGTCAGCCACCGCGTTCAGGTGGCCAGCGGCGAGGTCGGCGTGGGAGCCGCGGCAACCACGGTGGTCGACCGCGTCTACCGGCACGGGGCGACGCAGGCGCACTCCGCGACCCATCTCATCCACGCGGCCCTGCGTCAGGTGCTCGGCCCGGAGGCGCACCAGGCCGGCTCGGACAACCGTGCCGGCTACATGCGTCTCGACTTCAACTGGAGCACGCCGCTCTCGCCAGACACCCGCAGCGAGATCGAGGACATCGCGAACAGCAAGATCCGCGACAACCTGCAGGTGACCACGCGAATAATGCCGTTGGACGACGCCCGCGCGCTCGGCGCGATGGCCCTGTTCGGTGAGAAGTACGGCGACACCGTGCGCGTTGTGGAGATCGGCGACCCCTGGTCGCTCGAACTCTGCGCGGGCATTCACGTCGGCCGCAGCGCTGAAATCGGACTGATCAACGTGATCAGCGAGTCGTCGATCGGCTCGAGCAACCGGCGCATCGAGTCGCTGGTCGGCTTAGAAGCCTTCAAAGATCTCGCGGTCGAACGCGCCATCGTCTCCGAGCTGACCGCCAACCTGAAGACCCCGCGCGAACAGCTTCCCGATCGCATCGCCGAGCTGTCGGCGAGCCTGAAGGCGGCGGAGAAGCGCATCGCCGAATACGAGTCCGCGGCATTGGGGGAGCGCGTTCCCGCGCTTGTGGAGCAGGCATCCCGCAAGGGTGCTGTGACTTCTCTCGTTGTCGACGTCGGGCCGCTCGGCTCGGCCGACGACCTGCGCGCCCTCGTCACCGCTGTGCGCGGCCGCCTGGGCAGCGACGCCGCGGTGGTTGCACTCGCTTCGAACGTGTCCGGCAAGCCTGCCGTGATCGTCGCGACCAACGACGCCGCTCGCGGGCTCGGAGCGAAGGCGGGGGCGCTCGCAAAGATCGCGGCTGCCGTGCTCGGCGGCGGCGGTGGCGGTAAGGATGACCTGGCGCAGGGTGGCGGTACGAAGCTCGATGCCATTCCGGCCGCGCTGTCGGCGATCAGCTCAGAGCTGCCGGACTAGCCGATGCGCGCGGGAGTGCGCCTCGGAATAGACGTGGGCAAGGCCCGCATCGGCATCTCGCGCAGCGACCCGCACGGCATGCTCGCGACACCGGTCGAGACCGTGAGGCGCGGGGATGGCGATCTCGCGCGCATTGTGCAGATCGCCGGGGAGATCGAGGCCGCCGAGATCGTCGTCGGGCTGCCGCTGGCGTTGTCCGGCGGCGAGACCGCTTCCACCCAGGACGCGCGAGAGTTCGCGCTGCTCGTCGCGCGCGGCATCCCGACGCCGGTGCGCATGGTGGATGAGCGCCTCTCGACCGTCTCCGCGCAGCGTGCCCTGCACGCCTCCGGCCGCAACTCGAAGCAGTCCAGACCCGTTATCGACCAGGTCGCTGCGGTTATAATTTTGCAGCATGCCCTCGACTTCGAGCGCTCCGGCGGAACACCGCCGGGTGTGGTCGTCGACCCGGACGAAGGACCATAACCGTGGCAGATGAGCCGAGCTGGGACGAGATCTTCTCCCGACCCCCTGAGCGGGCGCCGCAGCAGCAACCCGCGGCTCCGGACCCCCTGCTGCAGCAACCAGTGCAGCAGCAGCCTGCCCAGCCCGCGCAGGCACAACCGCAGCAGCAGTACTCCCAGCTCGCCCAGGGCGAGCCGACCAGCCGCCGCCAGCTTCGCGAGAACGAGGGCGGCCGGGGCCGGAACGATCCGCCGTCGCGCGGTGGCGGTCCCCGCCAGCCCAGGAAGCGCCGGAGCTTCGCCTGGCTGATCTGGCTGCTCGCGATCGTCGTGGTGATCGGCGGCGGTGGCACCGCGGTCTTCTTCGCCTTCAAGCCGCAGGTGGAGAAGGTGCTCGGCATCCAGGCCCCCATCGATTACACCGGCAACGGAACCGGCAAGGTCGTCATCACCATCAAGAACGGCCAGCTTGGTTCCGACGTTGCGACCACCCTGCAGAAGGCCGGCGTGACGATGACGTACTCGGCCTTCTACGACCTGCTGCTCAAGCAGAAGACGCCGGTGAACTTCGAGCCGGGCACGTACGCGCTCAAGTCCCACATGAGCGCGAAGGCGGCACTGGCCGCGCTCCAGGATCCGAAGAACAAGGTCGAGACACGCATTGTGCTGCCCGAGGGCATCACAGTGAAGCAGGTGATTGCGAAGCTTGCCGCGGTGAGCCAAAGCACCGGTGTCACCGAGGCCCAGCTCGAAGCGGCGGCGGCCGACTACAAGACCTACGGGTTGCCGGCGGCGGCCCCGAGTCTCGAAGGGTACCTTTTCCCGGCGACCTACAACCTGGATCCGGGCCTCACCGCGCACCAGATCTTCCAGCTGTTCGTCAATACGATGTTCCAGCACCTGAAGGCGGACGGCGTGCAGCCCGCTGACTATCACACCACGCTCACGCTCGCCGGGCTGACTCAGAAAGAAGGCGGCAGCACCGCCGACTTCTACAAGGTGGCGAGGGTCTGGGATAACCGCATCGCGAAGGGAATGAACCTGCAGTCCGATGCGACAGTCGCCTACGGTGCGGGGTCGACATCCATCGAGACGACGCCGGCACAGCGCGCGGACAAGAGCAATCTCTACAACACCTACGCGAATCCGGGGTTGCCGATCGGCCCGATTTCCAACCCCGGTGACAAGGCCATCGACGCGACGCTGCATCCGGCCGCCGGCACCTGGCTGTACTTCGTGGTCGTGAACTGCAAGACGGGTGAGACCGCGTTCTCTGACACGATCGCGCAGCAGAACGCCGCCAACGCGCAGCTCGGGCAGTGGCTGAAGGCGAACCCGGGCGGCTGCGACTAGTGACGCGTTTGGCGGTGCTGGGCTCGCCGATCGCGCACTCCAAGTCGCCGGCCTTGCACCGCGCGGCCTATGAGGCGCTGGGGCTCGACTGGCAGTACGACGCGATCGACGTGACGACGGATGCCCTGGCCGACTTCGTGGAAACCCGCGGCGCCGACTGGCGCGGGCTTTCCCTCACCATGCCCCTGAAGCGCGCCGTGCTTCCCCTGCTCGGCACCCTCGACGAGTTCACCGAGCTGACCGGAGGAGCGAACACCCTGCTGTTCCGTGATGGCGTCCGTCACGGGTTCAACACCGATGTCATCGGTGCGATCGACGCACTTGTTGCTGCCGGTATCGGTTCCGTTGATGGCGTCCGCATCCTCGGCGGTGGTGCGACCGCGGCATCGATGGTGGTCGCTGTCGCCCGCCTCGGAGCCAAGCGGCTGGCACTGGCTGTTCGCTCACCGGACCGCGCAGGAGCGATCATCGCGCTGTGCGAGCGCCTCGACCTGCCGCTCGAGCTGGAGGATCTGGGCGCAGCGAGCGCCGAGTGGACCCCCGACCTCGTGGTGAGCACGCTGCCGAACGGAACCGGGTTCGTGCTCGCGCCGATCCCCGGCGTGGCCCTGTTCGACGTGGCGTACGAGCCGTGGCCCACGACCGTTGCCGCGCCGTGGCTCGCCGCTGGGCTCACGGTCATTCCCGGGATCGAGCTCCTGCTGCGGCAGGCGGTGGCGCAGGTGCGCATTTTCGTCGGCGGTTCGCCGTCGATCGAGCTTCCCGGCGAGCCGGGCGTGGTCGCCGCCATGCGAGAGGCGAGCTGACCGGCCTGTGGGAGGATTGGTGCCATGCTTCGTTGGTTGACCGCGGGTGAGTCGCATGGCCCGGAACTCGTGGCCATCTTGGAAGGGATGCCGGCCGGTGTGCCGGTATCGCCGGAGGGAATCCACGCCGACCTCCACCGTCGCACGCTCGGCTACGGCCGCGGCGCACGACAGAAGTTCGAGCAGGACGAACTGACGATCAGCGGTGGCGTGCGTTTCGGGCTCACCATGGGCAGCCCGGTGGCGCTCCGCATCGGCAATACCGAGTGGCCGCGCTGGGTCGAGGTGATGAGCGCCGAACCGGTCGACCCCGAGACGCTTCCCAAGGGGCGCGGTGCCGCGCTGACCCGTCCACGCCCAGGCCACGCCGACCTGGTGGGCATGCAGAAGTACGGCTTCGACGAGTCACGCAACGTGCTCGAACGCGCCAGCGCCCGTGAGACTGCCGCTCGCGTCGCCCTCGGCGCTGTGGCCAGGGCGTTCCTCGCCGGGCTCGGCGTCGAACTGGTCGCCCACACACTCTCGATCGGTGCCGTGCGCGTGCCGGACGGAACGCCGCTGCCGTTGCCCGGTGACGTGGCGGCCCTCGACGCCGACCCGTTGCGCTGCTTCGACACCGCGACATCCGCCCTGATGGTCGCCGAGGTGGATGCCGCGCACGAAGACGGGGACACGCTCGGCGGCGTCGTTGAGGTGCTGGCGTATCACCTGCCGCCGGGGCTCGGTTCTTATACCCACTGGGATCGACGACTCGACTCGCAGCTCACCGGAGCGCTCATGGGCATCCAGGCGATCAAAGGGGTCGAGGTCGGCGACGGCTTCCAGACCGCTGCCCGTCGCGGTTCGCAGGCACACGACGAGCTGTTCCAGACGGAGAACGGCATCACCCGCTCGACCGATCGCGCCGGCGGGACCGAGGGCGGCATGAGCACCGGAACGGTGCTTCGCGTCCGCGCCGCGATGAAGCCCATCTCCACGGTGCCGCACGCCCTTCGCACGGTCGATGTCGCCACCTCGGCGGCGGCGGACGCCCAGCACCAGCGATCGGACGTCTGTGCCGTGCCCGCCGCGGGTGTCGTGGCAGAAGCGATGGTCGCCCTCGTGCTGGCGAACGCGATGCTCGAGAAATTCGGTGGCGACTCGCTGGCGGAGACCCGTCGAAACCTCGACGGCTACCTGGCCGCCATTCCGCAGAACCTGCGCACCGAGTCGGCGTCGAACCCTGACCTCGGTTCGTGAGCGCTCCGCTTATGAGCGACGGCCCCCTGCTCGTGCTGATCGGGCCGCCCGGTGCAGGCAAGACGCGTCTCGGCAAGCGTGTGGCCCGCATTCTCGGTGTGCCGTTCATCGACACCGACCGACGGATCGTGGCCGGCCATGGGCCGATCGCCGACATCTTCGGCCAGTTCGGCGAACCCCATTTTCGCAGTCTCGAACGCGCGGTCGTGGCGCAGGCGCTGACCGAACCCGCGGTGGTGTCGCTCGGCGGTGGCGCGATCCTCGATCACGACACCCAGGCCGAGCTGCTGGGCCAGCGCGTGGCGCTCGTCACGGTGTCCGCGGATGCTGTCGCGCTGCGAATCGCCGGCGGCAAGCGGCCCCTGGTCAGCGGCGTCGAGGACTGGTCTGCCCTGGTCGAATCGCGGCGCGCCACCTACGAACGGCTCGCCGGGCGCAGCTGGGACACCTCGAATCGTCCGCTGGACGGCATCGCAATGGAGATCGCCGACTGGGTGAAGGAGACAGAATGAGCACGACGATCATCACTGTGCCGGGCACGGAACCCTACGACATCCGCATCGGGCGCGGCATTCTCGGCGAACTGCCCGAGCTGATCGGCTCACAGGCGCAGAAGGTTTTGGTGGTGCATCCCGCGACGTTGGGTGCTCGGGCCGAGAAGCTGCGGCTCGACCTCAGCGAGCACTACGAGGTGCTTCTGGCGGAAATCCCGGATGCCGAGGCGGGCAAGCGGGTGGAGGTCGCCTCGTTCTGCTGGCAGGTGATGGGGCAGTCCGACTTCACCCGTTCCGACGCGGTGATCGGTTTCGGCGGAGGAGCGGTCACCGATCTCGCCGGTTTCGTCGCGGCGACCTGGTTACGCGGCATCCGCCTAATCCAGGTTCCGACCACACTTCTGGGCATGGTCGATGCCTCGATCGGCGGCAAGACCGGCATCAACACCAACGAGGGCAAGAACCTCGTCGGTGCGTTCTACGCGCCGGCCGCCGTGCTCATCGATCTCGACACGCTCGATGGCATCAGCCAGATGGAAACCCTCGCCGGGTTCGGCGAAGTGGTGAAGGCTGGGTTCATCGCCGAGCCCGAGATTCTCGACATCCTCGAGCGGGACGTTGACATCGCGACCGATTCGCACAGCGATGAGTTCCGGCGCATGGTCGAGCTCTCCGTCGCGCTGAAGGCCCGCGTGGTCGGTGAGGACTTCAAAGAAAACGGTCTGCGCGAGATTCTCAACTATGGGCACACCCTCGGCCACGCCGTTGAATACGCCGAGCGGTTCCAGTGGCGCCACGGCGCAGCGGTCGCCATCGGGATGGTCTACGCGGCGGAGTTGAGCCGGCTCGCGGGGCGGCTGTCCGACGACGTCGTGGACCGGCACCGCAGCATTCTCACCTCGCTTCAGCTGCCGACCAGCTATCCCGCGGGCCGCTGGCAAACGCTGCTCTCGGTGATGAAACGCGACAAGAAGGCGCGCGGATCGCTGCTCAGGTTCATTGTTCTTGACGACATCGCTCGGCCGGTCGTACTCTCGGGACCGGACGAATCGCTGATGTTCGCCGCCTACCAGGAGATCGGATCATGACCACCACAGGCGAGCAGCTGGCACGCAAACTGCAGATCAGGCAGGGCAACGGCGTGCGAGTGCTCGGCGACGGGCCGTCGATCGGTGACTTCCCGGTCGGGGACGACGTGCTGGTGATCTACGTCGACTCGCGCGACGACCTGCGGGCGCGATTCGCCGCGCTGGCGAGTGGGCCGATCACCTGGCTCTGCTATCGCAAAGGTGACAAGTCGCTCAACCGCACGACCATCATGGAGGACTCCGGCGACTTCGGCTGGCGCCCGATCAGCAACGTCGCCATCGACGAACTGTGGTCGGCGATCCGGGTGCGGCCGCTCGCGGAGGGCGAGGACAGGGTTCGCTAGGACTGCTGCCGGTAGGCTCTGCTCCCGATAGGCTCGCGGCATGGCGAACATCCTGGTGCTGAACGGTCCGAACCTCGGCCGGCTCGGCTCACGCGAGCCCGACGTGTATGGCACCGGAACGCTCGATGACCTCCGTGCCGAGCTCGCGACGGCGGCGCCGGCCGGTCACGCGATCGACCTGCGGCAGACCAACGACGAAGCCGAGCTCATCGGCTGGCTGTACGAGGCGGTCGACACGGCCAGCCCCGTCATCCTGAACCCGGCGGCGTTCACCCACTATTCGTACGCGCTGCGGGATGCCGTGGCTCTGGTGACCACGGCCGGGCTCATCGTGGTGGAGGTGCACATATCGAACCCGCACGCCCGGGAGTCCTTCCGCCACAAGAGCGTGATCTCGGCCGTCGCGACCGGGGTGATCGCCGTATTCGGCTTCGACTCGTACCTCCTGGCGCTCGACGCCATCAATCGCAAGCTGGGCTAGACTCGCTAGTCGGTTTCGATACGCGTGCTCCGCGCGCTACTCAACCAGCATTCTTCGAACTGAACGGAACTTTTTCATGGCTTCTACCGCGGACATCCGGAACGGCGTCGTTCTCAACATGGACGGCCAACTGTGGACCGTCATCGAGTTCCAGCACGTCAAGCCCGGCAAGGGCGGCGCCTTCGTCCGCACCAAGGTGAAGAACGTGATGAGCGGTAAGGTCGTCGATCGCACGTTCAACGCCGGTGCCAAGATCGAGACCGAGACGGTCGATCGCTCGGAGTTCCAGTACCTCTACGCCGACGGCGACAACTACGTGTTCATGGATGTCGGAAACTACGACCAGATCACCCTCACCGCAACGCAGGTGGGTGACGCCGCGAACTTCATGCTGGAGAACCAGAACGTGACCATCGCGCTGCACAATGGCGAGCCGCTCTATGTCGAGCTCCCCGCGTCGGTGACCCTGGAGATCACCTACACGGAGCCGGGCCTGCAGGGGGATCGTTCCACCGGAGGCACGAAGCCCGCGACCGTCGAGACCGGCTACCAGATCCAGGTGCCGCTCTTTCTCGAGCAGGGCACCAAGGTGAAGGTCGACACGCGCGACGGCAGCTACCTCGGCCGCGTCAACTAGGCCGCGCACAGCGAATGAGTGCACGAACCAAGGCGCGCAAGCGCGCCATCGACCTCCTGTACGGCGCCGACATGCGGGAGATCTCGTTGAACGCGGCCATCGCGATGGAGGCGGAACGAGCGGCGGGCCAGCCCGACCGCGAGGCCTCCTGGGCCTACGCACGCCAGATCGTCGAAGGCATCGCCGAGCACGGTGACGAGATCGACGAACTGATCGAGACGTATTCGCAGGGCTGGACGATCGGCAGGATGCCGGCTACGGACCGCGCGATCCTGCGGATCGGCATCTGGGAGATCCTGTTCAACGATGCCGTGCCCGACAGCGTGGCGATCTCCGAGGCGGTGGGGGCGGCCGGTTCGCTCAGCACTGAGGACTCCGCGGGGTTCGTGAACGGACTTCTCGGGCGCATCGCCCAAACGCACGTCGCATAGAGCGGATCGAGCTCGTCGAGATCTCACCCGAGAGTTACGCGTCGGTGAGATCTCGACGAGCTCGACCCGCTAACATGGCTACAACAGACATCCTTTAACTACCGTCCTGAGAGGCGGGAAGGAGGTCAGATTGCCCGCACGAACCGTGCTGCAGCAAGCTGATATCACCCGTGCGCTGACTCGCATCTCCCACGAGATCCTTGAGTCCAATCGCGACGGACTCGATCTCGTTCTGCTCGGTGTTCCGACCCGAGGCGTTGTGCTCGCTCACCGCCTGGCCGCGATTATCGGCCCGGACGCGCAGGTGGGCTCCCTCGATGTCACGATGTACCGTGACGACCTCGCCGCCAACCCGACCCGTTCGCCGTCGCCGACCAGCATCCCGGAGCGCGGCATCGACGGCGCTCTAGTCGTGCTGGTGGATGACGTGCTCTACTCGGGTCGCACCATCCGCGCCGCCCTCGACGCCCTGCAGGCTATCGGAAGACCGAAGTTCGTGCGGCTCGCGGCGCTCATCGACCGGGGACACCGAGAACTCCCGATCCGTCCCGACTTCGTCGGCAAGAACCTTCCCTCATCCCACGCCGAGCGTATCAACGTGCACCTCACCGAGATCGACGGCGACGAGTTCGTGACGATCGAGTCGACCGATGGCGAGGGGGGCGAATGAGACATCTTCTCAGCACCCGCGACCTGTCGCGCGACGAGGCGATCGGAATTCTCGATATCGCCGAAGACATGGCCGATGTCGCCGGACGAGCGGTGCCCAAGCTCCCCGCCCTGCGCGGACGCACGGTCGTGAACCTGTTCTTCGAGGACTCCACCCGCACCCGCATCTCGTTCGAGGCTGCGGCGAAGCTGTTGAGCGCGGATGTCATCAATTTCAGCGCGAAGGGTTCCATCGTGTCGAAGGGCGAGAGCCTGAAGGACACAGCGCAAACCCTCGCGGCGATCGGCGCGGATGCGGTGGTCATTCGTCACGGTGCATCCGGCGCTCCACAGGTGCTCGCCGATTCGGGCTGGATCGATGCGGCGATCGTCAACGCCGGTGACGGCACCCACGAGCACCCGACCCAGGCGCTGCTCGATGCCTTCACTATCCGACGACGGATCCACGGGGCCGCAGCCCGCGGTCGCGCGCTCGACGGGGTGTCGGTCGTCATCGTCGGTGACATCCTGCACTCCCGGGTCGCGCGGTCGAACGTCTGGCTGCTCACGACCCTCGGCGCCCGGGTGGAGTTCGTGGCGCCAGCCACCCTGTTGCCGATCGGCATCGGCGACTGGCCGGTGGCCGTCCATCACGACCTGGATGCGGCTCTCGTGTCGAAACCCGATGTCGTGATGATGCTGCGCATCCAGTCGGAGCGGATGCACGACTCCTTCTTCCCCAGCGCGCACGAGTATTCCCGCGAGTGGGGTCTCGGCGACGATCGCCTGGCGGCTCTCGCCCCGGATAGCATTGTCATGCACCCCGGCCCGATGAATCGCGGCCTCGAGATCTCGTCGGGGGCCGCGGATTCACCGCGCTCGACCGTGCTCGAGCAGGTGGCGAACGGGGTCTCCGTGCGGATGGCGGTGCTGTATCTGGCGCTGTCTGGGAACAAGCTGTCGGGAAGCGAATCGCCGGGCAGCAAGCTTTCGGGAACCAAGGAGGAGCTGGCGTGACGATTCTCGTGAAGTCGGCGCGACTCGTCGATGGTTCGCTGACCGACATCGTGGTGCGCGACGGTCTCATCGCGGAGCTCGGCAGCTCGCTCAGCGAGTCCGGCGCGCAGGTGATCGACGCGGACGGTCTTGTGGCGCTTCCCGGCCTTGTCGACCTCCACACCCATTTGCGCGAACCCGGCTTCGAGCAGAGCGAGACGGTACTCACCGGCTCGCGTGCCGCGGCGATCGGCGGCTTCACCGCCGTGCACGCCATGGCCAATACGTCCCCCGTCTCCGACACCGCAGGTGTCGTCGAACAGGTGCAGCGCCTCGGCGAGTCCGCCGGCTACGTCACTGTGCGTCCGGTCGGCGCGGTCACCGTGGGTCTCGAGGGCCGGCAACTGGCCGAGATCGGCGCGATGGCCGCCAGCCGCGCCCGCGTGCGGGTCTTCTCGGATGACGGCAAGTGCGTGTCGGACGCGCTGCTGATGCGGCGAGCTCTCGAATATGTCAGCACGTTCGGCGGTGTCGTCGCCCAGCACTCCCAGGAGCCGCGCCTCACAGAGGGCGCACAGATGAACGAGGGGACCATCTCTGGCGAGCTCGGACTGGCGGGCTGGCCCGCCGTTGCGGAGGAGTCGATCATCGCCAGGGATGTCCTGCTCGCGCAGCACGTCGGTGCCCGACTGCACGTCTGCCATCTCTCCACCGCGGGGTCCGTCGACGTGGTGCGCTGGGCCAAGGCCCGCGGCATCGCGGTGACCGCGGAGGTCACGCCGCATCACCTGCTGCTGACCGAAGATCTCGCGTCAAGTTACGACGCGCGGTACAAGGTCAACCCGCCGCTCCGTCGTGCCGAAGACGTCCAGGCCCTTCGCGAGGCTGTCGCCGACGGCACGATCGATATCGTCGCGACCGACCATGCACCGCACCCGCTCGAGTCCAAAGAGTGCGAGTGGGATGCCGCGGCCTTCGGCATGGTGGGGCTCGAGTCCGCACTCTCCGTGGTGCAGGCGGCCCTCATCGACACCGGCCATCTGGACTGGGCCGGCGTCGCACGCGTCCTGTCGCGCGTCCCCGCCGAAATCGGGCTCGTCCCGGGCTATGAGTTCGGCATTGCGGCGGGTTCGCCCGCCGAGTTCACCCTCTACGACCCCACCGCGAGCCGCGTATTCGGCCTCGAGCAGCTTCGCGGCAAGGGCATCAATTCTCCATATCTCGCCACCACCCTGCCCGGGCGTGTGGTCAGCACAATCCACCGGGCCTACGCCACAGTTCTCGACGGCGAACTCGTCGACGCGGAATCGATCGCGGCCCTGGCACTGACGGGAGTCCAGCATGGATAGAACAACCTCGCTCACGATTACAGGGGTGCTCCTGCTCCTCGCCCTGCTGGGCATGTTCCTCGGCTGGCGCGCGCGCCGACGTCGCCAGTCGGCGCTGCCTGCTCCGCTTCCGGTGCCCGCCGAGATCGGTGCTGCGCTCTTCAGCGTCGAGACGCTGTACGCCGCCACCACGATCGCCGGGGAACCGCTCAACCGCGTCGCCGTGCGCGGCCTCGGATTCCGTGGCCGCGCCACCGTCACGGTCGTACCCTCCGGCGTCATTCTCGGCATCGCCGGAACTCCCGAGATCTACATTCCGAGCACGGACATCCGCTCCGTCGAGCGAGCCACCTGGACGATTGACCGGGTGGTCGAGGCCGGGGGACTGGTCTGCATCGCGTGGACGCTCGGTGCAGGAGGCGCCGAGGCGCGAGACATCGACTCCTACTTCCGGGTGACCGAATCGACGGACCCGGTGCCGCTCATCCGGGCGATCCAGGGGATCCTCGTGAAGGCGGCTTCGTGAGCCGCTTCGATCCGGCCGTGCTCGTGCTCGAGGACGGCACCCGCTACACCGGGCACGCGTATGGCGCCCGTGGGCGCACCCTGGGTGAGGCCGTCTTCACGACGGGGATGACCGGCTACCAGGAGACGATCACCGACCCCTCGTACGCCGGCCAGATCGTGATAATGACGGCTCCCCACATCGGCAACACCGGCGTCAACGACGAAGACCCCGAGTCCCGCCGGGTGTGGGTCTCCGGCTTCGTCGTGCGCGACCCTTCACGCATGGCCTCCAATCACCGGGCCACCGGAAGCCTCGACGACCAGCTCGTCTCCGACGGCATCGTCGGCATCAGCGGCATCGACACCCGCGCGGTCACCCGACGCCTTCGCGACGCCGGCGTGATGCGATCCGGCATCTTCTCCGGCGCGGATGCCGCCCTCAGTGCGAACGAACAGCTCGCGATAGTGCGCGGCGGCGCCGAGATGTCGGGACTGAACCTCTCGTCGGAGGTCTCCGTCACCGAGAAGCGCGTCATCCCCGCGGAAGGAGACCGCATCGGTTCCGTCGCCGTGCTCGACCTCGGTGTGAAGGAATCGACCCTTCGCTACCTGGCCGCGCGCGGTCTCGACGTGATCGTGCTGCCACAGTCGGTCAGCTCCGAAGAGCTGCTCGCTCTCGACGCGAGCGCCGTCTTCTACTCGAATGGCCCCGGCGACCCGGCGGCGTCCGGCCGGCACGTCGAACTGCTGCAGACGGCGCTTCGTGCGGGACTGCCGTTCTTCGGCATCTGCTTCGGCAACCAGCTCTTCGGTCGCGCACTCGGCCTCGACACCTACAAGCTGCCGTTCGGCCATCGCGGTATCAACCAGCCGGTTGTCGACAAGCAGACCGGGCGGGTGGAGATCACGTCTCACAACCACGGCTTCGCCGTGCAGGCTCCGCTCGATGGCCCCTTCGAATCGCCGGCCGGCTTCGGCCGCGTCGAGGTGAGCCACGTCAACCTCAATGACGACGTTGTGGAGGGACTCAACGCCCTCGACATTCCGGCCTTCTCGGTGCAGTACCACCCGGAGGCGGCGGCGGGTCCGCACGATGCCAACTACCTGTTCGACCGTTTCCGGGACCTCATCGTGGTCGCCAACGCATTCAAAGGAACCAAGTAATGCCCAAGCGCGACGACATCACGTCGGTCCTCGTGATCGGCTCCGGCCCGATCGTGATCGGCCAGGCCTGCGAGTTCGACTACTCGGGCACCCAGGCCTGCCGCGTGCTCCGTGAGGAGGGCGTGCGGGTCATCCTGATCAACTCCAATCCGGCGACCATCATGACCGACCCCGATTTCGCGGACGCCACGTACGTCGAGCCGATCACCTGGGAGGTGATCGAGACGATCATTGCCAAGGAGCGCCCCGACGCGATTCTCCCGACCCTTGGTGGCCAGACCGCGCTCAACGCGGCGATCGACCTGCACAACCACGGCATTCTCGAGAAGTACGACGTCGAATTGATCGGCGCAAACTTCGAGGCGATCAACAAGGGCGAGGATCGCCAGATCTTCAAGCAGCTGGTGATCGATGCCGGCGCGGAGGTGGCCCGCAGCCACATCGCGCACACGGTCGGTGAGGCCGTCGATTTCGCCGACGACCTCGGCTACCCGCTGGTGATCCGCCCCTCCTTCACGATGGGCGGCCTCGGGTCGGGATTCGCGTACACGCCCGAAGAGCTCATCCGCATGGTCACCGACGGGTTGCACCAGAGCCCGACGCACGAGGTGCTGCTCGAGGAGTCGATTCTCGGCTGGAAGGAATACGAGCTCGAACTGATGCGCGACACCGCAGACAACACGGTCGTCGTCTGCTCGATCGAGAACGTGGACCCGGTCGGTGTGCACACCGGCGACTCGATCACGGTCGCCCCCGCGCTGACCCTGACCGACCGCGAGTACCAGAACCTGCGCGACATCGGCATCGACATCATCCGTGCCGTGGGCGTCGACACCGGTGGCTGCAACATCCAGTTCGCCGTCGACCCGTCGAACGGGCGGGTGATCGTCATCGAGATGAACCCGCGCGTGTCGCGCTCGAGTGCGCTGGCATCGAAGGCCACCGGGTTCCCGATCGCCAAGATCGCGGCGAAGCTCGCCATCGGTTATCGGCTGGATGAGATCCCCAACGACATCACGAAGGTCACGCCCGCAAGCTTCGAGCCGACCCTCGACTACGTCGTGGTGAAGGTGCCCCGGTTCGCCTTCGAGAAGTTCCCGGCGGCCGACCCGACACTCACAACGACCATGAAGTCGGTCGGCGAGGCGATGGCTATCGGCCGCAACTACTCGACGGCGCTGCAGAAGGCGCTGCGCTCGCTCGAGAAGCGCGGCTCCAGCTTCCACTGGGAGGGTATTCCCGGTGACAAAGCAGCGCTTCTCGCCAAGTCCGCGATCCCGACCGACGGCAGGATCGTCACGGTGCAGCAGGCGCTGCGGGCCGGCGCCACCGCGGAGGAGGTCTTCGAGGCGACGAAGATCGACCCGTGGTTCATCGACCAGATCGTGCTCATCAACGAGGTGGCCGAAGAGATCGGCTCGTTCCACGCCCTCGATGCCGAGCTCCTCCGGCACGCCAAGGACCACGGCTTCAGCGACGCGCAGATCGCCGAACTGCGCGGCCTGACCGAAGACGAGGTGCGGCGCATCCGCTATGCGTTCGGCGTGCGCCCGGTCTACAAGACGGTCGACACCTGCGCCGGCGAGTTTCCGGCACTTACGCCGTATCACTACTCGAGCTACGACCTCGAGACCGAGGTCGAGCCGAGCGCGCGGCGGAAGGTCGTCATCCTCGGTTCCGGCCCGAACCGCATCGGCCAGGGCGTCGAGTTCGACTACTCCTGCGTTCACGCCAGCTTTGCGCTCTCGGCCGCCGGGTACGAGACCATCATGATCAACTGCAACCCGGAGACAGTCTCGACCGACTACGACACGAGCGACCGGCTCTACTTCGAGCCGCTCACGCTGGAAGATGTGCTCGAGGTCATCCACGCGGAGAGCCAGAGCGGCGAACTGGTCGGGGTGATCGTCCAGCTCGGCGGCCAGACCGCGCTCGGTCTCGCAAAGGGCCTGAAGGCGAACGGTGTGACGATCCTCGGGACCACACCGGAAGCGATCGACCTGGCCGAGGAGCGCGGACTGTTCCAGGGCATCCTCGATCGTGCTGGCCTGCTCGCGCCCAAGAACGGCACGGCCTTCGACTACCACGGCGCCGTGGAGGTGGCCGAGGAGATCGGCTACCCGGTGCTGGTGCGGCCGTCGTACGTGCTTGGCGGTCGTGGCATGGAGATCGTCTACGACAGCCCGTCGCTTTCCGACTACTTCTCCCGGGTCGCCGACCAGGGGATCGTCGGGCCCGAACATCCGTTGCTCGTCGACCGCTTTCTCGACGACGCCATCGAGATCGATATCGACGCCCTCTATGACGGCACAGAGCTCTACGTGGGCGGCGTGATGGAGCACATCGAGGAAGCCGGCATCCACTCGGGTGACTCGAGCTGCACCCTGCCGCCGGTGACGCTCGGCCGGGACCAGATCCAGCAGGTGGTGGATGCGACGCGAGCGATCGCCCAGGGCATCGGCGTGCGCGGACTCATCAACGTGCAGTTCGCGATCGGCGCCGGCGTGCTCTACGTACTCGAGGCGAACCCGCGCGCGTCGCGCACTGTGCCGTTCGTGGCCAAGGCCCTCGGCCTGCCGATCGCCAAGGCGGCCTCCCTGATCATGGTCGGGCAGAGCATCCGGTCGCTGGTGAAAAGCGGGATGCTCCCCGATCAGGACGGCTCGGTCGTGCCGATGGACTCGCCGGTCGCCGTCAAGGAGGCTGTGCTGCCGTTCAAGCGGTTCCGCACCAAAGACGGACTCATCGTCGACTCGGTTCTCGGCCCGGAGATGCGCTCGACCGGCGAGGTGATGGGCATCGATTCCAACTTCCCGAAGGCGTTCGCCAAGAGCCAGGAGGCGGCGTACGGCGGCCTGCCGACCAGCGGCGCGGTCTTCGTCTCGGTGGCCGACCGCGACAA
>JAODAT010000075.1 GCA_025463565.1 Microbacteriaceae bacterium
CTCGATGGTGATGGATGTCAGTGAGGTCATGAGACGACGGTACGTGCGGGGTGCCGAGGGTCGCTTCTCGAAAGCTGCTCGATGTGGGGGCACGTCGTCACGCCGTCCGTGAATCTGGAAATTCAGGACTTTGGTCATCAAGCGCACTGCGTTCAGGGTCTGTGCGCGCAACCGTGACCAAAGTCCTGAATTTCCGAAAGCAGCGACATTGTTAGTATCGGCGCGTGATCGTATCGCTCTGTGCCCTGCTGTGGTCGCATCCGGGGAAGACCGTCGAGCTGCACGCCTACGAGGACCGAGTGCTCGCTTTCGTGCCTGCCCACGCGGGACGAGTTGTTCACCGTATGTCAACGGACGGCGCAGACGGACAACCTCACGAGGTCCAGTTCTTCGAGTTCGAGTCGCAGGCTGCCCTCGACGGATATCTGAACGACGAGCGCAGGCTCGCTCTCAGCGCGCAGCGAGATGAGGCGATCGCTCGCACCGAGCTCAGTTATCTCCGCCCCGCACCGTGAAGTCTCGGTGGGGCGGACGGGACTTGAACCCGTGACCGACGGATTATGAGTCCGCTGCTCTAACCAGCTGAGCTACCGCCCCGCGGCAGCTGGAGTCAGGACAGTTCCAGCGACGCGTCGGTGACCGGATCGGTCACCTTTTCACCACGATACAGGCCCTCGAACAGTGTCAGCGTGCGCTGGATGTCGTGCGCTGCGACGTAGCGTAGGGACCATTTCTTCATCGTGGTGAGCTGGTCTTGCGGCAGGGACAGTACCTTCGCGATCTTGGCCGTGAGGTCGGGCACGTCGCCCGGGGTGAAGAGGTAACCGTTCTCCCCCTCGTGCACCAGGTGCGGGAGCGCCATGGCGTTGGCCGCGACGATCGGCAGGCCAGAGGCCATGGCCTCCAGCGTGGCGATGCTCTGCAGTTCGGCGATGGACGGCATCACGAACACGGTGGCGCGGCTGAGCAGGTCGCGCAGCTGCTCGTCGGTGACGTAGCCGGTGAAGGTGGTGCGGTCGCCGATGCCGAGCTCTTTCGCCATCTGGGTGAGCTCTTTCAAGAGGTCTCCCCCGCCCACGATGTCGAGCTTGGCATCCATCGCGGGGTCCAGCGCCGCGAACGCCTTCAGCAGCACGTCGATGTTCTTCTCGCCGGTGACCCGGCCCACGAAGATGACCCGGTTCTCGGTCTTCGGCGCGAAGCTCGGGCTGTACAGGCCGGCATCGATGCCGCAGGAGACGGCGTGCACGCCACGGATGCCCGTCTCGCGCTCGAGGAAGTCCGCCGCGATACGGCTGGGGCAGGTGACCGCCGAGACCAGCTGGTAGGTGCGCCCGGCATCCGCCCAGGCGAGCTGCTCCGCCTTGCGCTTCAGGAAGTTGGGGATCGGTGCGTGCGCTGTGAGGTTCTCGGGCATGAAGTGGTTGGTGGCCACGACACGGATGCCGCGGGCTTTCGCCTCGTGCACGAATCCGCGGCCGAGCACGATGTGCGACTGGGTGTGCACCACGTCGGGCTTGAAGTCGTCCAGGATCTCTCCAGCACGCTTGCGCGCACTCCACGGCCAGACGTAGCGCAGCCAGTCGTGCGGGTACCAGCGGTACGACTTCACCCGGTAGATGGGCAGCGTCGCGCCCTCGTGCGTCTCGTCGCGGTAGCCGTGCCAGCTGTCGGCGGCCGGCGAGGCGATGCGCACCTCGTGACCCCGCGAAGCGAGACCGGCGGCCAGGCGGGCGGAGAAGGTGGCAGCGCCGTTCACATCGGGCGGATAAGTATCGACGCCGATCAGAACCTTCAGCGGGGGCTTCGTATCAGCCAATGTTTGCGGGTTCCCTTGTTCGAGCCGGAAGGTTCCAGTTTAGGTGCGAGATCCGGGTCAGTGCTGTGCCTGTGGATGGTACTTGGCGAGTTGGAAAACTCCGTAAACGGCAAGGGCGCCCGCCACCACGAAGGCGACGATCGCGAACCAGGGAGCGCCATCCGCCTCCCGCAGCACGACGACACCGATCGTGACGGCGACGATCGGATCGATGACGGTCAGCCCGGCGATCACCAGGTCCGGTGGGCCCGACGCGTATGCCGTCTGCACGAAGTACCCGCCGAGGGCGGTGGCCGCCAGCAGGGCGACGACGCAGACGATGGTCAGCCACTCGAAGCCATGCGCGTGGGTGATGATGATGGTGTGGATGCGGTCGATGACGACCTTCGCCAGTGTCGCGACGAAACCGTAGAGCACGCCGGCACCGACGATGTAGATGATCGCCTTGAAGCGTTTGCGCAGGAACGCGAAGATCAACGAGAAGATCACCGTGATCGCGCCGAGCAGGATGAGCACCGTGATCAACTGCGTCTCGGTGATCTCCTTCGACTTCGCCGTGAACGTGGCGATGGTGACGAACAGCGCGACACCGACGATGCAGAACGCGATAGCCCGGATCGACTCCCTGGTGAGCGCGACGTGCGACACCCGGGAGTTCACGATGGACGTGATCACCAGTGCGACGGCACCGAGCGGCTGCACCACGATGATCGGCGCGAAACCGAGGCTGGTGAGCTGGAACACGACCGCCAGCCCGAGCATCAGCGTGCCGATCACCCACGGGGCGCTGCGCACCAGGTTGAGAATCTGACCGACACTGAGACCCGATGATCCCTCGCGCTCGGTCTTCGCCTCCACGTTCGTGACGCCGCGGTGCTGGAACTGGGCGCCGAGCGCCAGGAAGATCGAGCCGACCAGCGCGATCGGGATGCCCACCGCCTGAAGAGGCGTGAGACTGATCTGGCTGGCGAGGCCGGTCAGGTCGGGAGTCACGCCACGACTTTACAGTCTGCTCACACGATATTCTTGGCAAATGGCCGTACTCCCGATAGTGATCACCGGAGAGCCCGTGCTCCACACCCCCGCGGCCGAGGTCACCGGCTTCGACGAAACGCTCGCCACGCTCATCGCCGACATGTTCGACACCATGGCCGCGGCCCCCGGCGTCGGTCTCGCGGCGCCCCAGGTGGGCGTGCCGCTGCGGGTATTCGTCTACAACTGGATCGACGACGACAACCAGACCTGGCGGGGCGTCGCCATCAATCCCGAGCTCTGGATCACCCCAGCGCCGGCCGGGGAACCGGATGAGGAGACCGAGTCGGAGGGCTGCCTCTCGATCCCGGGTGAGCGGTTTCCGCTCCGCAGGGGCGCGCGCGCCATCCTGCACGCACTGGATGCCGACGGCGCCCCGTACGAGGTCGAGGCGGAGGGCTGGCTGGCCCGCATCTTCCAGCACGAGTACGACCACCTCGACGGCACGCTCTACGCCGACCGTCTCGGGCACGCCGATTCCCGCGCGATCGGCAAGGTCATCCGCAAGAACGGCTGGGGTGAGCCCGGCGCGAGCTGGCTGCCCGGCGTTGACGACCTTGACGCCTAGCGGGGCCTAGAACTCGTCGCTCGCTGCGGCCTCACGGATGGCCGACAGCAGGCCCTCCGGTGGCAGATCTTTGTAGAGCACCGCGAATACCCCGACCGTGGCGGCTTCGGCAATGTGATCCTCCACGTCGATCGCGGTCATCAGGATCACCCGCGGAGCCCGGCCGAGCTCGCGGACCGCGGCGTCGGTGGCGAGCCGTGCGGCCGCGACGATCCCGTTCATCCTGGGCATCTGGATGTCCATCAGCACGACATCCGCCACGGTGCTGCGCGCGAGGGCGAGCGCCTGGCCGCCGTCGCTGGCCTCGCCGACCACGGTCATGTCGCGCTGGGCGTCAACAATCATCCGGATGCCCTGCCGAAGCAGCGGCTGGTCGTCGGCGATCGCGACGCGGATCGGGCCTTTGCGCGCCACGACTCAGGAACCGAGGTTGACGCCGTGAACGCCGTTGTCGTACCGCAGCGCGGGGAACATCGCAGAGACCGAGAAACCCACCCCGGGCACCGCGTAGGCGTTGAAGATGCCGCCGTACAGCTCGGTGCGGTCGCGCATCTCGCTGATGCCGCGCCCGCTCACCACCTCGGTGAGCGCGTTGAGGTCTTCGTCGATCGTGTACGCCCGCTGTTGCGCGGCCTCGTTCGGGTCGAGTCCCTGCCTGCGGGCGGCCATCCGCGCGCCGTCATCGTCGACAAGCACCTGCAGGCCCTCCTCGGTCCAGGTGAACGACACCTTCGCGTGTGCGCCGTCACCGCCGAACTTGAGCGCGTTGGTCAGCGCCTCCTGAAGGATGCGGAAAATGGCCAGCTCCGCGCCCTCCTGCAGGTCGAAGCGTTCGCCGCTCTCGACGAATTCGACCTCGAGCCCCGCATCCCGCATCACCTTGAACAGGTCGCGCGCGGTCTTCAGTCTCGGCTGCGGGGATGCCGCGGCCTCACCGTCGCGCACGATGGTCATGATGCGACGGAGGTCGGCGAGAGCCGCCCGGCCCATCTCGGCGATCACGACCGTTGCGCGAGTGGCAGCATCTCGGTCGGACTTGGCGGCATACTGAGCGCCGTCGGCCTGGCTGATGATGACGGAGACGGTGTGCACTGCCACCTCACCGAGCTCGCGCACGATGCGCAGCCGGCCGAGCTCCTCCTGCAGCGAGAGCTCCAGTTCGAGGGCGTCACGCTGGGCGCTGACCCTGGCACCGAGCTGGCGGCTTCTGGCACGGGCGGATGATAGCCAGAGCACGAGGAAGAGGATGGCCGCAACGAGCAGAACGACAGCCGCGATTGCGATCGGCAGAGCATAGGCGGTCAGCCAGGCGTCCATGGTCCCCTCCATCTATGTCCAGAGTCGAGGGTACCCCGTTAAGCGGATCGAGCTGCGCGAGGCAAAGCGGGTCGAGCTCGTCGAGACCTCCCGAACGAATAACGTCGGTGAGGTCTCGACGAGCTCGACCCGCCAGTGTTACTGGCGGTTCGCGCGCAGCACCTCGAGGCGAGCGCGGTATTCCTTCTCGTCGATGTCACCGTTGGCGAAGCGCTCGGCGAGCGTCGACTCGGCACCGCGTGCGGCGCCCCAGCCGGCGAAGCCGGGGTGTCCGCCGTTCATGGCCCAGTTACGACGCCAGCGGCGACGGCCGAGGCCGACGAAGAGCGCGATGACGACGATCCAGAACAGCGGGATGAGGAGGAACAGGAACCCGAATCCGGGGCCGCCCATGGGGCCACCGAAGTGATGCACGAGAGCGAGTGATGCGAGCACGTTGAATCCATTTCTGTTGAGGTTCCGGCGGAACCGTTACCCTCAACACTCGTCGTCGCGACCCGATATGGAATCTGCCCGGTGGATGCTTCCGGTTACTCTCCCGGGAGCAGGTTGCGCTTCCGCAGGTACTTCTACTGCACGTGCTGCTACTGCTCGAACCCCGCGCGTACGAGACCGGTCTCATAGGCGACCACCACGAGCTGCACGCGGTCGCGAGCGACCAGTTTCGACATGATGCGAGACACGTGGGTTTTGGCCGTGAGGGGGCTGAGGAAGAGTTTGCGACCGATCTCGTCGTTGGTGAGGCCGTGGCCGACGAGACCGAGAACCTCGCGCTCACGCTCGGTCAGCACGTCTAGCTGGCGGGTGTCCGGTGACTCGCGAAGAGCGCCCGCCACCCGCTCCAGTAGGCGTTTGGTGACCCCGGGCGACAGCAACGCCTCTCCGCCGGCCACGACCCGCACCGCGCGGATCAGCTCCACCGGCTCGGTGTCTTTCACCAGGAACCCGCTCGCACCCGCGCGAATGGCCTGCGCGACATACTCGTCCAGTTCGAAGGTCGTCACGATCACGATGTGCGTTCCAGCCAGGGCCGGGTTGGCCACGATCTGCTCGGTGGCCCAGAGCCCGTCCCCATCGGGCATGCGGATGTCCATGAGCACGACATCCGGGCGCTCGCGGGTGACCAGGGCGACCGCCTCTGCACCCGTTCCGGCCTCGCCGACGATCTCGAGATCCGGTTCGGCCTCCAGCAGAGAGCGGAATCCGGCACGGATCAGCTGCTGGTCGTCGGCGATGGCTACGCGGATCATTGTGGGTTCTCCATCAGTCGCCGACCTTCGCCGGGATGCGGGCACTCACCCGAAAACCAACGCCGCCGGGCACCGGACCGGCCTCGAGGCTGCCGCCGAGAAGTTCCGCGCGCTCGTGCATGCCGAGCAGGCCGCGACCGTCGGAGCGCGACGGGCCACCGCCCGAGCCGTTGTCGGTGATGGTGATCACGTAGTCGTCGGCGGACCGGCCGGCGTTCACGGTGACCTCGGTCGCCTTGGCGTGCCGCAGCACGTTGGTCAGCGACTCCTGGGCGATTCGGTACAGCGCGAGCTGCGTGGCCGCGGGCGGCGGAGTAGAAATGCTGTTCTCCAGGTGCACCTCGATGCCCTGGGCTTCGATGGATGCCGCGAGCCCGGCCAGCCGCGACAGGTCCGGTTCCGGCACGAGCGGCGCGCTCGGGTCGGATCCGCCCTCGGCCCGCAGTATCCCAAGCACGGAGCGCACCTCGTCCAGCGCCGTCTTCGAGGTGTCTTTGATGCTGGCCAGGGCATCCTTCGCCTTCTGCGGCTGCGCGTCCATCAGGTGCAGGCCCACGCCCGCCTGCACATTGATCTGGCTGAGCGAGTGCGCGAGCACGTCGTGCAGCTCGCGGGCGATGCGCACGCGTTCGGCCTGCACCTCGGACTGCTTGCGCTCGGCATACCTGCGGGAGAACTCGGCGTAGTTCTCGCGACGGGATCGCACGGCCTCGCCGATGCCCATGAGGATGAGGATGCCGAGCGTGATTCCCGCCACCCGGCCGGGCTGAAGGTCGATGCCCATTACCAGGCTGACCGCGAGGGTCAGCACCCACGCGGCGGCGATCGAGATCCACGCCCAGACTCGGGCTCCCCGAATGATCGCTCCGACGATGGCGAACGCGAGTGCGATGTAGGGCGCCCGCCCGTCGTCGTTGAAGGCGAGAAGGTCGATCGCGCCGGCCGCGGCGCAGATCGCGACAACGGGACCGGGAAACCGGCGAGCGAAGATGAGCGCAACCGGTCCGAGAAGCGTGAGAGCGAGGTCGGCGATGGTGACCGGAAGCGGCGTCGTGCGGATGACGTTCTGCACGCCTACTCCGGGGTGAACGCGTACGAAAACGCCGGGGAGCTGGATGACGAGCGAAATGAATACGGGAAGCCACAGCCGCGCGCGTTTGTTGCCCTCGCGCGCGACCTCACGTCGCGCCATCGCCTGCTCGACCCAGGGGTCGTTCCAGCGGTGCTGCCAACGCTCGCGCGCGAAACGACCGTGGGGTGGCATGGGTCGATCGTATTCCGACCCGCGGCCGACCCGCGTCCGCCGCTCGGCGGCCGAGCCCTACTCCGTGGGGAGTACGGCGGTGTACACGGCCTCGAAGTGCCGGTAGTTCTTCGCGACGGCCGCGATGAGGTCGTCCTCCGAGCCGCCGGCGAGATGATCGCGCAGCGGCTGCTCCCAGATGCTGCGACCGATCGCGAACCCGATGAAACCGGGGGTCGCCGCCGCGATCGTCAGCCAGTGATCCAGGCGGTCGGTCGGGGCATCCCTGCCGAGCACGATGCAGCGAACCTCAGCACGATCGCCGACCTGCGCCTGACGAACGACCAACGTGGCGGCTTCGGCGGTCTCGAGTCCCTCGATCTTCCAGATCGTCGGCTCGATGGCGTGCTCCTGGAAGTCCTGCATCACCCGGACGGTGAGCCCGGGACGCAGCTCGGTGTCGTAGCGCAGCGCGTCACCACCGACGGAGGCGAGCTGGGCCGGAGTGGCGGGCACCAGGAGCTCGATGATGAACGTGCGGGCCGCTTGCTCGAGAGCCAGCGATACCGCCGCGAGCGACGCGAACTGGGCAGCGCGGTCGGCCGGGTCGGCATCCGGGTTGTCGCGCACCAGCACCTTCACCTGGTCGGGGTCGAAGTCGGCCACATGTTCCAGCCAGTCGTCGCCGTACTCGAGCACCAACAGCTTCTGCCCGCTGCGCTCGACCGGCATCGCCAGGTCGACCCCGTTGGCGCGCGCCCGCCGGGCTACCGCCGAGCCGAAGCGCTCGTCGACCAGCACGCCCGCGCTCCCCGCATCGGCGCCGGCGGCGATCGCCGTCTCGAGCCCGCGGTACACCAGCAGCTTGCCGTGCTCGATCAGGGCGGACTCGGCGGGCGTTGGATCGGCCTTCAGGCCGTACACATCGTGCTCGAGCGAGTCGCGGTGGTCCATCGCCAACAGAAAAAGCATCAACGCTCCTCAAAGAACCCGGACAAGCACACACCGTACAGACGAACAATGGCCGCAGGGGGTGGAGCCCCGTGCGGCCATCGAGCTCCCCGACTTGGACTCGAACCAAGAACCGCCGCATTAACAGTGCGATGCTCTGCCAATTGAGCTATCGAGGATTGCTGGGAACAGCGTGACTACATTACCAAATGCCGGAGCGACGACAAACCGCGATCAATAGCCGGCAACCGGATCGACGATTCCCTCGAAACGGCCGTCGCCGAGAAACGCCACGACGTTGGCGCGAACGCGCTCGGCCAGCAGCGGCTCGACCATCTCGGGGGTGTCCGCGGTGTGCGGCGTGATGATGGCCAGCGGCTCCTCCCAGAGAGGATGCCCGTCGGGCAGCGGCTCCGGGTCCGTGACATCGAGGCCCGCGCCCCCGATCTGGCGGCTCGCCAGCGCACCGGCCAGGGCATCCGTGTCAACGAGCGATCCGCGGGCGATATTCACCAGGATCGCCGTGTCTTTCATAATGCGCAGCTCGGTCTCGCCGATCAGGTGTCGGGTGTCGGCGGTGGCCGCAGCGGCGATCACCACGACATCCGCCTCGGGCAGCACGTCGAGAAAGTGCTCGGCCGTGACGGTGCGGTGGGCTCCGGGCACCTCGCCGGGGCCGCGGCGAACCACCGTGATGTTCACACCGAACGGCTCGAGCAACCGAATCAGTTCCCGGGCGATCCCACCCGCGCCCACGATCAGAACTTTCAGCCCATAAAGAGACGTTCCGCTCGAGGCTCCCCAACTCGTCGCGAGAACCCGTTTCGGAAGCTCGCGCAGCAGGGCGAGCGCGAGCGTGAGGGCGTGCTCCGCGACCGGCTGGGCGAAGGCGCCCTTCGCGCTCGTCCAGATCAGGTGGGGATGATCGGCAAGCGTTCGGCCGAAGCGCTCGACTCCGGCCATCGGCAATTGCACCCAGCCGATACCGGGATGCTCGTCAAGCACGGTAGCCAGGTCGATCGGGCGTCCGAAATTGCGCCAGATCAGGCCCCTCGTCGACCCCGAGAGCTCGCCAACCGTGCCGCCGGCCGCAATGATGGCCGCCTCGAGCGTGTCCGACGACTCGGGCAGGATGGCGATCGGACCGACTTCGGGTCTGCGGCTCTTCGGAATTGCCTCGACCGGTACGGCGAGCACGGCACGATGTTGGCTCATGATTTCACCAGCTGCATCGCTTTGGCCAGTCCTCTCAGGTACGGGTGCTGCGGATCGGTGAACATCTCATCGACGGTGCCGAGACCGATCAGGATCCCGTCCTGCATGACGGCGAGGCGGCTGGAGATGCTGGTCGCCACGCCGAGGTCGCTGGAGATGACGATGGCGGAGAAATCGCGCTCCTCGCGCAGGTCGCGCAGCGCCTCCAGCACGCCATCGCGCACGCCGATGTCGACGCCCCGGGTCGGCTCGTCAGCGATGAGCAGCACCGGCTCGAGGATGAGCGCCCGCGCCAGGGCGACGCGCTGGCGCTGGCCGCTGCTCAGCTCCCACGGCATCCGTTCGATCGCGCTGAGCGGCAGGCGCAGCAGGTCGATGAGGTACGCAACCGCGTCCTGGGCTTCGCGCGGGTCGAAGCGCCGGTCGCGGCGGAAGATCGGTTCAGCGACGTTCTCGCCGACGGTGAGTGTGGAGTTGAGCCGCTCTGCGCCGTCCTGCCGGAGGAAGCCGACGCGCAGCGTCACATCGTCGCGGTCACGGACGCCGATACCGCGCATCTCGTGCCCGAGCACGCTGAGCGCGCCGCCACAGATCGAGGGAACTCCCGACCCTGGCAGCCCGGAACCCGCTTCGCCGGCCATCGCCATCGCCAGGGTCGACTTGCCCGCCCCGGACTCCCCCACGAGCCCCAGGATCTCCCCCGGCAGTACATCCAGGCTGACGCCACGGACGGCGACCACCTCGGACGGAAGACCGTTCGAACGGTAGTGGACCGAGACGTCCCGCGCCCTAACCATCTCGTGCGGGGCGGGGTTGCTGGCCATGGAATCAGTATGCCTGACGCGCCCGCCTCATTCGGGCTGGAGTGCGCGCCGTTCCGTCTCGAGTCGTACGATCTGCACCTGCAGTTCGCGATACTTCGCCGGTTCGGTCGCCTGGTCGGTGCGCTGCGCCTGGCGCATCAGGTCAGTCTTCAGTCTCAGCAGCTCGCGCTCGATGATGTCGATCGTGATCGCGGTGCAATACGCGCCGACGTCCTTCGTGGGGCCGAGCGGAATGGGAGCGACCACCAGCTCCTTCACCAGGGTGGAGAGCGACGCCGGCACCTCGGAGGCAACGCGATCGACCCAGTCCGGCCGTCCGAAGGTGTCAAGGCTCACGAAGATGCCGTCGCGCACGGCGGCGAGGTTCGGGTTCTGGAATGCCACCTGGCTGGCGCGGCGCACCAGGTCGATGCCCACGGAATTCGGATGCTGCAGGATCGCCATGAGAGCGTCGCGCTCGAGGCGCGTGGCGGGGTCGGTCGGCAAGTCGACCACGCTCACGCCACCCTCGGCCGGCTGCGGCTGCGCTTCCGGCTCCGCATAGCGCGGGCGAGACGGCTCGGCCGGTTTCGATTTCGCTTCGGTGACGGCGCGGCTGACCTCGGCGACATCCAGCCCCAGCCAGCCCGCCAGGTTGCGCACATAGCCGCTGGTGAGGGCCTGGTCGCGAATGCCGCCGATGACCGGAGCGGCTGCACGCAGCGCAGCCACTCGACCCTCCACCGTGTCGAGGTCGTAGTCGGCGAGCACACGGCGAACCATGAACTCGAACATCGGCTTCTTCGACTCGACCAGGCGCCGCACCGCGTCGTCGCCGCGTTTGAGGCGCAGGTCGCAGGGATCGAGACCGTCGGGTGCGACCGCGACGAAGGTCTGGGCGGCGAAACGCTGCTCCTCGACGAACGCCCGGCTGGCCGCCTTCTGCCCGGCCTCATCGGGGTCGAAGGTGAAGATCACCTCGCCGAGACCGGTCGTGTTCGCGTTCTCGACGTCGCCGAGCACCCGGCGGATCACCTTGATGTGATCGACGCCGAAGGAGGTGCCGCAGGTGGCGACCGCCGTCGTGACACCCGCGAGATGGCACGCCATCACATCGGTATAGCCCTCCACCACCACGACCTGGCGGCCACGCGAGATGTCGCGCTTCGCGAGGTCGAGCCCGTAGAGCACTTGGGACTTGTGGTAGACCGCCGTCTCGGGGGTGTTGAGGTATTTGGGGCCCTGGTCATCATCCAGCAGCCTGCGCGCCCCGAAGCCGAGAGTCTGCCCGGTGACGTCGCGGATCGGCCACACCAGCCGGCCGCGGAAGCGGTCGTAGGTGCCGCGGTCGCCCTGGCCGAGGAGACCCGCGGCGAGCAGCTCCGCCTCGCTGTAGCCGAGCGTGGCGAGGTGCCTGGTGAGCGCGCCGGAGTTCTTCGGCGCGAAGCCGACACCGAACCGCTGGGCGGCGGACGCGTCGAAACCCCGCTCCTTGAGAAAGGCCTGCCCGATCGCGGCCTCCGGAGCGGCGAGCTGGGCGACGAAGAAATCGGCGGCCGCGGCGTTCGCACCGAGCAGCCGCGCGCGGTTGCCGTGGTCGGCGTTGGCCTGGCCGCCGTCCTCGTAGTGCAGCTCGTAGCCGATGCGGGCGGCCATCCGCTCCACGGCCTCCTGGAACGTCGTGTGGTCCATCTTCTGCAGGAAGCTGAAAACGTCGCCATCCTCGCCGCAGCCGAAGCAGTGATAGCGACCCACCTGCGGCCGCACGTGGAAGCTGGGGCTGCGCTCGTCGTGGAACGGGCAGAGGCCCTTCAGCGAGCCGACGCCGGCGCCCTTCAGCGTCACGTAGTCGCCGACGATGTCCGCGATGTTGACGCGCGACCGGACCTCGTCGATATCGCTGCGTTTGATCAGGCCGGGCACACGCCCATTGTAAGTTCGGGCGGCGACCCCGGCCGCCGCCGGGTCCACATCCGTGCGCCCTGCTTTCGGAAATTCAGGACTTTGGTTCGAGAACCGCCCTTGGAGGAATCAGCCCAGCCGGAACCGTGACCAAAGTCCTGAATTTCCGAAGGTGCGGCGGATCAGGCGAGCTGGATGGCGCAGGCCGCAGCAAGAGCCGTCGTGTCTTCGAGCACCTCGTCGTTCGTCATCCGGCCCCAGCGCAGCGTCGCCCACTGGCTCGCGACGTTGCGATACGGCGAGCCGTCGCGCAGAGTGGCTGAGATGGCCAGCCTGACCACCACGCGGGTGTTCCAGGGCGGCCCGGCGGCCACGACATCCGTCAGTCTCATTGTCAGTCCCGGGAAGATCTCGTACAGCCGCACGAACCACGCCTCGAAGGCGCCCCTGCCGCTCACGTCGGCGCTGATCGGGGTGTCGCCCAGGAAGCGGAAACGGATGTCGGGGGCCGCGGTCGCGACCGCAACCGAGTACTCGCCGACGCCCACTTTCGCCCACAGCGCGCGCACCCGCTGCCTGACAATCGCGTGATACATGGCACCTCTTGTTATCGGCCGATAACAAACCCTAGCGCCCCTCCTGCGGAAATTCAGGACTTTGGTTTCGCGCAGGCGCGCGCGGTCGCGTATCTGCGGGGGCTGCCGAACCGGCACCGCGCCAAAGTCCTGAATTTCCGCAATGGCTGTGCGGGTCAGCGCACCAGGCGCTCGTGCCACGACATGGCGGACTGGTCGGTGAGCGACGCGACCTGGTCGACGACCGCGCGCTTGCGGCCCGCATCCGTGGTTGCGGCACGCCAGTCGTCGGCGAAGCCGACATCGAGGTGCTCGTCGCCGGCGGCGAGCAGCGTGTCCGCCAGCTCGGTGAGCGTGGTGCGCTGCTGCGTGTAAATGGGCTGGCGGGTGTTTCGCGACATGACGAAGGCGGCGACGATGCCCTTCAGAACCGCGATCTCGGCCTGGATCTCCCGCGGAACGACGATGCCCGCATTGAACCGGATGAGGCTGTCCAGCGGGTGAGCGGCCCGCGTCGCCTGCACGGCCGACTGCGCGAACCGGCCGATGAGCTGCGAGGTGAGGTTCTTCAGACGGCCCTGCGCGACACGGCTGCCGTCCCAGTCGTCGAGCCAGACATCCAGGGAGTCGAGGCGGTCGAACGCGGCGATCAGCTCGTCGTGATCGAACTCGCCGCCGATCCAGGCGAACATCGACTCGACCAGCTCGTCGTGGCCGGTGCGTGCGCCGACGGCGGCGACGTCCACATAGTCGTTCACCACGGCATCCTCGAAATCGTGTACGGAGTATGCGATGTCGTCGGAGAGATCCATCACCTGGGCCTCGATGCACAGGGTGCGCTCGGGCGCGCCATCGCGCAGCCAGCGGAACGCCTCGGCATCGTCACTGTAGAAGCCGAACTTGGCACGTCCGCTCGGGTCGTCGACGCTCGAGGATTCCGGCCACGGGTACTTGCAGCTGGCGTCGAGACTCGCGCGGGTCAGGTTGAGCCCGTAGGAGTGTCCATCAGCGCCGAACACCTTCGGCTCGATGCGGGTGAGCACCCGGAGGGTCTGGGCGTTGCCCTCGAAGCCTCCGATGTCGGCGGCCCAGACGTTGAGCGCGCGCTCGCCGTTGTGACCGAATGGCGGATGCCCGAGGTCGTGGGCAAGGCAGGCGGTGTCGACGACATCCGGGTCGAGCCCGAGGCTGGTGGCCAGTTCGCGCCCCACCTGCGCCACCTCGAGGGAGTGCGTGAGGCGGTTGCGGGCGAAGTCGACGCCGGCGGTCGGGCTCAGAACCTGCGTCTTCGCGGCGAGCCGGCGCAGCGCGCTCGAGTGCAGCAGGCGGGCGCGGTCGCGGGCGAAATCGCTGCGGCGGCTGGAGTGCTCCTCGGGAAACCAGCGCGCAGTGTCGTGCGGCCCGTAAGACTCAGCCACCACTGTTGTGCAGTTCTGCCTCGGCCACTTCTGCCCGGCGAGTGTCATCCAGTTCGCGACTCAGCAGCCAGCCGTCCGGCAGTGACGGGCGCTTCGGGGTGCCGGCACGGCCGCGCGGGCCTTCCGCATCGGCACCCGGGTACGGCTGGTTCCAGTCCAGTTCACCGAGCAGATCGTCCATTTGCTGCAGACTCTCGACGGTCGCGAGCTTCGCTCGGATATCGCCACCCACCGGGTAGCCCTTGAAGTACCAGGCGATGTGCTTGCGGATGTCGCGGCAGGCATGATCTTCGTCACCGTCGAAGAAGTCGACGAGAAGCTCCGCGTGCCGGCGGAGGGTCGCGGCCACGACGCCGAGCGACGGGTACTGGCTCTCGCCGCGACCTCCGAACGCAGAACTCAGGTCCCCGAACAGCCACGGCCGCCCGAGGCAGCCGCGCCCGACGACGACGCCATCACAGCCGGTCTCGTCGACCATCCGCACGGCGTCCTCGCCCGACCAGATGTCACCGTTGCCGAGAACCGGAACGCTGGAAATTGTTTCTTTCAGTCGCGCGATCGCCGACCAGTCGGCGTGCCCGCTGTAGAACTCGGACGCCGTACGCGCGTGCAGTGCGATGCTCGCCACCCCTGCGCCCTCGGCGATGCGACCGGCCTCGAGGTAGGTGAGGTGATCGGAGTCGATTCCCTTGCGCATCTTGATGGTGAGCGGCAGATCGCCCGCGGCCTTCACAGCGCCCTCGACGATGTCACGGAACAGGTCGAGCTTCCAGGGAAGCGCCGCTCCCCCGCCCTTGCGCGTGACCTTCGGCACCGGGCATCCGAAATTCAAGTCGATGTGGTCGGCGCGATCTTCGGCGACCAGCATCGTGACCGCGTCCGCGACGGTCTTCGGGTCGACACCGTAGAGCTGGATGCTGCGCGGCGTCTCCGACTCGTGATGCTTGATCAGCCGCATCGACCCCTCGGTGCGTTCGACCAGGGCCCGGCTGGTGATCATCTCGGAGACGTACAGGCCGGCGCCGAACTCGCGACAGAGCCGCCGAAATGCCGTGTTGGTGATGCCCGCCATCGGCGCGAGCACGACAGGCACCGACAACGCGAGGTTGCCGATCTGTAGCTTCTTAGCCGGGGCTGCGGTGACGGTCACCCTGCAATTCTCGCAGGGATATCGGGGACACGCCTCCGGCCGTCGATATACAACGTGTCCCGCCGCCTTCCGGTGCGATTCGGGGATTCGCTCTTCAGATGGCGGCGGGACACTTCAGTGATCTCAATGGCTGGGAACTTGATCGATCGCTCGCGGCCCTTCGGGTAGGCCGGATGCTGTTGCGCGCACGATTTCCTTTCCCAGCGTGTCCCCCAAAAAGCGGACTTATCATTGTTTGATCGCTATGTAAAACTTACATCAAGTATCTTGATTGTCAAGCTTTATTCTTCCCAAGCTTCTCGAACGATAATCTTCTTGCAGGGAAGCAGTCCTTCGATCCACCGAGAAAGGCCCCGACCCGATGACCGCTGACATATCTCCGCCCGTCCCTCCGGCCAGCGACGCGAACGCCACCCTTTGGGAGCTGACAACGGCAGGCATCGCGCTCGTTCGCAGCATCGAAAGCCTCCGTGCTTACGTCGCAGCTAAGGAGAGCATCGGCACGACCGAGATGCGCGCGCTCGCTCGCGTTGCCGAAGCAGACCGACTGACCCCGAAACAGCTCGCGACCTCCCTCGGACTCACGACGGGAGCGGTGACTGCAGTTGCGGACCGGCTGGTCACGAGCGGACTGCTCGCGCGATACGCGCACCCGACAGACAGAAGAAGCCTCCATCTCGAACTCACCGCGTCCGGCCAGAAGGTCATCGATCGCATCGGCGTCACCTTCCGCGACGCCATCACCGATGCGTCCCGCGATGCCACGGCTGAGCAAATCCACGAAACCGCCCGCCTCCTCCAGGCGACCGCTGCCCGCGTGCTCGAGATCGCCGGAAACGATATCGCGAGCTAGCATCCGGCCGACATCGTTCCTGAGAGACTGTTCTCACCCACGAGAGCAGGAGAAACGATGGCTGATGGCCGCGACCGGATGCTTTCCGACGCCGCACGGCGCGGCCTCGACATCGAGCTGGTCGAGCGCCCGGCGGCCGACAGCCTCGAAGGAGCCGCGGCCCTGCTCGGACTGACACCCCGCGACATCGTCAAGACCCTGGTTGTACGCGCGCACGACGGCAGCTACCTGTTCGCGCTCATTCCCGGCGACAAGCAGATCTCCTGGCCAAAGCTGCGTGCCGTCGTTGGCGTGAACAAACTCGCCCTCCCCTCCCCCGAGCTCGCGCTCGAGGCGACCGGGTTCGAGCGCGGAACCATCACCCCGATCGGGTCACTGGGAGACTGGCCGGTCTACGCGGATGCCTCGATCGTCGGCGCGCGGATCGCCCTCGGCGCCGGTGAACACGGATGGAGTGCGTTCGTCGACGCCGACGCGCTCATCGCTGTATACGGCGCGACCGTCGCAGATATCAGCTGAGCTTGCCCCGAAATGGGGTAACGAGGAATCGTCGACGGTCCCTAGGCTGGTCCCGCCGGATCGGGAGGGGACGCCATGGATGCTTCGCGCGCGCCCGCCGCCGGATGGTACCCCGACCCTGCCGGAAGCCGACTGCTTCGCTGGTGGGACGGCCAGGCGTGGACCGACCATCTGCTCGATCCGACCAACCCGCCGGCTTCGGCCGCGCCAGATCCCGTCTACGTACCGATGCGGTCCGCGCCCACATACCAACCAACCGAGCCGAGTCTCGAGAACGTCTCAACCAGCACGCGCGCGATCTGGATCATGGCGCTGTATCCGTTCTTCTCTTACGCGCTGACCTGGGCGGTCATCGCGATCACGAATACCCCCAATCCGACCCTGCTCGGCGTCATCTCCCTGACGACCCTGGTGCTCGAGGTGGCCACTGCGTTCCGCGATCATTCGGTGCTCCAGTCGCGGGGACTGCGCGCCGCGTCCGCGTGGTGGATCCTGCTCTCCCCGATCGCCTACCTGATCGCCCGGCGCATCCGGCTGAAGAAACTCGGAATCATCGCCAATGCTCCGGGCAACGTGTACGCACTCAGCCTCGTCGCAGGAGTGGCGCTCGCCTTCGTTGTCGCACCCCCGATCATCGCCAGATCCGCCGACACTGCGTCGATCGCGTCGCTGCAGACGCAGGCAGCCCTCGACCTCGAGCACCAGACCTCCACCGGCTGGACCGTAACCTGCCCGCAGGACGCGCCCGTCGAGACGGTGGCCGCCGTCTTCACCTGTCATGCGACGGACACCACCGGCCACGCCGTCGACATCCAGGCGACCGTGGTGTTCGCGCGGCAATTCACCATCAAGCTGGAGCCGGCGAACGGCAGTGGCACGACGACCACAACCTAGCTGATCTCGTGCTGCTCGACCAGGCGCACCCCGTCCGAGCTGCTGAGCAGCGGGCCGCGCAGCCTCACACGCGCCAGGCAACCGGCGGTTTCGAGCAACCGGAACCACGCCACGTCGTCATCCGACACGACACTCGGCCCCGGACGCTCGAGAGTCACCGCGATCGAGTGGCACTCGGTGGCTTTCACGACCTCCGAGAGAAAGGTTGAAAACGGTGCGGCATCGCGGCTGCTCGGCCGCGCCGGGATCGCCGTCGGCATCAGGATCGGCGACTGGATGTCATCCGCGTCCAGGAACATCAGCCAGAGCTGGCGCTCGCTGGCCGGGCCGACCAGGTCGGCAACCCTCGTGAGCAGTTGGTCTGGGGTGGTCACCGGTTCGCGCGAAGGACGTTTCATGCCCCCAACGCTGGCAGCGTGTCATTCTGCGATCGGGCGCCGTCGCCGATCTGTGTACAACCGAGATGAATCAGACGTTGTCGTCGTCAAGACGACGATTGACGACCGACTGCTCGTGGTGATCCGGAATCAGGCAGGCATCGCCTTCGCACGCGGCCGCAGTCGGGTCGCCCACGATCTGCAATGGCATCGTTACGGCATCCGTCATTGGACTATTTCCTTTTCGCTTGCAACCTGTGTGAGCACGTTAGCGAACGTCTCGGCCTCCTGCGCGCCGGACACACCGTACTTGCCGTCGATCACGAAAAACGGCACGCCGTTGATGCCGTATTCCTGGGCCTGGGCGACATCCGCCTTCACATCCGCGAGGAAGCGATGCGACTCGAGAGCCTCGGTCACCTCGGCGCGGTCGTAGCCGAGCTCGACCGCGATGTCGACCAGGTCGGGGATACGGCCGACGTGCTCGCCGTTGACGAAATACGCCTTCAGCAGGCGCTCCTTCATCTCCAGCTGGCGGCCCTTCGATTTGGCGAAGTGGATGAGTTCGTGCGAGATGACCGTGTTCGTCTGGTGCACGTGGTCGTAGTCGTAGTCGAGTCCGACGGACTTGGCGATTGCCGTGACGTTCGCCAGCATCTGCTCGACCTGCTGTTTCGGCATGCCCTTGCGCTGGCTCAGGTAGTCGACCGGCGTGCCATCGAAATCGACGGGGGTGTCGGGGCTGAGCTCGAACGAGTGGTACTCGATTTCGACGGCGCCGCCGAACTGCTTCGCACCCGCCTCGAACTTGCGTTTGCCGATGTAGCACCACGGGCACTGCACGTCTGACCAGATATCGACCTTGATTGCGTCACTCACCCCTGTGTCAACGCGCCTCCGGCATCCGTATTCCCACCCCGTTCGGGTTGCCCTTTCGGTTGCCCTTTCGGATGCCCTTTCGGAAATTCAGGACTTTGGCGCTGAAGTCGCCTTTTGAGGCGCTTGGTTCCGGGGGCTGTCACGTCTGCCGCGCGCCAAAGTCCTGAATTTCCGAAAGCAGCGGGACGGGTGTCGACATGGGTGGCGACCGCGGTCTCGATCGCCCGGAGCACGCGAGGCCAGTCGTCGAAGACGGCCCGCGCACTCGGACGGATGCAGTGCAGCCGCTCGATCGTGATGTCGAGGTCTTTGGAGCGGTCCTCCTCGAACCTGTCCCAGTGGAAGCGTTCGCCGTCCGTCTCGACGCCGACGCAGCGATCCACCTCGAGGTCGATGTGCTCGAGGTCACCGAGCGGCCGCTGTGACTCGACGTGATGTCCGCGCAGGCAAAGGCGGGTTCGGGACAGGCTCTCGGGCAGCGAGTCGCATTTCTCGTCAACCCAGTCGCGAAAGCGCCTGAGCTCGGCCGGCAGCGCCAGCAGGATCGACTCGAAATCCATCCTGTCGATCACCCCATTGCGCAGCGCCCAGTCAAGGGCCGCGATCGCCTGCTCGAACGGCTCGTCGAGCGCAACGCGATACAGGGCGTCGCGGATGTCGACAGCCCAGGCGGTGCCGCGGCCCGCGACCCCGGCGTCGTCCCAGTGGAGCACCGCGGGGTCAGAAGTCCCGGCGAACCGCACCCGGCGGTTGAACTGCGACCTCAGTCGCGCCGCGTTGTCGTGCACGGAAACGTGCAGCGGATGCGTGCCCAACACCCAGCCGCCGGCCTGCGCGACGGCGGAGACGCCGGTCAACCGGCCGCCCACCCGCACAGCGCGCACCCTCGGGTCCATCGGCGGGAGGGTCGTGTACCAACCCTGGCGTGCGCGAATTACTTCGCCATTGCGCACCGCGGAGGTGAGGTGATGATCGCGCGCGCCTCGGCGCACGAGCTGGCGCTTCTGGGCGATGCCGCCGAGCGAGGTGACGATGGATGCGATGTCGGGCATGACGCGATCCTGCGGGAGCCGAGGTGCGGGCGCGGCGGGATGCCGGGCCGCGGTGCACCCGCCGGCGGCTTGCCCGCTGTGGAGGGGCGGACATCCGCCCCGCCCTTTCGGAAATTCAGGACAATGGCGCGCACCCGCGCCGCCGAAGTCCGTTAATACTGGCCAGGCAGAGAGACCCCGTGACCGAAGTCCTGAATTTCCGAAGGTGCGAGAGCACGACCGCCGAAGTCAGGCGCCGATGAGGCGCTCGGCCAGGTAGCCCTGCAGGCGGTCCAGGGAGACGCGCTCCTGGGCCATCGAGTCGCGCTCGCGCACCGTGACGGCCTTGTCGTCGAGGGTGTCGAAGTCGACCGTGATGCAGAACGGGGTGCCGACCTCGTCCTGCCTGCGGTAGCGGCGGCCGATGGCGCCGGCGTCGTCGAACTCGATCATCCAGTACTTGCGGAGGTCGGCCGCGAGCTCGCGCGCGACCGGCGACAGCTGGTCGTTGCGCGACAGCGGCAGCACGGCGGCCTTCACCGGCGCCAGTCTGCGGTCGAGACGGAGAACCGTGCGCTTGTCGACTCCGCCCTTCGTGTTCGGCGCTTCGTCTTCGTGATAGGCGTCGACGAGAAACGCCATCAGCGCGCGCGTGAGACCGAATGCCGGCTCAATGACGTACGGAATCCACCGCTCGTTCTTGGTCTGGTCGAAGTAGGAGAGGTCGACACCGGATGCCTCGGAATGCGTCTTCAGGTCGAAGTCGGTGCGGTTGGCGACGCCCATCAGCTCGCCCCACTCGCTGCCGGCGAAGCGGAAACGGTATTCGACATCCACCGTGCGCTTCGAGTAGTGGCTGAGCTTCTCTTTCGGGTGCTCGTATAGGCGGAGGTTGTCAGCAGAAATACCGAGATCCGTGTACCACTTGAGCGAGGCATCGATCCAATACTGGTGCCACGTCTCGTCGGTGCCGGGCTCGACGAAGAACTCCATCTCCATCTGCTCGAACTCGCGCGTGCGGAAGATGAAGTTGCCGGGCGTGATCTCGTTGCGGAAGCTCTTGCCGATTTGCGCGATGCCGAACGGCGGCTTCATGCGCGAGGCACCGGCCACGTTGGCGAAGTTGACGAAGATGCCCTGCGCGGTCTCGGGCCGCAGGTAGTGCAGGCCCTCCTCGTTATCGACCGGGCCGAGGAAGGTCTTCAGCAGTCCTGAGAAGTTCTGCGGCTCCGTCCAGGAGCCGGGCTGGCCGGTGTCCGGGTCTCGGATATCGGCGAGGCCATTTGCCGGCGGATGACCGTGCTTCTCCTCGTACTGCTCCAGCAGGTGGTCCGCGCGATAGCGCTTGTGGGTGTGCAGCGACTCGACCAGCGGGTCGCTGAAGACCTCGACGTGGCCGGACGCTTCCCACACGCGGCGCGGCAGGATGACGGCGGAGTCGATGCCGACGATGTCGTCACGGCCCTGCACCATGAACTGCCACCACTGGCGCTTGATGTTTTCCTTCAGCGCCGTTCCGAGGGGGCCGTAGTCCCAGGCCGAGCGCGATCCGCCGTAGATCTCCCCCGACTGGAACACGAATCCGCGACGCTTCGCAAGGTTGATGACGGGGTCGAGCGGTGAGGCGTTGGCCACTGGGAACTCCAATATGGAACAGCCGTGCTGGATGCGCGGTCGAAAGCCTCAGCCTAGCGAAGCCGCATCCTTCGGAAATTCAGGACTTTGGCGCGGACGCCGTGACCAGTCCCGCGTGTCGCCCGCGGCATCCGCGCCAAAGTCCTGAATTTCCAGAAAAAACGAGCCGCTAGCGGAGGGCCGCGAGCACGTGCTCCACGTCGATGTCGTCGTTCCAGAGGTGGAAGGCGGCGCGCAGGCGGCCGGCTCGGCCGGAGGCACGGATGCCGACGGCGTTGAGCTTGCCGAGGTCGCTGCCGTCAGGGTCGGCCCAGGTCACGATCGCCTGGTGCTGCTGCGGGATGCCGAGCCCGTCGCACAGTGCGTCGCCGAGCCCGCTGGTGTAGTCCCACACCCCGGAGATGTCGAGGTCGGCGAACATCCGGATCGCCGGTTCCGCCCCCACCCAGGCCGGCCACGCCGGGGAGACATCGAACGCGCGAGCATCGCGCGCGAGCGTCATCGTGGGCCCGTAGCAGGACTGCCACACGTCGTCGCCCGCGTACCAGCCGGCCTGAAGCGGAACCAGCAAAGACTGAAAACGAGTCGACAGGGTCAGGAACGCGACCCCACGCGGGGAGCAGAGCCACTTGTAGGAGTGGCAGACGGTAGCGTCGAAGCGGGACGCGTCGACGGGATGAACGCCGGCGGACTGCGTGATGTCGCACAGCGTGTACGCGTCGTGCGCCTCGGCCGCCGCGGTGATCGCGTCGACATCCGCCACGACACCGGTCGCCGACTGCACGTGCGAGAACACGACGAGCCAGGTCGCGTCCGTGATCGCCGCGGCCAGGCCTGCCAGCGGCACGTTCCGCACCGTGATCGACGGACGTTGCAGGAACGGGAAGATGATCGACGAGAAGTCGCCGTCGACGCACAGCACCTCGGCGCCATCGGGCACGGCGGCGGCGACCACGCTGACGATGACGGAGGTCTGCGAACCGCAGGCGACCCGGTCTGCGCCGACCCCGACCAGTCGGGCGAAGTGGCCGCGGGTGTTTTCGATGATGCCGTCGTAGTCCTGCGGGTCACGGCGGGCAGCCGACCACAGGTCGAGGTCGCCCCGGAGCGCTGCGGTGGTCTCCCGCGTCGGGATGCCGACCGACGCGACGGCGAGAAAGTCCCGTCCGGCATCGAAGCTGTTCCGGGCTGTAGTGAGCGACGTCATGCCGTACAGCCTCGCCCGGCCAGACGCATGCCACAAGGGCATACTTCGGATGCGACCGATAACATCACCCAATGAGTATCGATCTCGACCCGCAACTCGACCTTCAGTCGGTGCGCATCGCGCGCGCCATCGCCGACTCGGGCTCCATCACCGGGGCGGCCCGTGCGCTCGGCTACAGCCAACCCGCGGTAAGCCAGCACCTGCAGCGCGCCGAAGCCCGGCTGGGACTCCCGCTCGTCACCCGCACTGGTCGCACGGTTCGGCTCACCGAGGCCGGACAGGTGCTGGCCCGCCACGCGCTCGCCATCACCTCCGCCTTCGACGCTGCCACCGGCGACCTCGCCGACCTCGCCGGACTCCGCACCGGCACGGTGCGTCTGGCCGCGTTCCCGACGGCGTCGTCGACGATCGTGCCCCGACTACTGGCGATGCTGAGTGAACAGCACCCGGGCATCCGCGTCAGCTATGTTGAGGCGCAGCCGCCTCAGGCTGTCGCGATGGTGCGCGACGGGTCAGTCGACCTCGCGATCACGTTCAGCTACCCGGGCGACCGGTCAGACCCCCATCGCGACAGCGCGAACGGGCTCGCGACCGAGACGCTGTTCACCGAAGAGATGGTGGTCGTGCTCCCGGTCGGTCATCCGCACTCGGGCGACGATCCGATCGACGTCTCCGCGCTCCGTACCGAGCGGTGGATCGCCGGATGTCCGCGCTGTCGCGGCCATCTTCTCGCCGTCTGCGAGGTGGCCGGCTTCGCCCCGCGGATCGAGTTCGAGACCGACAACGCCAGCGCGGTGCTCAACATGGTGGCGAGTGGTCTCGGGGTTGCGATGCTGCCGCGGCTCGCGCTCGCGACGGCGACGCTACCGGCCGGCGCGGTCATCCGCACGCACACTCCGGCGAGCATGCGCAGCATCCACCTGGTCTCGAGCGACGGAGCGCGCACCGTGCCCAGCCTCGTCGCCGCGACGACCCTGCTGCACCGCCTGTCTGGCGACGACTGGGACCTGGTCAAAAACTAGAAGGAGTGCGCCTGCTCCAGGATGCTGAGGACGGCGAGCGAGTCCCTCGCGTCGACGGGGCTGGCGGCCCCGTCGAGCAGAGTCGCGGCCACACCGGCGTAGAAGGCCGCGTAGTCGCCGTGCTCCATCGGCACGGGCACCAGGTCGGCACCGGTTCCGAGCGTGCCCCATGCGCTTTCGGGCTGCTCCCCGAATCCGGGATCGGCCGGTGAAGCACCGGCCATGAGTGCGGGCTCCTGCCCGTCGAGCCCGTACGAGGCGTAGGCGGATTTCGAGCCGAGCACCCGAAAGCGCGGCCCGCTCTGGCCGGCGAAGCGGCTCACCGTGAGATGCGAGTGCACACCGCTGTCATGTCGAAGCGACAGGAAGGCGTCGTCGTCACTCACCCCGCCCTCCCGCAGCACGGAGAGCTCGGCATCCACCAGCGTCGCCGGCCCGAACAGCTGCAGTGCCTGGTCGACGACGTGGCTGCCGAGGTCGAAGGTGATCCCGGCGCCCTGGCTGATCGGTGTGGTGTCCTGCCAGCGGTCGCGAAGCGCGGGTGACCAGCGCTCGAAGGTCGACTCGAAGCGATGCACCGTGCCGAGCGCGCCCGATTCGACGAGCTTGCGCACCGTCAGAAAATCGCCGTCCCAGCGGCGGTTCTGGTACACGAAGAGATTCCCGCCGGCGGCGATCAGCTGCTCGGCCTGGGATACGGATGCCGCGAACGGCTTGTCGATGACGACAGCGGCCCCGCTCGCCAGGGCCGCCAGACCCTGCTCGAGGTGCACGTGCGCCGGTGAGGCCAGCACCACCAGGTCGAGGCCCCGCTCGATGAGTTCTCCCGGGGTCGCCACGATTTCGGCACCCGGGTGGTGCGCTCGCGCTTCGGCCTGGCGGGACGGGTCGCTCGTGGCGATCACGTCGAGGCTGAAACGGTCATTCGTCGCGACGAATGGGGAATGGAAAATGCGGCCGGAGAGGCCGTAGCCGATGATTCCGGTGCTGATTCTTTTCGAGGATCTTTCGTTCACCCAGCCAGACTAGGCGCTAGCATCGGCATATTCCGGGCACCCCGAGCCCGGCGACCGCCCGGAGTACCCGTGAAAAATCTCCTCGCTGCTGCATCCGCGATCGTGCTCGCCCTCGGCGGCCTTGCGGTGGCGATTCCCGCGTCGGCCGCCACACCGACACCGAGTCCCGACAGCGTGCTGGTGTACACGGGAACCTCGACCACGTCAGCCGCCTCCGATCCTGGCACCGCGCTTTATTCCTCGTCCGCGGTCGCAACGGTCGACTGCGGTTCGGGGCACTGTCTGATCACGTCGATCTCGATCGACGGGAGCGTGCACGGCACCGGCATCCAACAGATGTACGGCGGAAAGCCGCCCTCGCTCGACCATGGCAAAGGCACCTTCTCCCTCTCGGCATACAACACCATTTGCAGCGACGATGAGTACCTTCCTGCCGGCGTCTTCACGGTCGACATCAGCACGACCACCTTCAACGGTGTGTATAACGCGGAGGCCCAGCCCACTGTGCAGTGTCCGCAGGCGGAGCGGGGCCAGCCCGCCACCGTACTGACATTCGTGATGGCGCTGACCAGCGGCACCGCGTGCCTCATCGACTCGAGCTGCCCGACTCCAACGCCGACGCCAACGGTCACCACCCTTGCGAACGGCGGCACGGCCCCGGGCCGCTCGACCGGGCCGCGGGCGGCATCCGTTCCGAGCGTGCTTAGCGTGCTGCCGACGGTGGTAAAGGCGTTCACCGTGCGGAACTCGATCTGGGCCGCAGCCGCTGCGGTCGTGCTCGTGCTGCTCATCGCCATCCCGACACACTTCTTCAATGAAGCCGCCGGCAAGACGAGTGAACTGTTCGAACGCTGGTGGCGCAAACGCCGGCCCGTGAAAACGGACAGGAAAGCGAAGCCGCTGAAGCCCGTGCGACTGGCCGGCTGGCCGCTCGCCGCTGGCGGAGTGGCCGCGGCGAGCATCATCTCGGCCTTCGTCGATCCAAGGTTCGGTTTCGACGCGGCCAGCGCACGCACCTTCGCGTCGATCCTCGTGTCGTTCGTGGTCGACGTCTGCATCGGCTGGTTCGTGCTGCTGTTCGTCGTTCGCAAGACGCATCCCGCCTCGACCGCCCGCTTCGAGTTCAAGCCGCTCACACTGCTGATCGTTGTCGTCGCCGTGTTGTTCAGCCGGCTCACCGACTTCCAGCCGGGCATCGTCTTCGGCCTGGTCGCGGGTATCGCGTTCGGCGGCTTGCTCGCAACGGCCGAGAAGGCGCGGGTCGCGCTGATCGGACTGGGCTGGTCGTTCGGCATCGGAGTGATCGCCTGGGTCGGCTACAGCCTCACCAGTGTGCACGCCGTATTCCTGCACGAGACACTGTCCGGGATCGCGATCGCCGGCAGCTCATCGCTGCCCATCGCACTACTGCCGGTGCGCGGACTCACGGGCGGTGTCGTCTGGAGATGGAAGCGCTGGGTCTGGGCGCTGGCCTACGGAGTCGGGCTGTTCGCGTTCATGGTGATGCTGATGCCAATGCCGTTCTCCTGGCAGAGCGTGCCGATCAACCTGGTGGTGTGGATCGTGCTCTATCTTGCCTACGCGGTCGTTGCGATCGGGCTGTGGCTGTTGGTCGAACGGCCATGGAAGAAAGAAGAGTCAGGCGGAGGGAGCGTCGACCGCGCCGCCGAAGCGCCGGTTTCGTGAGGCGTACAGCTCGATCGCGTTCCACAGGTCGACGCGGCTGAAATCCGGCCAGAGGGTGTCGAGGAAAACCATCTCGGCGTATGCCGACTGCCAGAGCATGAAATTGCTGGTGCGCTGCTCGCCCGACGACCGCACGAACAGGTCGACATCCGGAAGATCAGGAATGTAGAGCGCGCGCTGGATGGTCTTCTCGGTGATTCCCGATGGTTTGAGCCGCCCGGCGGCCACCTCCTCGGCGATCGCGCGCACGGAATCCTGAATTTCCGTGCGGCCACCGTAGTTGACGCACATCGTCAGGGTGAGAGTGCTGTTGCCCTCGGTGAGTCGCTCCGCGAACTGCAGCTCGTCGATCACCGAGCGCCACAGCCGGGGCTTGCGCCCCGCCCAGCGCACGCGAACGCCCCAGTCGTTGAGCTGGTCGCGGCGACGGTGCAGCACGTCGCGGTTGAAGCCCATCAGGAAGCGAACCTCCTCGGGCGACCGCTTCCAGTTCTCCGTGGAGAACGCGTAGACGCTGATGTGCTTCACACCGATCTGGATGGCGCCGGCGACGACATCGAGCAGCGCCGCCTCCCCCGCCTTGTGGCCTTCGATTCGGGTGAGCCCCTTGCCGTTCGCCCAGCGGCCGTTGCCGTCCATGACGACGGCCACATGATCGGGGACGGCGGATTTCGGCAGCTGCGGCGGGTAGAGGCCGGTCCAGTCGACCGGCTTGAAGTCGACGGCATCTTTATGCGTCTTGTTGACCGGCATCAGGTATCTGTCCGTGAGATTTCGACAAGCTCAATCCGCGGTTCGGTGCGCCTCCGGTCGACGTGCTCCAGGGAACGGAGCCCGCGGTCGAGGTGGAACTGGGTGTATGCGGCGACGACGCCGCTCGCCTGCGCGCGGGTGCGGTCATCCGCCTCGTCCGCGGTGGCCCACTCTCCGGTGAGCAGGGATGACAGCAGCAGTATGGTCTGCCGGTCCAGTCGCGGGGCTCCGGGCGGTGCCACCTCGTCCGCCACCACCCCGCCCAGCTGCACCACGAACGCCGAGTGCGGCCCGGGGGCGCCCGTCACTGAGCAGGTGTCGAAGCTCGGCGACCAGCCGGCGATGGAGAGCGCGCGGAGGAGATACGAGTCGAGCGTCAGGCTCGCGCCGTGCTCCTGCTTCGAGAGCGAGCGGAGCGCACCGACCAGCAGGAGGTATTGCTGCAGGCTGGGTTCGGCATCCGTCAGCTTGTCCGCGGCCTCCACCATGGCGCTTGCCGCCGTGTAGCTGCCGTAGTCGGCGGTGATTTCGGCCCCGTACGAGCCGACCGACTCGGCCTGGGTGACGATGTCGAGGCTGCGGCCCTCGTAGAGCTGCACGTCGGCCACCATGAACGGTTCCAGCCGGGCGCCGAATTTGGAGGCCGTTCGCCGGACGCCCTTCGCCACCGCGCGGATCTTGCCGTGCTCGCGGCTGAGCATCGTGACGATGCGATCGGCCTCACCGAGTTTGTGCGTGCGCAGCACGACGACTTCATCCCGGTAGAGCGGCATCCTTCAAGTATCGCCTGAAGGGCCGTCAGTGGGCCGATACGGCGCGGTGCTCGCCGCGGTCGATCAGTCGCGTCAGCAGCTCGGTGTAGCTCACGCCGACCGCCTGCCACATGCGCGGGTACTGGCTGAACGCCGTGAGGCCTGGCAGGGTGTTCACCTCGTTGAGCGTGATCGCGCCGTCTTCGCCGACGAAGAAGTCGACGCGGGCAAGGCCGTCGCAGCCGAGGGTGCTGAAGGCCTCCTTCGCGTACTCGCCCAGCTGCACGCTGATGTGCTCCGGGATCTGCGCGGGCACCTCGAGCTCGGCGCCGCCGGAGGTGTATTTGGCCTCGTAGTCGAAGAACGCCGAGCTGGTGGGATGGATGCGCAGGGGCGCGCCGACCTCGAGCGAGCCGTCGACGTTCTGCAGCACGCCGAGGTCGATCTCGTCGCCGACGACGGCCATCTGCACGAGCGCAACATCGTCGTGCTCGAGGGCGACGTCGATCGCCCGAAGCAGTTCGTACTGGTCGTCGGCCCGGCCGACCCCCACGCTCGAGCCCGAACGGTTCGGCTTCACGAACAGTGGAAATTCGAGATGCGCCACCAGCTCGAGCGCTCGATCACGGGTCTCCGCGGTAATGCCCATGCTCGGAATCGTCGGAATGCCGCCCGCCTCCAGCAGCGTCTGGGTCATCAGCTTGTCCATGGCCAGCGCGCTCGCGAGCACGCCGCAGCCGACGTAGGGCACTCCGGCAAGTTCGAGCAGGCCCTGCACGGTGCCGTCCTCGCCGAATCGGCCGTGCAGCACCGGGAACACCACATCGATGCCCTCGAGGTCGGGAAGCCGCGTGCCTCCGGTCGCGCTCGCCAGGTCGTCGATCGCGTCGACGCGGTGCCAGCGGCCGTCGCGCGCGATGCCGAACAGCACCGGCTCGAACAGAGCGGTGTCGAGGTTCGCGGCAACGCTGCGGGCCGAGTTGACGGAGACCTCGTGCTCGCTGTTCGCGCCGCCGAAGATGATGCCGATTCGCTTCACAGTGTCGCCGCCCCGATGTATGTTGCCCCGATATGACTTCTGGCCATCCGGCCGCCGAGCCCGGTGAGGATCTCATGGGCGATCGTACCCGTCACGTCCGCCCACTCCTGGGCGTCCGGTTCGCCGAGATCCGGCCGGCCGAGCAGCACCACCTCGTCCCCGAGACTGACGGCCGTCTCCCCGACGTCGACGACGAGCTGGTCCATCGAGATGGCCCCGACGATGGGATGCCGTTTACCCGCGATCACGACCTCGCCGCCATGAGACAGGTCGCGCGGAATCCCGTCCCCGTAGCCCACCGGAACGAGCACCAGGGTGGTCGTGCGGTCGGTCACGTAGGCGTGGTTGTAGCTCACGCCGGTGCCCGCCGCCACCTCGCGCAGCTGGGTGACCCGCGACACCACCCGCATCGCCGGCTCGAGCCCGTGGCTCACGCCGCGCACCGTCTCGATTCCGTAGACGGAGGCGCCGCAGCGCACCACGTCGAACCAGGTCGTGTCGTGAGCAAGCGCGGCGGCCGAGTTGGCCAAGTGCAGCTGCGCTGGGGCGAGACCGAGTTCGCGGGCTTTCGCGACGCCGCTCTCGAATGCCAAGCGCTGGGTCTCGGTGGACAGCGGATCGGGATCCGCGGCGAGAGCCAGGTGCGACCAGACGCCGGTGACCGACAGCAGGCCCTCCGACTCGGCGGTCGCCGCGGCGCCGCAGAGCGCATCCCAGTCGGCCACCGGCGCGCCGCCGCGGGACATCCCGGTATCCAGCTCCAGGTGCACGAGAGCGGAAGTGCCCGCGTTGCGGGCCGCGGCCGCGACGGCGTTCAGGGTCTCCGTGTTCGCGCAGGAGATGGTCACCTGGGCGGCCACGGCATCCGCGAGTCTCGTCCATGGGTCGGCCAGCCAGCACAGCACCGGCGCGTCGATGCCGGCCTCGCGCAGACGCAGTGCCTCGTCGACGGTCGCGACGCCGAGCCAGGCCGCGCCCGAATCGAGGGCGGTTTTCGCCACCTCGAGCCAGCCGTGACCGAAGGCGTCCGCCTTGACGACCACCATGACCTCTTTGCCGGTGCGGGCCGCGAGTCGCCCGATGTTGCGGGAGATGGCGGCCAGGTCGACGATTCGGGTGGCGAGCGGCGACGGCACAGTCGCGTCGGCCGGGGTCATATATACGAGGATAGGTGAATGGCAACCATCCTCGTCACTGGTGGTACGGCGCAGCTGGGAAGACCGACCGTCGCGCTCTTGCGCGCCTCGGGCAACGACGTTCGCGTGCTCAGCAGGAAGCCCGGCAATGTCGTGGGTGATCTTGCTACCGGGGCCGGCATCCGCGACGCGCTCGACGGGGTCGACACGCTCGTGCACCTCGCCTCGGCTCCGCACGGCCCGCTGTTCGAGGCCGCGGTGGCCGCAGGAGTCGCGCATACCGTGTACATATCGATCGTCGGAATCGACGATATCCCGCTCGGTTACTATCGCGGCAAGCTGGCGGACGAGCGCGCACTGGTCGCCTCCGAGCTCCCCCACACGATCCTCCGGGCGACCCAGTTCCACTCGTTCGTTGACGGCATCTTCGCCTCACAGCGTCTCTCGCCGTTGCTCATCGCTCCGGCGTTCTCATTCCAGCCGATCGCGGTCGACGAGGTGGCCGCCCGGTTGGCCTCGTTGGCGATCGGTGCGCCGCAGGGCAGGGTCGCCGACATCGGCGGCCCGGAGCAGAAGACGGCGCTCGAGTTCGGCAGGCAGTGGCGGGATGCCGTCGGCGCGCGCCGACCCATGGTTCGAGTTTCCCTCCCCGGCGCGACAATGCGCGGCTTCGCCGGCGGGCACAACCTGGTGCCCGGCACCCCATACGGGCGCGGCACCTTCACGGAATACCTGCAGGCGAGCCCACGCGCCTAGCCGAGTACTGCACCCGAGCTGCGGAAATTCAGGACTTTGGCTCGAGGGCAGACTCTGCGTCCGCCTGTTTTCGGGACCTGCGTACTTGGTTCACGACCAAAGTCCTGAATTTCCGAAGGTGAGGATGCGGAACGTGCCAGTTACGGCGCGTCCCTTCGCGCGCTCCAGGCCCTCGAGTTGCGGAAATTCAGGACTTTGGCGCGCCCGAAACGCGGCTGAGCCCAAAATGGGCACACGGGATGACCAAAGTCCTGAATTTCCGAAGGTGGAGGGCGGGTCAGACGGCGGCGAGTTCGCCGGCCGGCTGGCGCACGGCGCGGTTGACCGCGGAGACGATGGCGCGCAGGGATGACGTGGAGATGTCCGCATCGATGCCGACACCCCAGAGGGTGCGGCCGTTGACGTTAAGCTCTACATAGGCGGCCGCGAGTGCATCGCCGGAGGCGCTGAGCGTGTGCTCGACGTAGTCGTACAGCTTCACGTCGACGCCCTGCTCCCCGAGGATCGCGAGGAACGCCGCGATCGGACCGTTGCCGGTGCCGTCCGCCCCGATCAGGTCGTCGCCGACCCGCAGCTCCGCGTGCAGCGACACCACGCCCGACATGTCGCTCGAGGTTCGCGTCGAGGTGAGCTCAAACCTGCCCCACTTCTCCGACGGGTCCACGGCCGGCAGGTACTCGTCATGGAAGATCTCCCAGATCTCGGCGCTGGTCACCTCGCCGCCCTCGGCATCCGTCTTGGCCTGCACTACGCCGGAGAACTCGATCTGCAGCTTGCGCGGCAGATCGAGCGCGTGATCGGTCTTCAGCAGGTAGGCGACGCCACCCTTGCCGGACTGCGAGTTGACGCGGATGACGGCCTCGTAGCTGCGACCGAGGTCTTTCGGATCGACGGGGAGGTACGGCACGGCCCACTCGAGCTCGTCTACGGTCACGCCCTGGGCGAGGGCCGCGGCCTCCATCGCCTCGAAGCCCTTCTTGATGGCATCCTGGTGCGATCCACTGAACGCCGTGTAGACGAGGTCGCCTGCCCACGGATGACGCTCCGGCACCGGCAGCTGGTTCACGTACTCGACGGTGCGCTTGACCTCGTCGAGGTCTGAGAAGTCGATCTGCGGGTCGATCCCCTGCGTGAACAGGTTGATGCCGAGAGCCACGATGTCGACGTTCCCGGTGCGCTCCCCGTTGCCGAACAGGCAGCCCTCGATGCGGTCCGCGCCGGCCAGGTAGCCGAGCTCTGCGGCCGCGACGGCGGTGCCGCGATCGTTGTGCGGATGCAGCGACAGGATGATGTTCTCCCGGTGGGCTAGCCGGCGCGACATCCACTCGATCGAGTCCGCGTACACGTTAGGCGTCGCCATCTCGACGGTGGCGGGCAGGTTGATGATCACCTTGCGAGAAGGCGTCGGCTGGAAGATCTCGATCACCTGGTTGCAGATATCGAGGGCGAACTCGAGCTCGGTGCCGGTGTAGCTCTCGGGTGAGTACTCGTAGAAGATCGCTGTTTCGGGCACGATCGACTCGGCCTCGAGGCACATTCGTGCGCCGGCGAGGGCGATGTCGATGATGCCCTGCCGGTCGGTGCGGAACACGACGTCGCGCTGGAGGATCGACGTGGAGTTGTAGAGGTGCACGATGGCGCGCTTCGCGCCCTTCAGCGACTCGTAGGTGCGGGTGATCAGCTCCTGGCGGGCCTGGGTCAGCACCTGGATGGTCACGTCATCGGGGATGAGATCTTCGTCGATGAGGGTGCGGACGAAGTCGAAGTCGGTCTGGCTGGCGCTCGGGAAGCCGACCTCGATCTCCTTGTAGCCCATCTTCACGAGCAGGTCGAACATGATGCGCTTGCGTTCGGGGCTCATCGGGTCGATCAGCGCCTGGTTGCCATCGCGCAGGTCGACGGCACACCAGCGGGGGGCGACCGTGATGGTCTTCGACGGCCAGGTGCGGTCGGGCAGGTCGATGCCCAGTGTTTCGCGGTACGGACGGTACTTCGTGATCGGCATTGCAGAAGCCGACTGTGTGTTCTTCATGGTCTCTTGCTCTTTCGTCTGTGGAGTGATCCAGACCGACGACGCTGCGTTTAATCAGCACTGGCCGCGACGAGTGAGGCCTGGGTTAGGACTCGTCGCGGCAGCTAAGGAGGAGCAGACCGAACAACACGCTTTCAGGGTAGCACCGCGGGCATATGGTGGGGAAATGGACCCCAAGGCCTTCCGCGTCGCCGCGACGGTGCTGCTGGTGCGTGATGACCCATTCGAGGTTCTCATGGTGCGCCGGCATTCGAAAGCGACATTCGCCTCACGTCTTGTCTTTCCCGGTGGCGTGGTCGATCCGGATGACTCAGACGAGGCGTGGCTGCCGCTGGTCACAGGTGCCGAGTCGCTCGACGCCGAGGAGCGGACGCTGCGGATCTGCGCGTTCCGCGAAACGTGGGAGGAGACCTCGATTCTGATCGGCGCCGAGCGTTCGCCCGCACCCGGCGGCACGTTCCGTGAGGTCGTGACGGCCGCGGGCATCCGTCTCCCGCTTGACGCGTTGCAGCCGTTCGGGCACTGGATCACGCCGGATGCCGAACCCCGCCGCTTCGACACCTACTTCTATCTGGCGCAGGCGCCCGCCGGCCAGACGGCGATAGCCGACGGCGGTGAGACGGTGGAGCTCGAGTGGCGCTCCCCCGCGCAGGAGGACGAGACGCTCATGTTTCCCACGTTGATGAACCTGATGCGGCTGGCCGGGAGTACGGATGTCGCGTCGGCCTTGCAGGCGGCGTCGGCTCGACCACAGGTCAGCGTGAAACCGACGCTCGTGATGCGCGACGACGGAACGGCACTGGTCACCATCGATTCCGACGCAGGCTACCCCCTCACGGAATTCGTGCATCGACCGCTTTAGCCTCCGCGCAGCACACGCACGCTCTGCCGCACCGACAGGTCGGGCAGGTACGCGCGCCCGAGCGCGATACCAACCGCGGGGAGGGCTAGAGGGTCGGGGAACGACATCGATAGCGGCCGCAATTCGGGCTCGAATTTTCGTTTGAACGCGAACAGCGACCGGAAGCCGTAGACCGGCTCGAGCCGCGCGCCGATGCCGGCGAGTAGGCGTTCCGTGGCCGTCTCATCCGTCGTTCCGCCACTGGCGAGCGGCGCGGCAGACAGGCTCATGAACTCCAGTCCGTGGTCCCGGAAGAGCTCAGCGCAACGGGCGATGAGAAACTCCATGATGCCGTTCATGCCGTCGGGGTCCCGCCGCATGAAGTCGAGCGTCCAGCCGACGAGTATCGAGTCGCGCCAGGTCGGCAGCCAGCTCGTCACCCCGATCACCTGTCCGCGGGCATCCGTCGCGATCATCATGCGCACGTCGGCATCCCGCAACTCCTGCACGCCGCCGAGAGTGAACCCCATCTCGGGCAGCTCCTTCTCGGCCACCCAGCGCTCCGACATATCGTCAATCTGGATCGCCTGGGCTGTCGTGAGGCTGGCGTAGCTGGTCCAGATGGCCTGTACGCCCTCACGCTCAGCGCGATTGATCGACGACCGGATATCCTGCCAGCGCTTGCCTTCGGTGCGCCAGTCCCCTGGCCGGATGACCGTTTCATCGCCCACCGCGATCGACTGCCAACCCATTTCCTCGCAGAGCAGCCGCACCGGCTCGTGCACCGAGTAGAACACCGGCGTCCAGGCGTTGTCGTCGCAGAACCGGGCGAACCCGGCGATCGCCTCCGCCATCGCGTCGTCCGGGCCGATGGGATCTGACGTGGTGAAGGCGACACCGTTGACCACCCGGTAGGCGACGGCCGCGCTGCCGTCGGGCAGGAACCAGTAGGAGTTACCCGCCCAGGTCGACCAGAAGCCGAGAGATCCGCTTCCCGCGGAGAGCAGCGCGCGCACTCGGGCCTGGTCCGCGATCGACTCGCGAGAGCCATTCGACAGCACCACCATGAGCGCTCCGACGATCACCACGACCCAGAAGGCAGGCCCGATCCAGTAGTAGAGCAGTTTCGTGAGCGGGACGACCGGCAGGAAGGCGAGCCGCTCGACCCGCAGGAATCCGACGGGGATGAATCGGTCGGGCAGGTCCGCCGCCAGGTCGAGAAGGGAGGCCCTGGGACGGAACCCGGTCCGCATCGCACTTCCCACGGCGAGGTACAGGACGGACAGCCCGACGAACGAGCCGGCGACCACGACGAAGTATCTGCGCAGCGAACGGGTCGAAGCCCTGACGAACAGGTGACGCAGGTTCGCGGCCAGGACTCCGGCGATGGCGAGCGGCAGTAGAACCGAAACGGCCAGCGCGAGAGAGACCTCCCAGTAATGGGTCGAACGGAACTTCGCGACGTGCTGTGATGCCAACAGCGGTAGGAACCCGTAGAACAGGGCTGCGATCGCGGCGAGCGCTACGTTCAGCCCGATCGCGAGGATCGCCGCAAACCGCCGCCCGCGCGCGATGCCGAGCGACGCGGCCAGCAGCGCGACAAGGGGAAGCACAGTGAGCAGGATCGGGCCGACGCCGCTGATGCGCTCGAGCGTCATGTCGTGAAGGCAGGCGCGCGTGATGTCGGATGCTCGGCACTCGTCGACGGCGGTGATGTTGTTGGGGCGGGGGTCTGCGAGCAGGAGACCGAGAGGTGCCAGCGGACCGAGCCGCAGCGTGCTGAACACGGTGATCGCCGGCCCGATGGCGGTGATAGCCACCACCGCGGAGAGCAGGACGCGCACCTCATGGTGCGAGCTCCGCTGCCAGCGCAGTGGGCCGCCGCCGGGTTTGAGCACGGCACCGAGCGCGAGGCCCGCCGCCGCGGCGAGCGCGCGGTAGAGATCGGACGGGTCACCCGCGTAGAGCAGAAAGACGAGCACGACCACCGAGGTGATGACCCGGATGCGGCGGCGCCAGAGCGGACCGGCGAACGCGCTGGCGGTCATGATGGTTCCGACCACGGCGGTCATCGGATCCAGCGTCACCAGTTCCACGGTGCGGCGAGACCAGAGTTCGCCCAGGAGATTACCGATCTCCTGCACCACCACCCCCGCGATGACGCCGGCAACCGCGGTGACAGCGAAGGCGAGCACCGTGCGTGCCGTTCCCATGAGCCGTTCCGCAACACCGACGACGAGCACCACCGAGACCGCGACAAGAGCGAGTTCGATTCCGCCGTTCGTGACGAAGACGGAGGTGATCGGCGTCCACCACCGGTGAGCGACAACGAGCTGGCCGTACCCGGTGCCGAGAGCGAACTGCGTCGGCAGGTTCGGTCCGCGAAACCCACGGGAGAGTATCGCTCCCGCGAACGTGAGCACCACGATGCCCAGCGTTGCGGGATGGCGCCTCAGAAGGCGCTCAATCATCGAGCCGGCTCACGTCGAGTTTCCAGTGTCGTTCAATCACCGGAAGGGTCTGCTCGAAAGCGAACGACACCGTGCGCCAGTCGTGCGCGGTGCCTGGCGAGACGTACAGGTGAGTGGTCATACCCGCGGATGCGGCATCACTCGCCACCGTCGCGAGCCCGGGACCATACTTGCTGTCGCCCTGTCCTACTGCGAAGAGGGCGAGTGTGTGCTGGTAGCCACCCACGCGGCGCATCACATCGGCCGGAATCGACGCGTCGTAGGCCGCGCGTGATCCGGCAAAACCGGTATCGATGGTGTGCTGGAGGTTTCCCGACTTCGGGGCGACCTCGCCCGAGATGTCGAGAATGGTTCCGTACTGCGTGGGCAACGCCGAGCCGAACTGGATCGAGCAGGTACCGCCCTGGGAGAATCCGCCGATCCCCCACGCGCTGGGCCCGGTTTCGACGACGAGGTGCTCGGTGATCCACTTCGGAACATCGACGGTGACATAGGTCGCGGAATTGCCGAGTGCCGAGTTCACGCACATCGGGTTGTTCGACGGCTCGCCGAGCTGGTCCGGAACGACGACGATGGGCGCGAGCCCGTGATTGTCCTGCGCCAGCCGATTGAGATATGCGGCGAGCCCACCTTTGACGAACAGGTCGTCCGGCTGCCCGGGCTGGCCGGAGAGCAGCTCGAGCACGGGGAGTCTGGGCGGATTCTTGACGAGTGCCGCCGGGGGAAGATAAACGTCTGCCGGGCGAGCCTTGAAGTCCGAGGTGGCGGCGGGAATCGTCACGCTGCCCACCCGGCCGGTGCGAGGAAGATCTTTCGGTGCCACCCATCCGGTGAGCGGAACACTGTCGGCTGTGTTCGGCAGCGCCATCGTGTCGTACTGCCCGATGCCGAGCGCGTTTCGCACGGTGGGGAACTCCCCCAGGTCGCTGTTCAGCCCCAGGCATCCGACGAGGGCGAGGATCACCGCTGATGCCGCCCAGACCGCTGCCGACCGTTTGCGCGAGAAGATGAGTCTCGCGACGCCGACGCCGAATCCCGCGACAGCGATGCCGAACCAGACGCGGCTGGCCACGGAGAGCGTCACCCCGAACAGGTTGAGCACGTCTCCGAGCACCCAGCAGGCGAGGATGCCCAGGAAAAACCCGACGAACGCCACGCTCACCGCGATCGGCAGCCACCTGCGCCAGCGGGGCGTCAGCAGGATCGCGACCAGGGCGATGATTCCGAGGATATTGACCACGACGGGCACCGGGCCGTCGATCAGGTGCAAGTGCAACACCGTATTCATCGCCCTCGGCCTCCTTACCGTCTCTCAGGTGGCCCAGTATGCGAGACCGATCAGGAGGGCGGAGGGATTTTTGGGCATCCTGAGAGAGCCCTCAGCGGAAACCATGAAAATCTGAGTGCGAGCCGCTGACAGCGGCTGACAGTGCCGCGACAGTGCCGCCCGCCAGACTTGGGGCATGACAAAGGCAATCGAGGCACATGGCCTCACGAAACGCTTCGGCAAGACACAGGCTCTCGCCGGCATCGACCTGGAGGTCGACGAGGGGCGCGTGCTCGGTGTTCTCGGCCCGAACGGGGCCGGCAAGACCACTGCGGTGCGCATCCTCGCCACCCTGCTCAAGCCAGACTCGGGCACCGCGCTCGTCTCCGGCCGGGACGTCGTTCATCAGGCCAAGGAGGTGCGCCGCACGATCGGCCTCACCGGCCAGTACGCCAGCGTCGACGAGGATCTCACCGGGGTGCAGAACCTCGTGATGATCGGCCAGCTGCTCGACCTCAGCACCAAACAGGCGAAGGTGCGGGCCGACGAACTGCTCGCCGAGTTCGATCTCACGGATGCCGGCAGACGGCTGACGAAGACCTACTCCGGCGGCATGCGCCGACGCCTCGACCTCGCAGCATCGCTGATCGGGCGCCCGGATGTCGTCTTTCTCGACGAGCCGACCACGGGCCTCGACCCGGCCAAGAGAGACGACGTGTGGGGAATGATCCGCATGCTCGTCAAGCAGGGTACCACCGTGCTGCTGACCACCCAATACCTGGAGGAGGCGGACGCTCTCGCCAACGAGATCACGGTGATCGACCACGGCAAGGTGATCGCGCACGACACCCCGCAGGGGCTCAAGCGCCAGCTCGGCGGGCAGACGCTCGACGTTCGCGCCGCGTCACCCGCCGATCTGCCCCACATCCGCGAACTGCTGGTCTCGGTCGGCACCCGCGAACCCGAGCAGCCCTCCCCCGACCAGCTGTCGGTGCCGGTGCGCGACGACGGCGCGCTCACTACCGTCGTCGCCGCCCTGGCACAGGAGAAGATCTCGGTCGCTGAGCTCTCGCTCCGGCTCCCCAGCCTCGACGAGGTCTTCTACTCGCTCACCGGCAAGACCGTCTCGGAAGAAGGTGCGGCATGATCCGCGACTCGCTCATCCTCGCCAAACGGACCGTCACCAAGATGTTCCGCAACCCCGAGCAGTTCGTCGACGTCACCGTGCAGCCGATCATCATGACGGTCATCTTCGTGTTCATCTTCGGTGGCGCGATCGCGGGATCAACGGGCAAGTACGTCGAGTTCGCCCTGCCGGGCATCATCGTGCAGACCATCATGTTCACCTCGCTGACGATCGGCGTGAACCTGAACACCGACATCCAGAAGGGCGTGTTCGACCGCTTCAGGTCGCTGCCGATCGCCCGGTCGGCGCCACTCTTCGGCGCCGTGCTCGGCGACATCGTGCGTCATTCGATCGCCATCACGGTCACCCTGGTGTTCGGTGCCATCATCGGCTTCGAGTTCGTCACGCCCTGGTGGCACGTCGCCCTGGCGATCGTGCTCATCATCGGCTTCGCCGTCAGCCTGTGCTGGGTCTCTGTGCTGATCGGAATGCTCGCGCGGTCATCCGGTGCTGTGCAGGGAATCTCGTTCCTGATCGTCTTCCCGCTCACCTTCGGATCGTCGACCTTCGTGCCGGCGTCGACGCTGCCCACCTGGCTTCAGGGCTGGGTCTCGATCAACCCGGTCACCCACGTGATCGAGTCGATGCGCGGACTGCTGACCGGTAATACCGGGGTGGTCGGCGACACGCTGACCGGCCAGGTGCTCTGGGTGATCGCATCCTGCGTGGCGCTGGTCGCGATCTTCTTCCCGCTGGCGACCTGGGCTTATCGCCGCAAGATCTGACCGAGCTCGGTGAGCGCGCTTGAGCGGGTCGGCACCTCGGTGCCGGCCCGCTCTATGCCCGCCTCCGACGCTGCCCTCTCGATCGCAACGCGACGCGGCTCCGTCGCGTCACGGATGCCGACGATCGCCGCAGCGAGATCCGCTGCCCTCAGCGCATCGGCCACGTCACCGCGCTCGAGCGCCAGTGCACCGAGGCCCAGGGCCACCATCCCGATCACCGGGTGGTCGTGGGTCTGGAGGGCGGCATCCACTGCCCTCCGCATCGCGTTCTCGGCCGCCTGGCGGTCGCCACGGAGCAACTCGACGCCTGCCCTGGCGGACTCCATCATCGCCGTCGTCTGGCCGGGGAACCGCGGCCAGCCGGCAACCAGGCTGTCGAGGTAGGCGAGCTGCTCGATCGCGGGCTGCAGCTCCCCGAGGGCGACGAACGCCGACAGCGCTGTCGCTGCGGCCTGGAGCTGGGTGCGCACGTTGCCGGATTCCTCGCCTTCCGCAAGGAGGATCTGCACACGAACCCGCGCCTCGTCGACCCTGCCCTGCCTGAGCATGATGGTAATCGCGAGCGCCTGCTGCTGCGCGAGATCCCAGCTCGGGGTGATTCTGCGGAAGTTCTCGGTCGACGACTCCGTGATCTCGAAGGCCTCATCGAGCCGGCCGTTCAGCACCAGCCACTCGGCACGCATCTGCTGGGCGAGCGCGAGCGCCCAGACATCTCCGATGCCCTCGAACATCGTGATCGACAGTTCGGACTCCTCGCCGAGCACCGCGATGTCGCCGCGATTCTGCGCCATCGCCGCACGGACGATATGCAGTACAGCGGTCGGCCACGGGTCGAGGTCGAGATCCTCGCCGCGCGGAACCTCGACCTCCAGCATCCACGCCCGCTGATCGGTTCCCGCCGAAGCGAACGCCGTGAGGGTCGGCTTCAGCAGCTGCAGCAGCTCGTGGCCGCCGGTGCCGATCACCGGGAAGTCGGCCGACATCAACCACTTCATCGCCTCGGCCATCTGCGCCTCTTCCGGCTGCGTCTCCCGCTGCGGGCCGGAGAACATCTGCACGATCGGGGCGATTAGTGCAATGACGCGTGCCTCATCGGTCTCGATACCCGACGCCAGCGGGCTCACCGCGCTGAACCAGGTGACCGTGTCCTCCTCGCGTCCGCGGATCACCCAGTACCAGCCGCACGCCATCGCCGCGCGCACCGCGACCTCGGCGAGCGGCGCGCGCGTCGCGTAGCGCAGGGCCGCGGCGATGTTGTCGTCCTCCGCGTCGAACCAGGAGATGGCATCGAGGATGCCCGGCCCGCGCAGCATGCGGTCGTACCGCACCGCCTGGTCGGCGATGAATCGCGCCTGCGCTTCGCGCGCCGCCGCGAGGTCGCCGCTTTCCGCAAGCCGCTCGACCCCGTACTCGCGGATCGTCTCCAGCGCCCGGTAGCGTCCGCGGCTGCGCTGCAGCAGCGAGCGGTCCACGAGGGAGTCGAACACAGAGGCGGACGGCACCCCCATCGTTGCCGCGACCGGCCCGGCGTCGGCCGCGGCCATGCCCGCGGGGAACACCGCGAACCAGGCCAGCGCGGTGCGCTCCTCTTCCGTGAGAAGGCTCCAGCTCCAGTCCACCATGGCACGCAGGGTGCGATGGCGCGGAAGCGCGGTACGGTAGCCGCCGGTGAGCAGCGCGAAACGGTCCTCGAGCCCGGCGAGCACCTCGGCCGGCGTCATCGTGCGGAGCTTCGCCGCGGCCAGCTCCAACGCCAGCGGCAGACCGTCCAGCCGCACGCAGATTCGGGCGGCGATCGCGAGCTCGTCATTGTCGAGCGCGCTCCCGCATGCCGCGAGGGCGCGCTGGGCGAATAGTTCAACGGCGTCGAAGGAGCGCAGTTCCGCCGGAGTCGCGGTGGCGAGCCCCGCCTCGGTCGGATGCGGCAGCGGCCCGACGGAGACGAAGGCCTCGCCCGGGATGGTCAGCGGCTCGCGGCTGGTCGCGAGGATGCGCAGCTGCGGCAGAGCACCCAGCAGCCACTCCGCTGCGGCGGCCACGTCATCCACGATGTGCTCGCAGTTGTCGAGCACCAGGAGCGCGGGGCGACCGGCCAGCGCCTCGAGCAGGCGTTCGCGCGACCCGGCCAGTCCGCTGCCGTCGGCCGTGCGCAGCTCGCGCCCCGTGGCTGCGAGGATGGCGGCGAAGAGTTCACCCGGCCCGACCGGAGCGAGCTCCACCAGCACCGTGCCCGGGATGCCCGCGGCCGTCTCCACCGCCAGGCGCGTCTTGCCTGCCCCGCCTACGCCGACGATGGTGACCAGTCGCGAGACGGCGAGCTGCTCGGCGATCGCATCCAGCTCGCCGGTGCGCCCGACCAGGTCGGTCAGCGGTGCCGGAATGGTTGTCGCTCGCGGGCGCATCACGGCGATGCCCCCGAGTTCGAGCGCGGTGGCCCGGTCGCGCCGCAGGTCGCGTTCGAACCAGTCGAAATCTGGTGAGGGAATCCACGGCTCCCCCGCCCACAGCGCCAGCGCATCCGACGCGAGACGGGAACGCTCGTCGCCCTCCGCCACTAGCGCCTGCGCGACCAGATCGGCGAAGGCGAGAGCGTCCACGTCGTCCCGGGAGACCGTGAGGCGATAGCCGCCGGTCGTCGACTCGATCGATCCGCTGGGCAGTTGGGAGCGCAGCCTCGACACGATCGACTGGAGGGCGGCCTTCTCGTTCTCCGGGGCATCCGCCCAGACATCTTCCGCGATCGCGCGGTAGCTCACGGCCGAGCCGGCATCCACTGCCAGTCGGAACAGCACGGCGAGCTGCATCGCACCGGTGACCGCGACGGGACGGCCATCGTGCTCGACGCGGAGCCCTCCGAGCAGTCCGATACGCACGGTTCAACCCTAGGGCCGGGGCGTTACTCCGCGGAGAGTATCCTCCACCTTCGGAAATTCAGGACAATGGCGCGACCGCCACCTTTGGAAATTCAGGACAATGGCGCAGCCGCACCAGGGACACGCCGACGCAGACACCACCGGCGTGACCAAAGTCCTGAATTTCCGAAGGTTGGGCGAAGGGGTCAGTCGGCGGCGAGGGCCGCGACCGGGGCGATGCGCGTGGCGCGGCGGGCCGGCGCGACCGACGCCACCGCGATGAGCACGAGGGCTGCGCCGACGATCACGACCAGCAGCAGCCCCGGGATCGCCGGGGCGACGATGCCATGCACGGATGCCCCGAGCAGCGACTGCGCGCCCGCCCAGCCGTAGAAGGTGCCGAGCACCAGTCCCACCAGCACGGAGGCCACGGTGAGCTGCGCGCTCTCCGCCAGGATCATGGTGCGCACCTGTCGCACCGTGAACCCGAGCGCGCGCAGGAGCCCGAGCTCGCGGGTGCGCTGCAGCACGCTCAGCGAGAGCGTATTCACCATGCCGACGGCGGCGATCAGGGCGCTGAATCCCATCAGGATGGAGAACACCGCGACCGTCGTACTCAGCACTGTGTCGGTGCCCTGATAGGAATCGGGCGACTGCAACCGGTCCTGCGCGATGAACACCTGGAAGCTCGCTACAGCCACCGCGAACATGGTGATCAGGGTGACCCCGATCACCATACCGATGGTGCTGCGAGAGCTTCGCTCTGGGTACCTGACGGCATTCTCGGACGCGAGCCGCGCAGTCGCGCTCCGGCCGAACAAGCGGCCGACGAGACGCAGGGCCAGCGGCATCACCAGCTGCGCGCCGAGCACGAGACCGGTGAACGAGAGGATGCCGCCGACTACTCCGATGAGAACGCCGAGTGGACTGACCAGGCCGGCCAGCATCCCGAGCATCATCGTCGCGATGCCGACGATGAAGAGCACGATCGCGAGCGCATTCCGTCGCGGACGGCGAGCCGCCTCCTCGCGCGAACGCTCGACGGCGACACCGGTCGCCTCGATCGGCGAGACCTCCAGCACGCGGCGGGATCCGATCCACGAGGCAAGCCAGGTAGTGAGGATGACCGCGACGGCCGGCAGCGCAACAACGGGAGTGAACCAGCCATAGTCGATGTTCGGCAGGGTATGACTGCCGACGCCGATGGCCACCAGGAGCGCCGTCAAGGCGGTGCCGATCACTGTGCCGATGACCCCGCCGGCGACCCCGACGAGCAGGCCTTCACGAGCGACGGCCTTGCGCTGGTCTGAGGCGCTCGACCCGATCAGTCTCAGCAACGCGATAGTGCGCGTGCGGCCGGCGATGATTGTGGCGAAGGTGTTCGCCGTCACGATCGTTCCGACGTACACGGCGATCGCGATGAAGACCCAGGCAACCGCGGCGAGCATGATGCGAACCGTATGGCTGGAACCGGTGACGTCGTTAGCCTGAATCATCTCGGAAAGAACGTTCGTCACCTCGAGAAGCGTGACGCCGAAGGCGGAACTCAGTGAGGCGACCAGGATGCTGGGGGCATGGTTTCTCATGCCGTGACCTCGATCCCGAGCATGAAGGTCGAGATCTCTTCGGCTGTGGAGCGCTCGCGCTCTTCGACTACGCGGCCATCCGCGAGAAACAGGATGCGGTCGGCATAGCTCGCCGCGATCGGATCGTGGGTGACCATCGCTATCCCCTGCCCGTACTCGGTGCTGGCAGCGGCGAGCAGCGAGAGCACCTCGCGGCTGGTGCGCGAGTCGAGGTTGCCAGTCGGCTCGTCGGCGAACACGAGGTCGGGCCTGGCCGCGAGGGCACGGGCGATGGCGACGCGCTGCTGCTGCCCACCGGAGAGTTCATGCGGACGATGCGTGAGCCGGTCCCGCAGCCCGAGCGAGTCGATGAGGCGTTCCGTCCAGGCCGTCTCGTCGGCGCTCGGTCGGCGACCGTCGAGTTCGAAGGGCAGGCGGATATTCGCACGTACGTCGAGCGTCGGCACGAGGTTGAAGGCCTGGAAGACGAATCCGACGCGACGGCGGCGGAGCACGGTGAGCTCGGCGTCGGCGAGGCCGGTAATCTCGGTCGACCCGAGCCACGCCCGCCCGCTGCTGGCAGTGTCGAGTCCCGCCATGATGTGCATGAGCGTCGACTTGCCCGAGCCGCTGGGACCCATGATCGCGGTGAACTGGCCCTGGCGAAGGCCGATGCTGACGTCGTCGAGCGCCGTCACCGTGTTCGTGCCGCTTCCGTAGGACTTGCTGAGGTTCTCGACGCGGGCGACGAGCCCTGCGTCCGAATGGTTATGTGTCATGGTTCCATGCTCGGGCGATGCGATGAGCAGAACATCGGGCGCGAGTCTCGACCCGCTACATCGCAAGGATGATCTAGTTCAACCCGTGCTCGTACGCGAACACGACCAGCTGCACGCGATCCCTGAGCCCCAGCTTGCCGAGCACGCGGCTGATGTGGGTCTTCACCGTGGCCTCGCTGAGAAACTCGCTGGCGGCGATCTCCGCGTTGCTCAAACCTCGCGCTGCCAGGTGGAAGATCTCCTTCTCGCGAGCGGTCAGCTCGCCGAATACCGCAGGCGCCTCGCGTGGCGCGGTGCCGGCGAAATGCTCGAACAGTTCACGGGTCGCGGATGCCGCGAACACAGTTGTACCGGCGTGCACCGTGCGGATGGCGGCCAGCAGGAATTCCGGGTCGGCATCCTTCAGCACGAACCCGCTCGCCCCGCCGCGGATCGCTCGGGCGGCGGCCTCATCGAGATCGAAGGTGGTCAGCACGATCACTCGCGGAGGGTTTGGGGCTGCGGTGATCTCGACGGTGGCCGCGATGCCATCCATCACCGGCATCCGGATGTCCATGAGCACGACATCGGGCCGCGTCTCGGCGACCATGCCCACGGCGTCCATCCCATTGCCGGCTTCACCCACGAAGGCGAGGTCGGCCTGGGACTCGACCAGCATGCGAATGCCCGCCCGGAACAGGGCCTGGTCGTCGACCAGCGCAACCCGGATCACGACGGCACCCTTGCCGTAACGACCCAGGAGTCGCCGACAGCTCCGGCCTCGAACGCTCCACCGACGAGGGCGGCCCGCTCCCGCATTCCGATCACACCGTGGCCACCACTGTTCGACGCCGAGTCGCCGATCGGGTTGGAGATCACGACCGACACCGGGTCGGACCACTCGAACGCAACCGTGACGGGCCGCCCGACGGCGCCGTGCCGAAGCGCATTCGTCAACGCCTCCTGCACGATGCGATACAGCGCCAGCTGCTGGCCGCTCGCCAGAGTTCCCGGCGAACCCGTGTCGGTGCGTTGCACATCCACTCCGGAGCTGCGGAACTGGTCGACCAGCCGGTCGAGGTCGACGAGTGCCGGCTGCGGTCCGTCGCCCTGGCTGTGTCTCAGCTGGGTCAGCAGCAGGCGCACGTCGCCGAGAGCCTCCCGGGCGGTCGCGGAGATCGTGGTGAGGGCCGTCTCGACGGCCGCCGGGTCCTTCGCCGCCGCATAGCGGGCGCCATCGGCCTGCGCGATCACCACGGCGAGCGAGTGGGCGACGACGTCGTGCATGTCGCGGGCGATGCGGTTGCGTTCCTGCTCGACCACGACATCCTTCTCGGCCAGCGCCTGCGCCCGGCGGCTGTCGCGCGCCCGCCGGTAGGTGCGCACGAGTTGCCCGATCGTCCAGGACAGGCCGAGCACGGCGAGCAGCCCGAAGAAGGCGATGACGAACGACCGGATCGCATCCGAAACGTTCGGATAGGCGAAGCCGTACTCGCCGAAGAACGGCAGGATGACGAGGTAGAGCTCTGCCACGAGAGAGCCAACCACTGCCGACGCCAGCCCGACCCAGCGAACCAGCCGCCCGCCGTAGGCCGCGGTGCAGTACAGGACGCCGAGTACCGCCACGTCGACGAAGGCCGGTGCGTTCACCCGGAACAGCATCTGCACTATCGCGCCCACCCAGGCCAGCACGAGCGCGAGACAGGGGCTGAACCGCCTGATGGCCAGCGCGATCGTCATCACGACGAGAACGCCGATCGACGCCCAATTCTCATCCTTGGCCTGGATGGCGTACCCGACCAGCAGGAACACGAGCGCGATGATGACGTCGGCAGCGAGCTGCGGACGGGTCAACGAGCGGAACATCCCTCAACCGTATGGCCAACGCCACCCGAAAGAATCAGTCGAGCGATGTACCTAGAATCCCAGCCGCCCGAGCTGCTTCGGGTCGCGCTGCCAGTCCTTCGCGACCTTCACCCGCAGCGAGAGGAAGACCTGCTTGCCCACCAGCGGTTCGATCTGCGCTCGGGCCCTGGCGCCGACATCCGCCAGCCTCGAACCCTGGTGACCGATGATGATGCCCTTCTGGCTGTCCCGCTCGACGAAGAGGTTGGCGAAGATCTCGACCAGGTCTTTGTCGTCGCGCTCGATGATGTCGTCGATCGTCACCGCGATCGAGTGCGGCAATTCGTCTTCGACGCCCTCGAGCACCGCCTCGCGGATGAGTTCGGAGATGCGCGCCTCGAGACCTTCTTCTGTCACAGCATCGGCCGGGTAGAGCGCCGCCGAGAGCGGCAGCAGCTTGATGAGCTCGGTCGCGAGCGTGTCGAGCTGGATGCGGTCGGTGGCGGAGACGGGAATGATCGCCGCCCAGTCGCGCAACTCCGACACGGCCTGCAATTGCAGCGCCACCTGCGGCTTCGAGGTCGCGTCGATCTTGGTGACGATCGCCACCTTCTTCGCGCGCGGGAAGGAGTCGAGTTGCTCGTTGATGTAGCGGTCGCCCGGGCCGATCTTCTCGTCGGCCGGCACACAGAACCCGACAACATCGACGTCTCCGAGCGTGGTCTGCACGATGGCGTTGAGCCGCTCGCCGAGCAGGGTGCGTGGCCGGTGCATGCCGGGGGTGTCGACGAGTATGAGCTGGCCGCCGGCCGAGTGTGCGATGCCGCGGATGGCGCGGCGGGTGGTCTGCGGCTTCGACGAGGTGATCGCCACCTTCTCGCCCACCAGCGCGTTGGTCAGAGTCGACTTGCCGACGTTGGGGCGTCCGACGAAGGAGACGAACCCTGCCCTGAAGCCATCTGGTTGGTCAGGCACTGGTTTCACCGGTTTCTTTGCTGGTCTTGCGGAAGGCGGCCTGGGCGTCCATGAGGGCCTGGTCACGTTCGACCAGCACCGTTGACACCTGTTTGCGCCTGCCCTCCACGCGATCGGCGGTGAGGATGAGTCCAGAATACGTGGCCACCGAGCCGGCGACGGGCAGACGGCCGAGCGCTTTCGCCAGGAGGCCGCCGACGGAATCGACGTCATCGTCTTCGAGCTCGATGTCGAACAACTCGCCGAGTTCGTCGACCGGAAGGCGCGCCGCGACCCGGTACCGGCCCGGCGACAGCTCCTCGATCTCCACCACCTCGTGGTCATACTCATCGGAGATGTCGCCCACGAGCTCCTCGATCAGGTCCTCCAGTGTGACGAGACCCGCGATGCCGCCGTACTCGTCGATCACCATGGCCAGGTGGTTCGACTCGAGTTGCATCTGGCGCAGGGTGTCGTCGGCCTTCTTCGACTCGGGGATGAACAGGGCCGGCCGCGCGAGGGATGCCACGGTGACCCCGTCGAGTGTCTTCGGGCGTTCGTAGCTGATGCGCGCGACATCCCGAAGGTAGAGGATGCCGATCACCTCGTCGACATCGCCGCCGATCACCGGCATGCGCGACACGCCCTTCGAGAGGAAGAGCGCCATCGCCGAGCCGACGCCCGAATCGTCGTCGATGGTGATCATGTCGATACGCGGAATCATCACCTCACGCACGAGAGTGTCGTTGAACTCGAAGATCGAGTGGATGAGTTCGCGGTCATCCTCCTCCAGCACGTCCTGCTCGGTGGCCTCATCGACCATGCTGAGCAGCTGCTCCTCCGAGGAGAAGGTCGCGTTGCGACCCGGAGTGACACGGTCCCCGACTGCGACCAGCGCGGCGGCGACCGGGCCGAGCAGCAGTCGGAGGGCGTGAACCAGCCAGGCGGAGAAAGTCACTACGCCGCGGGCGTGCACTCGCCCCACGCTGCGCGGACTAGAGCCGACGAGCACGAACGACACCACGATCATGATCAGGGCGGAGGCGAGCAGCGCCCACCACCAGTCCCAGATGTATGCAAACGACAGGGAGACCAGCACAGCCGCGGTGGTCTCGGCGACGACCCGTGTGAAGTTGACGGCGTTGACGTGCGCCCCGACGTCGCCCGCGATCGCGACCAGCGAATTGCGTGCCCGGGCGTGGGTGGAGAGCTCAAGCAGGTCCGCGCGCGACAATACCCCGAGCGCGGAGTCGATGGCGGCGAGCAGCCCGCCGAGGATCACCAGCAGCACGGCGACGCCGATGAAGATGGGGATCATGGTTCGACTATTTTCGTCGTTCGGCGAGCGCGAAGGCGGCGAGAATCTCGCCCTGGATGCCGAACATCTCCTTCTCCTCGTCTGGCTCCGCGTGATCGAAGCCGAGCAGGTGAAGGATTCCGTGAGTGGTCAGCAGAAGCAGCTCATCGAGCGTCGAGTGGCCTGCCGTCTCGGCCTGGCCGATGGCAACCTGCGGACAGAGCACGATGTCGCCGAGAAGACCGGCCGGGGTCATGGCCTCTTCCGTGCCCGGGCGCAGCTCATCCATGGGGAAGCTGAGCACGTCGGTCGGACCGGGCTCGTCCATCCACTGCAGGTGAAGCTGCTCCATCGCTCCTTCGTCGACGAGCACGATCGCGAGCTCGGCGTCCGGATGCACGTGCAGGTAGTCGAGCGCGAAGGTCGACAGGCGCAGCAGTGCGGTCTCGTCGACCGAGATCACCGACTCGTTGTTGATGTCGATGCTCACTGTTTTCTGCTCTCTCGTTCGAACCGCGCCGCCTGCCGCTCGGCGTCGTATCGCGTGTAGGCGTCGACTATTCGGCCGACCAGGTTGTGGCGAACGACGTCGTCGCTGGTCAGCCGCGCGAAGTGGATGTCGTCGATGTCATCGAGCACGCTCGTCACCAACTGCAGCCCGCTGGCCCCGGTCGGCAGGTCCACTTGGGTGATGTCCCCCGTGACGACCATCTTCGAGCCGTGGCCGAGCCGGGTGAGGAACATCTTCATCTGCTCGGGCGTGGTGTTCTGTGCCTCGTCCAGCACCACGAAAGCCTCGTTGAGCGTGCGACCGCGCATGTAGGCGAGAGGAGCGACCTCGATGGTGCCCGCAGCGAGCAGCTTCGGCACGATCTCCGGGTCCATCATCTCGTTCAGCGCGTCGTACAGCGGGCGCAGATACGGGTCGATCTTGTCGGTGAGCGTGCCCGGCAGATAGCCGAGGCGTTCCCCCGCCTCGACCGCTGGCCGGGTGAGGATGATACGGCTCACCTCTTTGCGCTGCAGCGCCTGCACGGCCTTCGCCATCGCGAGGTAGGTCTTGCCTGTGCCTGCGGGCCCGATGCCGAAGGTGATGGTGTTCACATCGATGGCGTCGACGTAGGCCTTCTGGCCGAGCGTCTTCGGACGGATGCTCTTGCCACGGCTGGTGAGGATCGCCTGACTGAGCAGCTCGGCCGGGCTCGACCGTGGGTCGTCGCGCAGGATTTTGGCGGACTCGGTGACGTCGCGCGAACCCAGCTCGAAGTCGGCGCGGATCATGCTGACCAGCTCATCCACCAGGCGCTCCGCCGCACGCACCTGATCAGGGTCGCCCTCGAGAGTGATGACGTTGCCGCGGACGAGCACGCTCACCGAGGGGAACTGGCCCTCGATGGTTTTCAGCAGTCGGTCCTGCGGGCCGAGCAATCGCACCATGGCGACGCCATCGACACTGATCTCGACTCGACCGAAACCTGCGGGTTGATTAATTGAAGCCAAGGGATCCTTCGGTGAGGCCGGGTTCGCCGGGTTCGGCGCCCAGCACATGAGCATGAACATGGAACACGGTCTGGCCGGAACGCTCGCCCGTGTTGAAGATGAGTCGGTACTGGCCGCCGGTGCGCTCGTCGGCGAGCTGCTGGCCGACGGCGATGATCTCGGCGAGCAGCGCCGGGTCCGCCGCGGCAATTTCGGAGACGTTGCGATAGTCCGGCGTCTTCGGCACCACGAGCAGGTGCACGGGGGCTTTGGGCGCAATGTCGGTGAACGCGATGATGCGCTCGTTCTCGAACACAATATCGGCCGGGATCTGCCGGTCGACGATCATCGAGAAGACGGACTTCTCTCCTGTGCTTGCCATGCGACTAGCGTAACCGGGGGTTCCGTCACCAGCGCCCGAGTTTCGCGCTCAGCACAGCGAGCGCGGCGGGGCCTGCGGTCGATGTGCGCAGCACGGTGTCGCCCAGCCGGACGAGTTCGGCGCCGCCCGCCTGCAGCCGAGAAAGCTCCGCCGGTACGATTCCGCCCTCGGGGCCGACGACCAGCACGATGTCGCGATCGTCGGGCTCGAGCGCGCTCAGGGCCAGCTCGGCGGTGGGTTCGAGCACCAGCATCCGGGTCTCTGCCGCAAGCGTCGCGAGCACCTGGGTCGAGGCGAGATCCGCCACCTCGGGAATCCACGGTCGCACCGACTGCTTGGTCGCCTCGCGCACGATCGCCGACCAGCGCTCGTGGCCCTTCCGCACTTTGGCACCCTCCCACTTCACGATGGAGCGCTGGGCCGACCACGGGATGACGCCGTCGACTCCGAGCTCGGTCGCCTGCTGCACGGCGTATTCGTCGCGGTCGCCCTTCGCCAGGGCCTGCGCCAGCCAGATCGCCGGACTCGCCGCCGGGGTCGTCACCACCTCATCCACCTCGACGACGAACTGGGTCGGCTCGGCGGAGACGATCACCCCCGAGGCGACGAATCCCGACCCGTTGCCGACCGTGATGCGCTCCCCCACGGCGACCCGGCTCACCGTCACCGCGTGCCGGGCCTCGGGCCCGGATACCGTGATTCGGGCGCCCGGTTCGACCGGAGGCTGGTCCTCGCTCAGGTAGAAGTGCGCCATCCGTCACCGCCCCTTTCGGAAATTCAGGACTTTGGTCATGCGAGTTGAGCAAGGTTGCCGACAACGCGGGATGTCCGGTGCGCTGCTTTGACCATTGTCCTGAATTTCCGAAGGTGCACGGGAGCGAGGGGCGACAGGACGGGGTCAGATGTTGAGAAAACGGTCGCGGAGCTTCGCGAACAGTCCCTGCTGGAAGTGCGTGAGTGCGGGCGGGCTCACCTTGCGGCCGCCCGCGAACTGCTTGATGAGCTCCTGCTCCTTGCCGGTCAGTTTCGTGGGCGTCGCCACCTGGATGCCGATCTTCAGGTCTCCGCGACCGCTCCCGCGGAGGTGCGTGATGCCGCGCTCCTTGACCGTGACGACCTCGGCGCTCTGGGTGCCGGGCTTGATGTCGAACGAGACCTCGCCATCGAGGGTCTTCAGGTTCGCCTTGGTTCCGAGGATGGCATCCGTCATCTGCACCTCGAGTGTCGCGAGCAGGTCATCGCCGTTGCGGCTGAACTGGTCGTGATGCTTCACCTTGATTTCGAGGTAGAGATCGCCGCTCTGGCCGCCGGCCGGGCCGACCTCGCCCTGGCCGGGAAGCTGGAGACGCAGTCCGGTCTCGACACCGCCCGGGATGTCGACCGGGACGGTGCGACGGGCGCGCACGCGGCCTTGGCCCTGGCAGGTGGGGCACGGGTTGGGGATGACGGTGCCGTAGCCACGGCAGGTTCCGCAGGGGCTCGAGGTCATGACATTGCCGAGCAGGCTGCGCACGGTGCGCTGGATCTGGCCGCTGCCGCGGCAGATGTCGCAGGTGACCGGGGTGGTTCCCGGCGCGCAGCAGTCGCCGTGGCAGGTCTCGCACAGCACGGCTGTGTCGATCTCGATCTCGCGCTTCGTTCCGAAGACGATCTCGTCGAGATCCACCTCCACCCGCACCAAGGCATCCTGGCCACGCTCGCGTCGGGAGCGCGGGCCGCGGGTCTGCTGCCCGCCGCCGAAGAAGGTCTCGAAGATGTCGCTGAAGCCGCCGAAGTTGCCGCCGCCTCCGCCGAACCCGGCCTGCGGCCCGAGGTCGTACTGCTCGCGCTGTTGCGGGTCTGACAGCACGTCATAGGCGTGCGTCACCAGCTTGAACCGCTCGGACGCGTCGGCGCCGGGGTTCACGTCGGGATGCAGCTCGCGCGCGAGGCGGCGATACGCCTTCTTGATCTCGTCCGTGGTCGCGCTGCGATCGACGCCGAGTACTTCGTAATGGTCAGCCAAGTGTGAGGTTCCTAAATCAGTCCTCGCCGAGAAGGCGGGAGAGGTAGCGGGCGACGGCGCGAACCGCCGCGATGTTGTTCGAATAGTCCATGCGCGTGGGGCCGATGACGCCGAGTTTCGACACCTCACCGCCACTCGCCGAATAGCCGGTCGCGAGCACCGAGGTCTCCCCCAGCCCGAACGACGCGTTCTCCTTGCCGATGCTCACCGAGAAGCCGTTCTGCTCAGGCTCCATCTCGCCGAACAGTCGGAGAAGCGTGACCTGCTCCTCGATCGCTTCGAGCACCGGATAGATGCTGCCGGTGAAGTCGTCTTCCGTGCGCACCAGGTTGGCTGTGCCGGCCATCACCAGTCGTTCCTGCCGGTTCGCCAGCACCTGGTCCATCAGCGCGGCCGCAACCTGTTCGACCACTTTTCGCTGATGCTGGGCGAACTGCTGCGGCAGCGCGCCGAGCTTCTCTGCGGCCTCGGCCAGCCCGAGGCCTCCGAGCGCCGCATTGAGGCTGGTACGTAACTGCCTGAGGAACTCCTCATCGACGACCGCGTTCACGTCGATGAGCCGCTGCTCGACGCGACCGGTGTCGGTGATCAGCACCGTCATCATGCGCGTGGCGCTGAGGCTCACGAGTTCGATGTGCCGGATGCGGGATCGGCTGAGCGAGGGATATTGCACGAGAGCGACCTGGTGGGTCAGCTGGGAAAGCAGGCGAACGGTTCGGCTGAGCACCTCGTCGAGGTCGGTGGATGAGCCGAGAAAGGTCTCGATGGCGGTGCGCTGGGCGGGGCTCAACGGCCGCAGGTCGGCGAGCTGGTTGACGAAGACCCGGTAGCCCTTGTCGGTGGGGATGCGACCCGACGAGGTGTGCGGGGCCGCGATCAGCTCCTCCTCTTCGAGGAGCGCCATGTCGTTGCGGATGGTCGCCGCCGACACGCCGAACGAGTGTCGATCGACGATCGACTTCGAGCCAACGGGCTCGCGGGAGGCGACGTAATCCTGCACGATGACCCGCAACACCTCGAGACTCCGCTCCGAGACCACCGCTCACCGCCCTTCCACAGCCTTAGCACTCGACACACTCGACTGCTAATTGTATCGCGAGATGGGACGACTCACCCATTGCACGCGGGGCAAATAAGGCGCTACCTTATGGCTGTGCTTGCGCAGTGCCACCACATCGGGGGCCAGCACCGGCGCAGGCCCAAACTCTTTCCTGCTCCCCAGGACAGACCCGTTCACCTGAAAGGCATCGCACAATGACCGAACCCACTCCCGCACCTGCAGCAGCCGCTCCGTTCACCGAGGCCGAGGACAAGCAGTACTCGATGCTGGCGACGTTCCTCAACATCATCCTTCTCATCCCGGGGCTCGTCTTCTACATCGCCTTCCGCACTCGTGGCCCGAAGATCGGCGAGCAGAGCAAGGAGAACCTGAACTGGACGATCAACATCACGGCGCTCTACATCATCTGCTTCATCCTTGAGCTCATCCCGTTCATCGGCCTCCTGTTCCTGCTGCTCACCTTCGCGCTGGGCATCATCAACCTGATCTTCTCGATCCTCGGCGGCGTCAAGCTCAGCAACACGGGCGAGACCTACCGCTACCCGGTCAACATCCGCTGGATCAAGTAGTCGCTTTCTTCACCGCACGAGGCCCCGGAACCCAGGTTCCGGGGCCTCGTGCCGTTTAATGGAGCCATGACAGACAACGCCATAACAGACAACGACAGCCGCCTCTGGGCGACGCTCATCCATCTCGGCGGCATCTTCTTCCACCTGGTTCCGGCGCTCATCGGCTTCGTCGTCCTCGGCGAACGTGGGGCCTTCATCCGCAATGAGACGCGCTCGGCCCTCAACTTCCAGCTGACGCTCCTGATCGGCTACGTCGTCGGCTTCTTCACCGTCTGGATCCTGGTCGGCTTCGTCGTGCTCTTCGTCGCGGTTGTGTTCAACATCGTCTTCAGCATCCTCGCCGCGATCTCGGCGTACCGCGGCGAGCACTGGGACTACCCGGTCTCGATCGCCTTCATCAAGGCCTAGTCGCCCAATAGGCGCCGCACCACGAGGTCGGCAAGAAGTCGTCCCCGCAGGGTGAGGGTCACTGTGCCGTGGAGTGCTTCGGCCGGTTCCACCAGTCCCTCGGCAATCAGTCCGGCGACGGCGGTGCGCCCCGCCGGCTCGAGCTCGGACACCGCGAGCCCCTCCCGGATGCGCGAGCGCAGCAGCACTCGCTCCACCCGGCGCGTCTCGTCGTCCAGGGTCTCGCGGCCGGCGGCCGGGGACTGCCCGGCCAGAATGCGCTCGGCGTAGGCCGCCGGGTGCTTCACGTTCCACCAGCGCACACCGCCGATGTGGCTGTGGGCACCCGGCCCGATGCCCCACCAGTCGTGACCCTGCCAGTACGCGAGGTTGTGGCGAGAGGCGTGTTCCTCGGACCGTGACCAATTGCTCACCTCGTACCAGTCGAATCCCTCGTCGCCGAGGCGGGCATCCGCCAGTTCGTACATGTCGGCCTGCAGGTCGTCGTCCGGTTGCGCGATCTCGCCCCGCCTGATCTGTCGCGCCAGCTTTGTGCCGTTCTCGACGATGAGCGCGTATGCGGAGATATGGTCCGGCTGCTGCGCGAGCGCCATGTCGACGGATGTCGCCCAGTCGTCCAGCGACTCCCCCGGCGTCCCGTAGATGAGGTCAAGGCTCACCTGCAGGCCGGCATCCCGCGCCCACTCGACCACCAACGGGATTCGCGCGGGGTCGTGGGTGCGCTCCAGGGTTGCGAGCACGTGCGGCACAGCGGACTGCATGCCGAACGAGACCCGGGTGAAGCCGGCATCCGCGAGCCGGCGAAGATACGCGGCGTCCACCGAGTCCGGGTTCGCCTCGGTTGTCACCTCGGCGCCAGGCGCGAGCCCCCACGCGGCGCGAACGGCGGCGAGCATGTCCGCCAGGTCGGACGACGGAAGCATCGTGGGCGTGCCGCCGCCGAAGAACACCGTCGAGACCTCGCGCTGCGGCAGATCGCCGAGCACGCGAGTGGCAAACGCCACCTCGGTGATGGCCTGGCCTGAGTAGTCGGAGCGCGAGACCCCGCGCAGCTCCTCCGCCGTGTATGTGTTGAAGTCGCAATACCCGCATCGAACCCGGCAGAACGGCACGTGCAGGTAGACGCCGAAGTTGCGCGTCTCCGCGCCAACGGCGACGGATGCCGGCAATGCCCCGTCGAGCGGTGCCGGGTCGGCGATCGGCAGGGCGCTGGGCATCCCGCAATTCTCCCAGTGTTAGGAGAGCTGCCCGGACAGTGTGGCGAAATAGCGGCGGGTGTAGAAGGCCTGCGACACCCGCAGCACCGGGTAGACGACCCACCAGAACCGGCTGGCCGGGCGCGAGAATGCCCGGATCTCGAGCCAGACCGAGCCGTCCTCCGTGCGGTCGACGACGAACGACTCCTCGCCGTCCTCCGGATGCCCGCGCAGCGTGCCGTAGGCGAATCCCTTGCGGTTCGGCTCGTCGATGACGTAGACCACTCGCGCCGGCGCCTTCACCCGGAACGGCCCAAACGGAACGCCGAGCAGCGCGGTGTCACCCGGCGCCACGAAGGCCACGCCATCGGGACCGAAGGTGTGCTCCCCGTCGGTGTCGATCGACGAGGGGGTGATCGGCTCCCCCGTCTCGTCGAAAGAGACCGGCATATAGGTGAGCTCGCTCACCTCGGTCGGCGATTCCGTGAGTTCCACCTTGAAACCGGCGCGGCGCTGGATGCCCCAGGTGAGGATCTCCGTGCAGGCGTAGCGCCAGCGAGCGTCGCCGTGCCCGATACGGGTGCGCTCGGAGAACGGACGGTACCCGGCGGGCGGGTACGTCATGAGGTCTGGGGCCTGGGTGGCGCCGACGGCGCCGTAGCTGACCGGGCGCTCCCAGAGGGCGAGAGCGGACATGTCGCCATTTTACGGCGATGTCCTCACTTATGCCGACCGGGAGCTACCGGTTGACAGCTAGACCCCCAAAAGCTGCTTCGCGTCGAGGGCGAACAGGTCGTCCGATCCCGCGGTCGCTGCGCCGAACAGGCCGCCGGCCTGCGGCAGCAACTGCTCGGCGAAGAAGCGGGCGAGCACGAGCTGCTGCTCCGCCTGCGAGGCGTCGTCCAGGGTCGCAGCGACGACAGCCGACTTGGCGAGAAGCCAGCCGCCGACGATGAGCCCCCACATGCGCTGGTACGGCGACGAGCCGGACAGGATCGCGTTCGGGTCTTTCTGGCCGGTGCGCAGCATCCACTCGGTCGTCTTCTGCAGAATGTCGAACTGGGTTCCGAGCTCCGCGCGCATGCTCGCGAAGCCGTCGCCGGCGGCGTCGAGCTGAGGCAGGATCTCGCGCATCTGGTCGATGAACTCCAGGAACGAGGCGCCGCTGCGAACACCGAGCTTGCGGCCGACGAGGTCCGCCGCCTGGATGCCGTTCGTGCCCTCGTAGATGGGGGTGATGCGCACGTCGCGGTAGTGCTGCGCGGCGCCGGTCTCCTCGATGAAGCCCATGCCGCCGAAGCACTGCAGCGCGAGCGACGAGACCTCGACGCCCATGTCGGTGCCGAACGCCTTGCAGATCGGGGTGAGCAGGCCGACGATCTCGGATGCCCGGGTGCGGCGTGCGTCGTCCGTGTCGTGGGTCGAGTGGTCGATTTGCACGGCGTTGAACAGCATCATGCGGCGCATCGCTGCGAGGTAGGCCTTCTGCGTGAGCAGCAGGCGGCGAACGTCGGGGAAGTCGATGATCGGTGAGTCCTCGGTCGCGCCGATCGCGCGCCCCTGCTTGCGCTCCTGCGCGTATGCGAGGGCACCCTGATAGGCGCGCTCCCCGATCGACAGTCCCTGGAGACCGACCGACAGCCGGGCGCTGTTCATCATGACGAACATGATGCGCATGCCGAGGTTCTCTTCACCGATGAGGTAGCCGGTCGCGTTGTCGTACTCGAGAACGCACGTCGGCGACGCGTGGATGCCGAGCTTGTGCTCGAGCGACAGCAGGTTGACGCCGTTTTTCTCGCCCGGGGTGCCGTCCTCCTTGAGGTGGTACTTCGGCACGATGAAGCACGAGATGCCGCGGGTGCCGGCGGGAGCGCCGGGCGTGCGCGCGAGCACCAGGTGCACGATCTGCTCGGCCATGTCGTGCTCGCCGTATGTAATGAAGATCTTCTGGCCGCTGATGGCGAAACTGCCGTCGCCGTTCGGGACGGCCTTCGTGACCAGGGCGCCGACATCCGACCCCGCCTGCGGCTCGGTGAGGTTCATGGTGCCGGTCCATTTGCCGGAGATCATGTTCGGCAGGTAGGTGTTCTTCTGCTCGTCGCTGCCATAGTGCAGCAGCGCGTCGATCGCGCCCTGGGTGAGCAGCGGGCACAGGGCGAATGCCATGTTGGAAGTGCCCATGATCTCCTGGATGGCGAGACCGACCGACCACGGGAAGCCGCCGCCGTCGTACTCTTCCGGGAACGGCACCGAGCCCCACCCGGCGTCGACGTACTTCGCGTACGCCTCCTTGAAGCCGGTCGGCGTCACGACGGAGCCATCGGGCTGGCGAACCGAGCCTTCGACATCTCCGGCACGGTTGGTGGGTGCGACCGTCTCGACCATGAAGTCCGCGCACTCCTCGAGGAGCCCTTTGACGGTGTCGAGGTCGGCGTGCTCGTAACCGGGCAGCGCGGCGACCTCCTGATAACCGACCACATGCTCGAGAACGAAGCCGAGATCGGACAGGGGTGGACGATATTCGCTCATGAATCGAAGCGTAGTCGGGCTCGCGCAACGGTTCTAACCGGTTGACGTGTGCCACAACGCAACGCCTGCGAACGCTATTGGCATTGTGCCAATTGGCTAGAGCGTGCACCTGCTACTTCGGAAATTCAGGACTTTGGTCGAGTCCCGAAAGCCGGATGCCCGGCTTCCCGGGTCGCCTGGAAATCGCGAGTGACCAAAGTCCTGAATTTCCGAATGCGGCGGCGCGAAGTCGTCGGTTCGGAACAACTGACTCACTCCATCGGGCGCTTCGGCTACTCCCAGCGCGTGACGGGAAGCCCATCACCGTCGTGCGCGGAGCCGGCCAGGATGATGATCCAGTCGATGAGCGGCCAGATTCCCGCAGTGGCCCAGCCGAGGAGCAGTTTCGCAACGCCCATCCCGATGTTGCCGAGATAGAAACGGTCAACGCCGAGACCCCCGAGGAAGAATCCGAGAATGGATGCGACGGTACGGCTCTTCGGCGAGACCGCTCCCGCGTAGCGCACCAGCGGCCGCGACTCGACGTAGCTCGTGCCATCCCACCAGTGCTCGAGTGCGGGATTGCTTGGATCGGTGTACCAGCCGGGAGGCGCGGTGTTCGTCATCTCGCCATGCTACGGCGTGGGCACCTATCAGCCACGAGAGTCGCCAAATTGTCCGTGCCACATACCTCTAGGGGCCATTTGGCAACTCTCGCGACCTGGTGGCCGAAAGAGCCTAGGGCTACTTCTTTTCCTTCTTCACCTCGGTGTCGCCCGACAGCGCGGCGATGAACGCCTCTTGCGGGACCTCGACGCGACCCACCATCTTCATGCGCTTCTTGCCCTCTTTCTGCTTCTCGAGCAGTTTGCGCTTGCGGGTGATGTCACCGCCGTAACACTTGGCGAGCACGTCTTTGCGCATCGCGCTGATCGACTCGCGCGCGATGATGCGAGCACCGATCGCCGCCTGGATCGGCACCTCGAACTGCTGGCGCGGGATGAGTTTCTTGAGGCGCTCCGTCATCAGAAGCCCGTACGCGTACGCCTTCTCGCGGTGCACGATGGCGGAGAACGCGTCGACCGCTTCGCCCTGCAACAGGATGTCGACCTTCACGAGGTCGGCCTCCTGGTCGCCGGACGGTTCGTAGTCGAGAGACGCATAGCCGGCGGTCTTGCTCTTCAGCTGGTCGAAGAAGTCGAACACGATCTCGCCGAGCGGCATCGTGTAACGGATCTCAACCCGGTCTTCGCCGAAGTACTCCATGCCCAGCAGCGTGCCCCGGCGTCCCTGGCAGAGCTCCATGATCGTGCCCACGTAGTCCTTGGGCGCGAGGATCGCGGCCTTCACCATCGGCTCGGTGACCGTAGCGATCTTGGTGCCGGACGGGAACTCGCTCGGGTTGGTGACCGTGTACTGCTTCTTGTCCTCTGTCGTGACCTCGTAAGTCACTGAGGGGGCGGTCGCGATCAGGTCGAGACCGAACTCGCGCTCCAGGCGCTCGGTGATGATCTCGAGGTGCAGCAGGCCGAGGAATCCGCAGCGGAAACCGAAGCCGAGAGCGACCGAGGTCTCCGGCTCGTAGTTGAGGGAAGCATCCGACAGTTTCAGCTTGTCGAGCGCCTCGCGCAGGATTGGGTAGTCGCTGCCGTCGATCGGGTACAGCCCCGAGAACACCATCGGCTTCGGGTCGGTGTATCCGGGCAGCGCCTTGGTCGACGGTTTCTGCGCGTTGGTGACCGTGTCGCCCACCTTCGACTGGCGAACGTCTTTCACGCCGGTGATCAGGTAGCCAACCTCGCCTACGCCCAGGCCCTTGGTGGGGGTCGGCTCCGGTGAGCTCACGCCGATCTCGAGCAGTTCGTGGATGGCGCGGGTCGACATCATCTGCACCCGCTCACGCGGCGAGAGCGAGCCGTCGATCATGCGCACATAGGTGATGACGCCGCGGTACGAGTCGTAGACGGAGTCGAAGATCATCGCTCGCGCGGGAGCCTTCGGGTCGCCCTGCGGCGCGGGAATCAGCCGCACGACCTCGTCGAGCAGCTCCTCGACGCCCATTCCCGTCTTGCCCGAGACGCGAAGAACGTCTTCCGGCTTGCCGCCGATGAGACCGGCCAGCTCCTTCGCGTACTTCTCCGGGTCGGCGGCCGGCAGGTCGATCTTGTTGAGCACCGGGATGATGGTGAGGTCGTTGTCGAGCGCCAGGTACAGGTTCGCGAGCGTCTGCGCCTCGATGCCCTGGGCGGCGTCCACCAGGAGGATCGCGCCCTCGCAGGCGGCGAGCGAGCGCGACACCTCGTAGGTGAAGTCGACGTGCCCGGGGGTGTCGATCATGTTCAGCGCGTAGGTCTGGCTTGCGCCTGAAGAATCGGAGAAGGCCCACGGCATCCGCACGGCCTGGCTCTTGATGGTGATGCCGCGCTCGCGCTCGATGTCCATGCGGTCGAGGTACTGGGCGCGCATGTCGCGGTCGCTGACCACGCCGGTGATGCCCAGCATGCGATCGGCGAGGGTCGACTTGCCATGGTCGATGTGCGCGATGATGCAGAAGTTGCGGATGAAGGCGGGGTCGGTGGATGCCGGCTGGAGGGCCTTGGATGCGCGCGGGGACATTTGACACATTGTCCCATGAGGGAAGCCCGGTCAGTGCACCGTGCCGGGCACCGGCAGCCGGCGGATGCCCTCCAGCAGATCCGCCTCGCTGGCGGCGGCGCAGAGACGGATCCAGCCCTCCCCGGATCGCCCGAATGCACTGCCGGGGGCTACCGCGACCCGCTCGTGCAGCAGGAACCGCTCTGCCCAGCCTGCGACATCCCCGCCGGTGGCGTGCGAGACATCCACCCACAGGTAGAAGGCGCCGGCGGGCACGATGTGACGGAAACCGAGTTCGTCGAGCAGCGATGCGCCCGCGGTGAGGTTCGACAGGTAGTGCCGCCGCGCGTCCGCGACATGCTCGTGGTCGCCGGTGATCGCGGCGACCGCAGCGATCTGGTCCGGCATCGCGACACATCCGATGGACGCCTCCTGCAGCGTACGCATAACCGTGCTGAGACCGGGCGGCGTGACCAGGTAGCCCACGCGGGCTCCGGTCAGCGCGTAGGTCTTCGACAGCGAGAAGACGCTGAACACACGATTGTCATGATCGAGGCTCGCCATGCTGGTGTGACGCTCGCCGTAGGTGAAGTATTCATAGACCTCATCGCTCAGCACCCACAGGTCGTGACGTTTGGCGAAGTCGAGCAGCTCCAGCTGCAGGTCCCGACCGAGCACAGTACCGAGCGGGTTGGATGGCGAATTCACGATGAGCACCCTGGTGCGATCGGTGACCAGGCGCTCGAGTTCGTCGAGGTCGGGCAGAAAGTCGTTCTCCGCGCGCAGGTTATACGGCACCGGCTCGACCTCGAGCATCCGCGCACTCATGGTGAAGGTCGTGTACCCCGGGTCGGGAACCAGCACCTGGTCGCCGGCGCCGAGCAACATCCGCATGGCCACATGCAGCGCCTGCGTGCCGCCGACCGTCACCCAGACCTGTTCGACATCGACCTCGATGGCGTTCTCGCGGGCGAGCTTCGCCACGATCGCCTCGCGCAGCGGGCCGATTCCACCGTTCGGCGTGTATCCGGTGAGGTCGTCCGCCCAGGCCTGCGCGCCCGCGGCGAGGATGTGGGGCGCCCCCGGCTGGTCGGGCTCACCGACGCCGAGAGAGATCACGTCGTCGAGTTCCACCGCGATCTCATAGATGCGACGGATGCCCGACTCGGGAACGGAGGCGATGTGCGGCGCGAGAGACGGCATGCTGATACCGTACCGGCGTGCCCGGCTCCGATTGCCTTGAGGCTCCGGCTACGGTAATGTTGCCTGTTGGCTTGCGCGCAGTGTTCGGTATCGAATGCTTTCGCGATTCGCAGCCCGGATCCCACCCAAACTGGAACCGGTTCGCGGCTGCCCCCATCATTTCCTCAACAAGAAAGCAACACACGTGGCAAACATCAAGTCGCAGATCAAGCGCATCGGCACCAACAAGAAGTCGCAGGAGCGCAACAAGGCCGTCAAGAGTGAGGTCAAGACCGCTATCCGCGCGACCCGCGAGGCCGTCGTCGCCGGCGACAAGAGCAAGGCCACCGCTGCCCTGCTCGTCGCGAGCAAGAAGCTCGACAAGGCCGCCAGCAAGGGCGTGCTGCACAAGAACCAGGTCGCGAACCGCAAGTCGGCCATCGCCAAGCAGGTCGCCGCGCTGTAACAGCGAGAAACTTCGCGGAACCCCGTCACGGTGTGGCGGGGTTCTTCGGTTTAAGCGGGTTGAGCTCAAGTTGAGCTCAAGCAGTCGCCCAACGAAGCGCAGCTTCGTCGGCGCTGGCGTCGCGCGATTGCAATGCAATCGCCATAGCTCCAGCGCGCCCTAGTTACCTCGAACCGAGATGACGCCGATCATGCGCTCGATCGCGAAAACCGGGTCGCGACCGCCGCCCTTTACCGCGGCATCCGTCTCGGCGAGTAGTTCGATGCTGCGGCCGAGACCCGATTCGTCCCAGCCCTGAAGGTCGCGTCGAGCCCGGTCTACCTGCCAGGGCGCGAGCCCGAACTGCTGCGCGAGCTGACCCGCCGAACCGCGGTTGCCGAAGATCTTTGCCATGGTACGCAGCTTGCTCGCGAAGGCGGCGACGATCGGGACGGGATCGGCCCCGGAGGCGAGGGCGTGCCGCAAGAGAATCAATGCCTCTCCGTGGCGGCCCGCGATAGCCGTGTCCGCGACCCGGAAGGCGTTCGTCTCGACCCGGCCAGAGTAGTACTTCTCGACCGTGGCCTCGGTGATCTCTTCCGCCGAATCCTGAAGCAGCTGCTGGCAGGCCGCGGCAAGTTCTGCGAGGTCGTCGGAGAATGCCGCGGTGAGAGCGCGAAGCGCGCCGCCGGTCACCCTCCGGTTCTCCGCGGCGAACTCGGCCGCCGCAAAATCGTACTTCTCTGCGTCTTTCTTGAGTTCGGTGCAGACGATCTCGATGCCGCCGCCGAGTCCGCCACGCAGCGCATCGAGCAGCTTCTTGCCTCGCACTCCCCCGGCGTGCCGAAGCACCAGGTAGGTGTCGTCCGCCGGCGACTCGAGGTAGCGCAGGGTCTCGGTGATGAATGCGTCCGTGCACTTCTCCACCCCGGTCACCCGAATCATGCGCGGTTCGGCGAACAGCGACGGGCTGGCGAGAGTGATCAGCTCGCCGGGGCTGTAGTCGTCGGCGAGCAGATCGCTGACTTCGAGGCTCGGATCCTCCGCCCGAAGAGTGTCGCGCAACATTCGAATAGCCCGCTCGGCGAGAAAGTCCTCGGTGCCGGAGACCAGAAGCACGGGGGCCGGTCTGATGCGATCCCAGGCCAGTTGCGGGATGGCGACGGGCGCTTTCGCTGCCGGCTTGCCTGCCATCCGCGTCCCACCTCTCGTCGTTCGCTTAACCCTAACGGCGGCTGCCGTCACAGCCGCGCGGTCAGTGCTGTGTGAGCTTGGCCGCCGGCATCGATCGCTCCGTCCACACGGTTTCACCGCCGCCGGGCAGGGGCGACACCAAAATCATCCCTTCGTAGTCGGTGCGGAAGGCGAGCGTGCCCGCGCGGTTAAGGATGCCGAGCAGCCGGTCCGTCGGATGCCCATAGGTATTGCCGAGGCCTACGCTGATCAGCCCCACTGTTGCCTTGATCGTCTGGTACATCTGTTCGTCCTGGTCCGCTGACCCGTGGTGTGCCACCTTCACGACATCGACCTTTCCAAGGGTCGGATTCGCACCGAGCACCCGCGACTGCGGCTGGTCGCCAAGGTCGCCCAGAAAGATCGACGTAAGACATCCCGCGGCACAGGCTCCCGCCCCGCTGAACCGCACCGTGACGCTCGCATCGTTGCCGGGCTGAACGTTGCCGAGCGGTGACGGTGGCCACAACACGTCCCAGCGCAGCTCGCCGAGGATGCCGGTGAGTCCCTGGCTGACGTGCTGCACCTCCGCGCCGTGGGCCGCGACCGACTCCGCCAGCGCTTCGTCATGAGAGTCCGCTGTTGGACCGATCATCGCTCGCGTCACCATGCCGAACACGGCGGAGGTGCCGCCCACGTGGTCGAGGTCGTAGTGCGTGAGCACCAACAGGTCGATGTGTGTGATGCCCAGCTCCTGAAGACATCGGGTCAGGAGTGCCGGGTCCGGCCCGGTGTCGACAAGGGCGACCTTGCCGAGACTCCGCACGAGCACCGAGTCGCCCTGGCCGATGTCGCAGGCAGCGATCTGCCAGTTCGTCGGCCGTACGAGCGTGTCGTGGATGCTCGAGCCCGCGGTCACCCCCACCGTCACGACGATGAGAAGGGCGAGCGCCGATGCCGCCGCGATCCGCACCCGGCGACCGCCGAGCACGATGGCCAACGCGAGCAGGATCATGAGGGCGCACAGCGCGACTCCCACGGCACCGCCCGGCCAGGGCAGCGCACTGAGCGGCAGCGCGGTGAAGAACTCCGCCACACCCGCGATCCAGGCGGACGGCACCCACGCTACCGCGGCGACGGCGGCGCCGAGCGCCGGGGCGATCGGGAGCAGAAGGCAGGCCACCAGTCCCAGGACTGTCGCGATCGGCGCGGCCGGCTCCGCGAGGAGATTGGCGAATACACCGTAGGTCGGGATGGTGGGGTTCAGCAGTAGGAGCACCGGCTGGCAGGCCAGCTGCGCCGAGAGCGGTATTGCGAGGGTCAGGGCGAGCCAGCGCGGCATCCACCGGGAGAGGCGGACACCCACAGGCCGAGCGAGCACGACCAAGCCCGCGGTTGCGAGCACCGACAACACGAATCCGTAGCTGCGGGAAAGCCAGGGATCGGACAGCAGGAGCACGAGCGTTGCGAGCGACAGCACCGGCAGGCCGGACACGGGCCTGCCGAGCGCGAGCGTGCCGAGCACGATTCCGGACATCACCGCTGCACGCAGAACGCTCGGCTGCGGGGTGACGAGCACGACGAAGGCGACGAGCAGCACTACCGACGCTCCGATGCGCCACCCTCGCGGAAGTCTCGCCCTCGCACCGGCGAGCATGATGAGGGCGATCACGACCGCGCAGTTGGCCCCGGACACCGCCGTCAGATGGCTGAGCGATGTCGCCTTCATCGCCGAGTCGAGCGAGTCGCCCACGCGCAGGGTGTCGCCGATCGCAAGACCCGGTAGCAGGGCCCCGCCGTCACCGGGCAGTGAGGCCGTGGCGCGTCCGAAGTCTGCTCGCAACCCGTCGGCCCAGGACAGGTACCACGGTGACGCTGCCACGCGCCGGGCTCCGTCGGACCCGAACACGCGGAACGCGACCTGGTCACCCGGGTCGGTAGCGACCAGGGTGCCACGAACGCGGAGGGTCGAACCGATGGCGGCGTTGAACGTGTCGCCCTGCTGCGGGAACACGGTCACCGGAACGGATCCCGTGAGTGACGACAAGCCCGAGGTGAACGCCGTTGCTGTTCCGTCGAAGGGCGCGCCCGACCGTACAGTGGCCTGCGCCGTAACCGTGACCGTCACCTGTCGGCCGGCCGCGGCATCCGCCAGCAGCTCCTGCGGCTGCCGGGCGGGCGCGTGCAGGGCCGCGACGGTCACCAGCAGCGCGCCGACGCCGAGTGTGAACGCAAGCCCCGACAGCGCGCCGCGCTGCGTGACCCTGGCGCCGACGAAACACAGCGTCGCCGTCGCCCACAGCACACCGGCCGCCCACGGCAGCGCCGCCGGGAACCCGACCAGCACGGCGACCGCGGCCCAGGCGACCGCGACGGGGATCGCCAGCCGCAGGTCGAGACGCTTCACACCGTGACCAGGTCTTTCAACCCATCGAACGTCTTCGGGCCCATGCCCGTGATGTTCATCAGATCGCTCACGGTCTTGAACCTGCCGTTCTTTGCGCGCCAGTCCAGAATCCGCTGGGCCATCGCCGGCCCCACCCGTGGCAGGGTCTCCAGGGCGGTCGCGTCCGCACTGTTGAGATTCACCTTGCCGCCGGGCTGAGTGGCCGGGCCGGTCGTGACCGGAGCCGCTTCGCCGACGGCGGGCACCACCAGCTGTTCACCATCGACGAGCAGCCTCGCCAGGTTCAGTTGGGTCTGATCCGCCGTCGAGCTGAACCCACCCGCAGCCGCGATCGCGTCGACGACCCGGTCACCGTCGTGAAGGGTGAAGAGCCCGGGATGCGCCACCGCGCCGAGGATGTGCACGTAGATGACGGCATCGGCGGTTGGCGCGACGCTGGCCGTCGTGATCGCGCGCGGCGTTTCGACGACGGTACTGCCGTGCGAACCGGTGAGATTCACCAGCACCGCCACGGCGAGACCGACGAGTACCAGCACGACGGCAGCGCCGACCCCGACCCTCAGCCGACTTCTGGCGGGAACGATTTGCGGCTCTGTCACCCCGGAAGGCTAGAAGCGCCGCCGTACGCGAACCGTCCGCGAGCGATCCGTTGGGGGAACTCCCCTACTTCACCGCGATGTTGACGAGACGCGGAGCACGCACGATCACGTTCACCACTTCGCTCTCACCGATCGACCGGATTACGGCCGCGGATGCCCGCGCCAGCTTCTCCAGCTCGGCCGGGTCGATCGTCGGGCTGACCTCGATTCGATCCCGAACCTTGCCATTGACCTGCACGATCGCGGTCACCGAGGTCTCGACGAGGAGCGTCGGATCGGCCTTCCGCCAGCCGTACAGGGCGACCGTCGCGGGATAGCCCAGCGTCTCCCACATCTCCTCGGCCGTGTATGGCGCGAACAGCGACAGCGCGAGCGCGACGGTTTCGGTTGCTTCGCGCACCGCGGCATCCGCCGGGCCCGGGCCAGAATCGATCGCCTTGCGAGTCGCATTCACCAGTTCCATCAACCGGGCGACCACGACGTTGAACTTGAAGGCTTCGACCAGCCCCGGAGCTTCGGCGAGGAACCGGTGGGTGACGCGGCGCAGGTCGGCGTCGCCCGACTTCCACTCCACCTCGGGAGCGCTCGTGACATCCTGCGCCAGGCGCCCGGCGCGGGCCAGGAACTTCGAGGACCCGGCGGGCGAGACGTCTTCCCAGTTGATGTCGTCTTCGGGAGGTCCGGCGAACGCCATAGTGAGGCGGATGGCGTCGACGCCGTGCTCGTCGATCTCATCGCCGAGGTTTACGCCGCCCTTGCTCTTCGACATCTTTGATCCGCCGGACAGCACCATTCCCTGGTTCAACAGCGCGCTGAACGGCTCGGTGAAGGTGACGTAGCCGAGATCGAACAGCACCTTGGTGATGAACCGGGCGTACAGCAGGTGCAGGATCGCGTGCTCGACGCCGCCGACGTACTGGTCGACGGGCGCCCACTTGTCCACCTCGCGAGGATCGAAGGCCTGGGTCGCGTCGTTCGGGTTCATGAACCGCAGGAAGTACCAGGAGCTGTCGACGAAGGTGTCCATCGTGTCAGGGTCGCGGCGCGCCGTCGACCCGTCGGGGAGCGTGACGTTCACCCACTCTTCGGCGGCACCGAGCGGTGACTGGCCGCGGGGCTGCAGATCGAGGCCCTCGGTCGGCGGGAGGGTGATCGGCAGCTGTTCCTCCGGCACGGGGATGAGCGAACCGTCCTCCGCATACAGGATCGGGATGGGGGTGCCCCAGAATCGCTGGCGCGAGATCAGCCAGTCGCGCAACCGGTAGTTCTTCGCCGCGCGCCCGTTGCCCGACGCCTCGAGCTGCTCGATGATCTTCTTGATCGCGTTCGTCTTGCTCAGCCCGTCGAGCGATCCGGAGTTGATCAACCGGCCTTCACCGGTGAGCGGCACTCCGGTCGACGCGGGGTCGAGCGCCGGCAGGTCGTCAGGCAGTTCGGCCTCACCGGTGTCCGGGTTGATCGGCAGCACCGGGATCGCGCCGGTGACAGGCGCGTTCGTGTCGACCACGACGCGAATCGGGAGCTTGAACTTTCGCGCGAAGTCCAGGTCGCGCTGGTCATGAGCGGGCACGGCCATGACGGCGCCGTGACCGTAGTCGGACAGCACGTAGTCAGCCGACCAGATAGGGATGACCTCACCATTGATCGGGTTGATCGCGTACCGGCCGAGCGGCACGCCGGTCTTCGGGCGCGAGGCATCCTGCCGCTCGATCTCGGAGGTCTTCTGCACCTGCACGAGGTAGTCCTCGAATGGCTGGCGATACTTCTCCGGTGCGCCGGCGATGAGCTCGGCGGCAAGGTCGGAGTCGGGTGCGACGACCATGAAGGTGACGCCGTACAGGGTGTCTGGGCGCGTCGTGAAGACGGTGACCTTCTCGTCACGACCCTCGATCTCGAAGTCGACATCGGCGCCGATCGATCGACCGATCCAGTTGCGCTGCATCGCCAGCACCTTGGTCGGCCAGGTGCCCTCGAGCTGGTTGAGATCGTCGAGCAGCCGATCGGCGTAGTCGGTGATCTTGAAATACCACTGGGTGAGCTTCTTCTTCACCACGACGGCGCCGGAGCGGTCGGACGTGCCGTCGGGCAGTACCTGCTCGTTGGCGAGCACCGTCTGGTCCACCGGGTCCCAGTTGACCCAGCTCTCCTTGCGGTAGGCCAGGCCCTTCTCGTACAGCTTCAGGAACAGCCACTGGTTCCACTTGTAGTACTCGGGGTCGCTGGTGTGCAGCTCGCGATCCCAGTCGAAGGAGACGCCGTAACGCTTCATCGAGGTCTTCTGTTGCTCGATGTTCGCGTAGGTCCACTCGCGCGGATCCACGCCGCGTTTGATGGCCGCGTTCTCTGCGGGAAGTCCGAAGGAATCCCAGCCGATGGGGTGCAGCACGTTGAAGCCCTGCTGGCGCCAGTAACGGGCGACGACATCCCCCAGCGCGAACGCCTCGGCGTGCCCCATGTGCAGGTCACCCGAGGGATACGGGAACATGTCGAGGATGTACTTGCGCGGGCGAGTGTCTTTCGGATCGTTCGTGCGGAACGGCCGCATCTCATCCCAGCGGAGCTGCCACTTCTCCTGCAGCTGCGCCGGGTCGTAGCGCGGGCCGTCGTCGGGAACGTCGTGGGGCACGGATCATCTCGCTTCGTAGTTCTTTGGGATTCAGCGCTGGGGATTCGGCCGGAGGAGGAAACACGGTCGAAACATAAGGTTATCGAACTACGGTCACGCGCCCATCACGGTGAGCAATGCCGCAGCCTTGAGCTTCGCCTCGGCCAGCTCCTCATCCGGCACGGAGAGTGCGGTGATGCCTCCCCCTGCGCCGACGCTCGCGCCGGTCCCGTCGATGACGATCGAGCGGATCACCATCGCCAGGTCGATCCGCCCGTCCAGCCCGAAATAGCCGAATGCGCCGGCGTATGGGCCTCGCGGTCTTCGCTCGAGACCGTCCAGCAAGTCGATCGCGCGCCTCTTCGGCGCTCCGGTCATCGAGCCGGCCGGAAAGCAGGCGACCACCGCGTCGATCGGGTCGAGCCCGGCGGCGAGCGTTCCCCGAACCGTACTCACCAACTGGTGAACCTGCGGGTACGACTCCACCGCCAGCAGCGACGGAACGCTCACCGAGCCCATCTCGCAGACGCGCGACAGATCATTGCGCATGAGGTCCACGATCATGAGGTTCTCGGCCCGCTCCTTGTCGCTGGCGAGAAGCTCCGCACCGAGGGCGGCATCCGTCTCCCCAGTGGTGCCGCGGGGCCGTGTTCCCTTGATCGGTCGAGTCTCGACGGTTCCGTCCGGATCCACCGAGAGAAATTGCTCAGGGGAGCTGGAGAGCAGGGCGTATTCGCCAACGGCAAAGAAAGAACCGTGATGGCTGGGACTGGCCGACCGCAGCGCGAGATAGGTGGAGATGGGGTCCGGCCGGATGCCCACCCTGGCCTCATTGGTGAGGCACAGCTGGTAGGCCTCGCCCTCGCCGATCGCCGACTGGCAGGCCCGGATCATGGCGAGGTACTCGTCGTCGGAGTATCGCCAGCTTGCTGTCTGAGGCACCTGCGCGGCCACCGTGAAGGTTTCGGCGGCGAAGCGCGCCACAACGTCGGATAACCCGTCCTCCGTCAGCGCCATCGCTCGTACGGTGCGCGTCTCGTGATCGAATGCAAGCGCACGGTCTATAAACAACAGCAGGGTGTCGGGCAGGACGCTGGGGTGATCGATGGTCATTCCCATCGTCGCCGCACGCAGTTCGTAACCGAGCCAGCCGACCCAGCCGAGGCGGAATCCGATTCCGTCCCCCACCAGCGGCGTGCGCAGCAACTCGAACGGGTCGTCCAGAACTTCCACCCGCTCGCCGAGCCCGAGATAACTGGTGCCGCGGGCGTCGCCACTGTCCAGCCAGACCGGCCATTCGCCTGAGGCGAAGACCATGGCCGGATCGAACCATCCGGCCAGTTCTGCCTCAAGCAGCCCGTGGCGCATACCCTGAGTCTATGAGCGTCGCGTCGATTTACCGCTGGCATGCCGGGGTGCTGGAGCCACTGGAGTACTGCGACATGACGGACACCTCGATCGTCGCCGCCGACTCCTGGCTGGTGCGGTCCGGCACAACCCTCGCGCTCGATCTCCATCGCGAGCGTTTCCTCGACGCCGTGACCGACAGCTCGGATGCGCGAGCGTTCTGGGACGCCGCCATCGCCGCGATCCCTGACACCGACGACTGGTTCCCGCGAGTGGAATTGCAGCTGCGCGGCGACGGACTGCTCTTCGTGTTCCGGCTGAGGTCAGCGCCAGACCTGTCACGCTCGATCCGTCTCGTCACCGCCGACGGCGACCCCCGTCGCTCGCCCCTAACCAAAGGCCCGGACACGGGCGTTCTGTCTGCACTCCGCACGGTCGCGCAACAACGTGGAGCGGATGACGCGGTGATTCTCTCGCCGGACGGTTCGGTGGTGGAGACGGCGTCGGCAGCTCTGCTCTGGTGGCGCGGCGACGCTCTCTGCGCTCCCTCACCCGAGCTCGCCCGCGTCGACAGTGTGACCGCACGCTCGGTTATCACTCTCGCCACCGCGCTCGGCATCGACATCCTGTACGAGTCGGTGACACCGGCCGAGCTCGACGGGCTCGAGATCTGGTCGCTCAACGCACTGCACGGCATCCGTATCGTCACCGCCTGGATAGATGGACCGTCACCCGCCGAGCAGCCGGGTCGTCTCGGAGTATGGCGTTCGCGTCTCGAGCGACTCCGGCGGCCGATTCGTCCCGGGGAATCGTGACCGACTACATCGGCATTCTGCTCGACACGGTTCGGCACGTCGATCCGTGGCTGCGGCTGGTGATCGCCTTCGCGGGCATGTTCTTCGAAACCTCGATCCTGGTCGGGCTGATCGTGCCCGGCGACACCATCGTGCTGGTCTCGGCAACCGCGGTTGGCAACTGGGCGGAGTGGGCGGCCCTCCTGGTCGCGGTGATCGCGGGTTCGCTGGCTGGCGAGAGCGTCGGGTTCGCGCTGGGGCGCTGGTTCGGCCCACGCATCCAGCACAGTCGGCTCGGTCGTCGGATCGGCGAGAAGAACTGGACCAGGGCCGAGACCTATCTCGCTCGGCGCGGTGGTCTCGCGGTCTTCGTGTCGCGCTTTCTACCGGTGCTGCACGCCCTCATTCCGCTCACCGTCGGAAGTAGTCCGATGAGTTATCGCAGGTTCATCGGCTGGACAGCACCGGCGTGCGCCGTCTGGGCGAGCGCCTACGTCTCCGTCGGCTGGCTGGCCGCCGGGTCATATCGACGACTGTCTGGCGAGCTGCACTTCGCCGGCCTCATCTTCGCGGGCGTCATCGTGGTCTTTCTTGTCGTTGCGCTGCTGGTCAGACGAGTCCTCGAGCGCAGCGAGGCCCGCCACATGAAGCACGACAGCGAAAAGACCCCCGAACCGTAGTCCGGGGGTCTTTCACCGCTACTTTCCGGCTACTTGCCCAGCAGGCCCGCGCTCTTCAGCCACGCCTTGGCGGCGACGGCCGGGTCGGTCTTGCTGTCGCCACTCACCTCGGAGTTGAGCGAGAGCAGGTCCTTGGTGGTGAGCTTGGCCGAGACCGCGTTGAGGGCGGACTCGAGCTTTGCCGACGAGCTCTTCTTGTAGACCAGCGGAATGACCTCCTGCGATGCGAAGAGGCTCTTCGGGTCGGTCAGCGTCACCAGCTTGTTGTCGATGATCGACGGGGTGGTGGAGTAGATGTCCGCCACCTGCACGGTGTTGTCGAGCAGCGCCTTGAGCGTCGCGGGACCACCGCCGTCGTTGATCGCCTGGAAGTTGATGTTGGTCAGTCCGTAGACCGTGCCGAGGCCGGGGATGCCATCGGGGCGGGTCTGGAACTCGGGGTTGGCCGCCAGGATGTAGCTGCTGACGTTCTTCAGGTCAGCGATCGACGTGAGGTTGTTGGCCTTCGCGAACGCCGGGGTGACGTTCAGCGAGTCGGAGTCGGCGGCAGTCGCCGGCTTGTACGCGACAAGAGTCGACGGGAGCGCCTTGGTGAGCGCAGACGCGACATCGGAGCCGGAGGTCGCCGCAGCCGACTTGTCGAGGAACGAAAGGATGCTGCCCGAGTACTCGGGAATCACATCGATTTCGCCGTCTTCGAGCGCCGGGATGTAGACGGCGCGAGCACCGATGTTGAGCTTGTACTTCACCGTGAAGCCCTTGGCCGCGAGAGCCTGGCCATAGATGTCGGCAAGAATGACGTTCTCCGAGAAGTTCGCCGATCCGACGGTGATGGTGCCCGCCGACTTGGAGGAGTCGCTACCGCTGAGCGAGCCGGATGACGAGCACCCGACGAGAGCGACGGCCGTTGCGGCCGCGAGCACTCCGGTGAGAACCAGAGATTTTTTGCGTGCGAACATGATTACTGACCTTCCTTGATTAGTGTCCTGGTGGTTGCCACGACGGGAATCGCCCCGGCGCGTGCTGTGTTTCGGCGTGACGTTCCACGGGACACCCCGCGCGGAACGACAAATCTTTGGACGAGCGCGAACAGGCCGTCGACGACGAGCGCGAGCGCGGTGATCAGGATGGCGCCACCCATCATCTGCGCGTAGTCGGCCTGGGCGACACCAGAAATGACGTAGTTGCCGAGTCCGCCGCCCGAGAAGGTGGCCGCGACCGCAACGGTCGCGATGATCTGCAGGGTCGCGGCGCGCAGGCCACCGATGAGAAGCGCGATCGACAGCGGCACCTCGACCTTCAACAGGATCTGCAGTTCGGTCATGCCCACCGCGCGGGCGGCATCGATGGTGGTGCGATCGACCGACTCGAGTCCCGAGTAGACCCCGGCGAGCAGCGGCGGGATTCCGAGCAGCACCAGCACCACGGTGATCGGCAGCAGGCCGATGCCGAGGAACAGGATGAGCACGGCCAACAGGCCGAGGGTGGGCAGCGCGCGCGAGATATTGCTCGCCGCGATCGCAATCGTCCTGCCCTTGCCGGTGTGACCGATGAACAGGCCCAGTGGTACCGCGATCAGCACCACGAAAACGAGGGCGATGAGTGTGATGAAAAGGTGCTCAGCGACGCGCTGCCCGATGCCGGGACCGAGGTTGACGGTCGTCCAGTGGGACGCCGTGAAAATCCAGCCGAAGCCCGCAAGGATCACGTTCATGACAGGGCCGCCCTTCTGGCGTGCGCGCGCACGCTGCGCGCGCTCGATCGACGGTTCCACGGCATGAGGATGCGGGCGATGACGACGAGCACGACGTCGAAGACGAGCGCTACCAGCAGGATGCACACCAGCCCGGTCCAGATCTCCGTGTAGAAGTTGCGCTGGAACCCGTCGGTGAAGAGCGAACCGAGGTTCGATACGCCGATGATCGCGCCGATGCTGAGCAGGCTCACCGTACTCACCGAGACGACACGGATGCCGGCCAGGAGCACGGGACCGGCGAGAGGCAGGTCCACGGCGAAGAAGCGCTGCACGCCCGAGAACCCGATCGCGGTGGCCGAGTCCTGCACGTCGGCCGGAACGGAAGCGAATGCGTCAGCCGCTGTGCGTACCATGATCGCCACCGCATAGATCGTGAGCGCGATGACGACATTCCGCGGATCGAGGATCGCTCCCCCGATGATCACGGGGATGGCCACGAAGAGTGCGAGCGAGGGGATGGTGTACAGGATGCCGCCGGCGGTGAGCAGCACGGAACGCGCGACCTTGGAGCGGCTGGCCGCGTAGCCGAGGGGTATGGATAACACAAACCCGACAACGATCGGGATGACGCTCAGCCCCACGTGGGCGAGTGTGAGACCCCAGATCGTGTCGAAGTTGGTCCATACCCATTGCATCAGGCGTCGCCCGCCTGGTCCGTCTTGTTCGACACCGAACGGGACTTCACACCACTGGCCTTGATCGGCGCACCGCTTGACGCCATTACGCCGGCCGGGTGACCGAAGCCATCAAGCAGCACGAGGTCGCCGTCCGCCGACTTCTCGTCGGAAACGGTGAGCCTGCGCTTGCCGCGGTCGGCGCCGATGAACTCGGCGACGAAATCGTTCGCCGGGTTGGCAAGAATCTCGGCGGGCGTGCCCTGCTGGGCGATCTTGCCGCCCTTCTGGAAGATGACCACGTGATCGCCGAGCAGGAACGCCTCGTCAATGTCGTGGGTGACGAAGACCACCGTCTTGTCGAGTTCGCGTTGCAGCCGCATGATCTCGGTCTGCAGTTCCGCCCGGACGAGAGGGTCGACAGCTCCGAAGGGTTCGTCCATCAGCAGGATGTTCGGGTCGACCGCGAGGGCTCGCGCAACTCCGACACGCTGTTGCTGGCCGCCGGAGAGTTGGGCCGGGTAACGATCGGCCAATGCGCGGTCGAGACCGACAGTCTTGAGCAGCGCCATCGCGTCGTCACGCGCCTTCGCCTTCGCCACGCCCTTGAGTCGCGGCACCGTTGAAACGTTATCGACCACCTTGCGGTGCGGCAACAGGCCAGACTGCTGCATCACATAGCCGATGCTGCGGCGCAGTTTGACCGCATCGGTCTTGGCGATGTCATCGCCGTCGATGAGAATCTGCCCGCTCGTCGGGTCAACCATGCGGTTGATCATCCGCAGGATGGTGGTCTTGCCGCACCCCGACGAGCCGACGAAAACGATGAACTGGCGCGACGGGATGACGAGGGTGAAGTCGTCGACCGCGAGCGTTCCATCGGGGAACTGCTTCGTGACCCCACGAAATTCGATCATCTGTTAGCGGCCCTCGTGTCAGCGTAACTGCGCCCGTACGCAGTCAGCTAAACACTATTCGGGGCCCCCGTCATTCCCGATGGGTAGCGTTGCGAAACATTTCGTAAGGGTGTAGTCAGCCCTCGTCGCCGTAGACGCCCACGAGGTAATCGCGGGCGACCGACCTCGCTTTCGCGATGAAACGGTCATCGCCCTTGCCACCTTTGCGGAATGCGCGCGCGAGCAGGGCGTCCGCGAGGCTCAGTGCGACCTCGAGATGGAAGGCGAGGTCAGGCGGAGTGACGCTGTAGCGCTCGGCGACCGCCCCCGCCATGCTTGCGGCGATGGTGCCCGTGCCGCTCTCGCCGTCGGTCCCGATGTCGAGCACGTCGCCGAACCGCAGCGAACGAAAGCCGGGCTGGCGGCGGAAAGCCGCAACGATGTCGTCGAGGCAAGAGTCGACGGCGTCGAGCCAGCTCGCCTCTTTCGACTGCTGGATGACCCGAGACGTGCTCTCTGAGAATTCTTGCAGAAAGCGCGCACTGACACCCTGGAGCACCACGATCCGATCCGGAAAGTAGCGGTAGACGGTTCCGATCGATGCGCCGGCGCGTTCGGCGACCATGGCCGTCGTCAGTCGCTCGTACCCGATCTCGCCGATCACCGCGGCGGCCGAATCGAGCAGCGTTGCCAGGCGGGCCGCGCTCCTCGCCTGCACTGGTTCATTGCGTAACAGGGCCATGTCGGGCGACAGGGCCTCGGGCCCTCCGTGTTTGAAAACTGCGCGTTCAGGTGACATTTGCTCCCGCGATCCGCTCGACGCTGTCTGCTGGACCACACGGTTCCCTTCCGATTTGAACGAATACTATCCTGCCCCCGCTGTGGGGGCGCGAAACGTTTGAGCCTGTGCATGAAAGACTGGCGGCATGGCCAGGACACGAACCGCCGCCGCCGTCGCCGGGGCCGAGCCGATCCTGCACCTGGCCGCTCGCATGGAGGATTCGATCCACGAGTTCCGCGAGAAGCGGGCGCGCAAGCGGGGCTACAAGGCCACGGTGATCCCGTACACGAGCTACGGCGCGAAGGGCTGGGTGCGGGTGCTCTGCCGGGTGCTTCTCACCCGCCCGTCGCCCGACGGACGCGTCCGCTACAAGAAGATCCGGGGCTGGCGCAGCTTCACCAGCGTGCCGGTGAACGACGTCGACGTGACGGTGACGGTGGGTGGAAAAACGCACACTGTGCGCGCGGACCGCGGAGGCGTGGTCGATCACGAGCTGCCCGTTCACCTGGAGCCAGGCTGGCACACGATCGCATTCACCACCGAAGGTTCTGAGCCGGTGGAGGCTCCGGTTTTCATCGTCGACCCCTCGGCAAAGGTGGGAATCATCTCCGACGTCGACGACACGGTGATGGTCACGCTCCTGCCGCGTCCGTTCCTGGCCGCCTGGAATACCTTCGTGCTCGACGAACACGCTCGCATCGCGGTGCCGGGGATGGCCGTGCTGTATGACCGCCTTCAGCAGGCCCACTCGGGCGCGCCGATCTTCTATCTCTCCACCGGCGCCTGGAATGTGGCCCCCACGCTCACGCGCTTCCTGTCCCGCAACCTCTACCCGGCCGGCCCGTTGCTTCTCACCGACTGGGGTCCGACGCGCGACCGCTGGTTCCGCAGTGGCCGGCAGCACAAGACCGAGAGCCTCGCCAGGCTCGCAAAGGAGTTCCCCGACATGCAGTGGCTGCTGGTCGGCGATGACGGCCAGCACGACGAGGAGATCTACCGCGAGTTCTCCGCCGGTCGCGAGGAGAAGATCGAATCGGTCGCGATCCGCCAGCTCTCGAACAGCGAAGCCGTGCTCGCCGGCGGGCGCAGCAAGGCGGAGCAGCACAGTGGTAGCGGTGTGCGGTGGGTCTACGCCCCCGACGGCGCGGGTCTCGCCGAGCAACTGCTGGACAACCTGGACAGCCAGGCCGGATAACCGCCCGACTAGCGCCGGATCGGCCTGAAGTCGGCCGCGACCTGGTCGGTGATCGCGGCATCGAGCCCCGCCTCGGCAGCGAACTGCGGCCAGGAGTCGAGCGCGGCATTCACCTCGGACAACACGGATGCCGCGGCGTGCACCCCGAAACGTTGGCCCACCTCCAGCAGGTCGCCTCGGCCGATCTCCGAGAACCGACCGTTCACGCTCATCAGGTGCCGGCTCAGCCACCTGCTGTCCGGGTTGTAGGCGTGGGTGATGTCGTACGCGGGCGCAAGACTCCACTCGCCCTGTGGCGTCATCAAAAACCCCACGTTCTTGGTGTGGTCGTCGTGGTTGGCCGCGGCGACGTTGAACACCATCCGCCGGAACGCCTCGACCATGCGCTCGGGGTCGAGCGCCTCGACCCTGGCGAAATACTGCGCGTAGTCGTTGACGCCGATCGCGTTGAAATCGAGGCCGTCGGTCGCACACAGGCTTTGGAGGTGCAGCCGGATGCCGTCGGCCGTGCGGTCGAAGCGCCGCGTCATGAAGTGTGCCCGGCCGTGCTCTTCGAGCAGCCGGGTCGGCGACATGTCGATTCTCGCGGCCCGCACCATCAGTGAGTACGCGTATTCGATCCGCCCGTAGCTTCGACCGGGTCCGAGCTGGCTGTCGAGCCCGACGCCGTCGAACTTGATGAGCCACGGTTCGAAACCGGGTGCCGGCGGGAGGTGACCCGATCGGATCTCGTCGGTGTCGTGATCGACGTTGATGATCGCCTTGGCACGGGCCCCGCCTGCACTGGTGCCGACGTCGATGATGCGCCGGAGGGCCGCCTGCGATTCGTTCTCGCTGGCAAGGGTGCCTTCGACGGCTCTTCGGGCACTGGTGACGAGGTCGCCCAGTGCGAGCGCGGTGGGCGGAGGCAGGTTCGGCTCGCGCCGCGGCGCGAACTCGAGGGCACCCATTCCCCGGGATCCGAGGTAGGCGAGGCGGTCGAGCGGGGTCACGCGGTCAGGCGAGATGCCGTTGCGCGCGAGCCAGGCATCGACGAGGGTGTTGCCGAAACGGTCGGGCAGGGCATCCGCGATCATCGGCGGGAGTCCCTGGTAGGTCTCCTCGGCCAGCCCGGCGAACGTGAACACCCGCCTGCCGAGCGGCATGAGCACCGGCGCCAGTTCGATTCCGCCGTGTACCCAGTCCGGGTCGTATTCGAACGCGTACGCGCCACGGCGTGCTGACGGGGCGAGCGCGCCCACCGTCGTGCCCCACGCGCGCACTTCGACGAGGTCGACGGTGTCGAACCGCGCCGCGGGCTCGCTCATGAGCGTGGCCTGCGCACGCGCTGGGGTATCGGCGCCTGTTTCCGGCTCTGGCGGAGAAGCTCGATCGGGCTGGGACCGGTGCCGCGGGTGTCGAACGCGTCGAGCCATTCCTCGCGGTCGAGCACCGTGGCCACGGCGATGAGAGTGCTGAGGGTCGACCCAGCACCCCGCTCGAGCGAGCGCACCGAGGTCTCGCTCAGGCTGGCCGCCCGTGCGAGGTCGGTCTGGGTCAACCCCGCGGCGATTCGCACGGCTCGCACCTGGGTTCCGATCCGGATCTCCCAGTCAACTACCGTTAATTCAGGCATAACCACCAGTATTCCACTGTTTAGCTCTCAAATGCTAGCTAAACAGTTGAATTCCGCTGTTTATGTGAGGTCTAACGCCACGACGCGGGTCCCGCTGAGCCCGCACGATAGTCGTCGATCGGCACCGCGTCCTTCCGCCAGGCCGCGAGCACCGGGCCGACGATGCGCCAGCACTCCTCCACCGCATCCGCTCGCACCGACAGCGTGGTGTCGCCAGAAAGGATCCCGTACAGAACCTCGCCGTACGGGCCGAGTTCGCCTGGCGCGAAGTTCACGCCCAGCTGCACCCGGTCCATGGTGAACGGGCTGCCCTCGCCATTGATATTCAGGTCGAGAGTGATGGAATCGGGGTTCAGGTCGAGCGTGAGCTTCGCCGGCTCGGTGTGCCCGATCAGGCCATAGGGGCGGTGCGGAACATCTTTCAGGGTGATCACGATCTGCTGGCGCTTGTCGGCGAGCGCCTTGCCCGAACGCAGGTGGAACGGCACGCCGGCCCAGCGCCAGTTCTCGATGCCGATGGTGAGCTCGGCGAGAGTCTCGGTTTTCAACGCCGGGTCGACGCCCTTCTCCTTCACGTACGACGGCAGCTTCTGGCCGTCGATGGTGCCGGCGGTGTACCTGGCGCGTTTGCTCGACGCGACGGCATCACCCTTCCACGGGTGCGCGGCACGGAGCACCTGTGCCATCGAACCGCGAAGGTCGTCGGCGTCGATGCTCGACGGCGGTTCCATCGCGACCAGGGACATCACGAGCAGGAGGTGGCTCTGGATCATGTCGACCAGCGCACCGGCTTTGTCGTAGTAGCCCGCGCGCCCCTCGAGGGCGAGGGTCTCGTCGAAGACGATGTCGACACACTCGATGTTCTCGGCCCGCCAGACGTTCTCGAAGATGCGGTTGGCGAAGCGGAGCCCGAGGACGTTGAGCACCGTCGATTTGCCCAGGAAGTGGTCGATGCGGTGGATCTGCTTCTCGGGCACCAGTCGGGTGAGCTGGCGGTTCAGCGCCTCGGCGCTCCGCAGGTCAGTGCCGAACGGCTTCTCGAGACCGAGAACCGTACCCTTCGGGAGCTTCACCTTCTCGAGCGACGCGCACGCCGCGATCGTGACGTGCGGCGGAAGCGCGAAGTAGAGCGCGGGTACCCCGGTCGCCGCGTCGAGAATGCGCTGCAGGTCGTCCGGCTTGCTGACGTCGGCCTGAAGGTAGCGGGAGGCCTTCGCGACGGCCTTCGACCTGGCGCTCGAAGTGCCACCATCCTTGAAGGACTGGCGCACGCGGGACTGCCATTCGGCATTCGTCATCGGGTCGAACCCGACCCCCAGCAACTGGATCTCATAGCCCCGATCGCTGTCGAGGAGCTGGCCGAGACCGGGCAGTAGAAGCCTCTTGGTCAGGTCACCCCCAGCACCGAGGATGACGAGAGAACCGATGTGTTCGACCATGCGCTCAGGCTACCAATGCGAGACTGTGCACATGGCTCTGCGCATCGAGGACTACGCGATGATCGGGGACTGCCACACGGCGGCGCTCGTCGGTCGAGACGGCAGTATCGACTGGCTGTGCCTGCCACGCTTCGACTCGGCGTCCACCTTCGGCGCACTGCTCGGCGACGAGGACCACGGGCGCTGGCTGCTCGCACCCAAAGACGAGGTGCTCGAGACAAGCCGCGCCTACGTCGAAGACACCTTCATCCTGGTCACGCGCTGGGTCACCGAGAGCGGCGAAGTCGAAGTGACCGATGTGATGCCCCATGGCGACCGGCGGGCGGATGTCGTGCGCAGGGTCCGCGGAATCCGCGGCCGGGTGACCATGAAACAGGAACTCCGGGTGCGCTTCGGCTACGCCGAGGCGCTGCCGTGGATGCGGCAGCGCCCGGATCGGCACGGCCCCGCCCTGGTGGCGGTCGCCGGCCCCGATGCCCTGATTCTCCGCGGTCCGGAGCTGAAGCCCTCAGACAACGCGCATCGCAACGAGTTCGTCGTGACTAAGGGCGAGACCGTCGACATCACGCTGACCTGGTACCCGGCACACCGCCAGCCACCGGAGCCGTTGAAAATCGATGAGCGCCTGCGGCACACGAAGAAATGGTGGAGCGACTGGGCCGCCCAGTGCACCAATGCGGAGCTGTATCACGACCAGGTGCACCGGTCGCTCCTCACCCTGCGGGCGCTCACCCACGAAGACACCGGGGGCGTCGTCGCCGCGCCGACCACCAGCCTCCCCGAGCAGTTCGGCGGATCCCGCAACTGGGACTATCGCTACGTCTGGTTGCGAGACGCGTCGTTGACGCTGGGCGTGCTGCTCACGCACGGCTTCGCCGACGAAGCACACGCCTGGCGCAACTGGCTGCTGCGCGCCATCGCCGGAAATCCGGCCGAAGTGCAGATCATGTACGGACTCTCAGGCGAACGCCGGCTGACCGAGTGGGAGCTCACCACGCTGCCCGGCTATCACGGCGCATCACCGGTGCGAGTCGGCAACGATGCATGGCGGCAGTACCAGGGCGACATCTTCGGCGAGGTGATGATCGCGCTTCGCGACGCCCGCAGGATCGGGGTGGCCGAGGGCGAGTTCTCCTGGCCGCTGCAGCGAGCACTGATGACCTTCGTCGAGGACAACTGGTCACGACCCGACAACGGCATCTGGGAGATCCGCGGCGAAACGCAGCACTTCACGCATTCCCGCGCGATGATCTGGGCCGCCCTCGACTGCGCCATCGACGGCGTGCGCAACTACGGCCAGGAGGGGCCGGTCGAGCGCTGGGAGAAGCTGCGCGAAGAGATCCGCGCCGAGATCGAAAAGCGCGGCTTCAATAAGAAGCTCAATAGCTACACGCAGTACTACGGCAGCGAGACGGTCGACGCCTCGCTGCTGCTGCTGTCGCAGATCGGCTACATCGACGCGAACGACCCGCGGATGCTCGGCACGGTCGCGAGAATCGAAACGGAACTCATCCAGGACGGGCTCGTGATGCGATACCTCACCCAAACCGGCGTAGACGGGCTGCCAGCGGGCGAACACCCCTTCCTCGCCTGCTCGTTCTGGCTGGTCGAGCAGTACGCGCGCACCGGGCGCCTGTCGGAGGCCCGGGCGCTGATGGACCGGCTGGTGGGCTTCGCCAATGACGTCGGGCTATTGAGCGAGGAGTACGCGGTGAAGGCGGGCCGACAGGCGGGCAACTTCCCGCAGGCCTTCTCCCATCTCGCGCTCGTGCGCGCCGCCGATGCCATGGCGGCCGCCGAGGAGAAGGCCGCCTTCGTCGCCAGCTAAGCGGCGTCCGAGATCTCGTCGAGCTCCTCGGCGCTGAGTTTCAGCGAAGCAGCGGCGACGTTGTCGTCGAGGTGATCGACGCTCGACGTACCAGGAATCGGCAGGATGACCGGCGATCGCGCCAGCAGCCACGCCAGCGCGAGCTGGGATGCGCTCGCTCCGTGCCTGGTCGCCAACGCGTCGAGTGAGCTGCCGGGCTTCGCCAGCTTGCCGGTGGCCAGCGGGAACCATGGGATGAACGCGATGTTGTTCTCGGTGGCGAAATCGAGCAGCGGCTCGGCATCGCGGCGGGCCACATTGAAGAGGTTCTGCACGGAGACGATGGTCGCGAGTTTCTGCGACGCCTTGACGTCATCGACGCTAACTTCGGACAGCCCGAGGTGGCGGATCTTTCCCTCGTTCTGCAGGGCGACCAGCTCGCCCAGCTGGTCTTCGAGCGTTACCTTCGGGTCGATGCGGTGCAGCTGCAGAAGGTCGATGCGTTCGATTCCGAGATGGCGAAGGTTCAGCTCCACCTGCTGGCGCAGGTATTCGGGACGACCGACCGGGATCCACTGGTTCGGGCCCTGGCGCGTGAAGCCGACCTTCGTGGCGATGACCAGGTCGTCGCGATACGGGTGCAGGGCCTCGCGGATGAGGTGGTCGGCCACGAACGGACCGTACGAGTCTGCGGTGTCGATGAGGTTGATCCCCAGTTCGACTGTGCGCCGCAGCACCCTCACCGCGTTCTCGGGGTCGGGAGACGGGCCCCAGACCCCTGTGCCCGGCAGTTGCATGACCCCGTAGCCCAGCCGGTTGACCGCCAGGTCACCGCCGATCGTGAACGTGCCGGACTGGGCTGCATCGGGTGTACTCATACGGGGGCGAACAGGGCTGTCTGCCGCAGCATTCCCATTTTGTGACCCCTTGTGGGGTCAATGGCTTGTTGACCCCCTCGGGGGACAACTGATAGCTTCATCTAGTTGCATCCGTTGTCCCCCTAAAGACGGACACGCGACAACTGTCCATGTACCCGACATGGGCCGTTCCTTACCCGAAAGGAACACGAGTAATGCATGCTGCTCAGTCGGCCGTACCCGCGGTCATGGACGCATTCACCCTCCCCCTGGTGCTGACGGTCGCGATCGCGACCGTCGCCCTGGTGGGGATCGCCGTCTACGTGCGCCGCGCACGCCGCGCCAGCACGCTCACCGGAGTTACCGCACTCGCCAGTGGCGTGTCCGCCGCGGGCGTGCTCACCAGCGCTCTGGTCGTCGGGGTCTTCTTCGGCTCCGCAGCGAGCGCTACCGCCGCTCCTCTGCCGGCCCACCAACTCACCAGCACGAGTTCCAGCACCCTGGGCGGATACCAGCTCCCGACCAAGTAGCCCATATCGGCCGGATCGTCCCCGCTACTCTGGACGGATGCGACTGATCGACTCGTTGCGTGCGTCGACGCGCAGCCCGCTGCTGCAGGTCGTCAAGACCTCGGTCGCTGCGATCCTGTCCTGGCTGGCCTGCACGGTCATCCTCCAGCAGCCGCTGCCGTTCTTCGCCGCGATCGCCGCGCTGCTCGTCGTTCAGCCGAGCGTGAACCAGTCGTTGTCGAAGGGCATCGAGCGGAGCGTCGGCGTGATCGTCGGCGTGCTAATCGCCTATGCCGCTGGCGCGGCCTTCGGGCATGCCAGCTGGGTGGTGCTCGCCGTCATCGTCGTCTCGCTCATGCTGGCCTGGCTGCTGAGGCTCTCCCCCGGGTCATCGAACCAGATCCCGATCAGTGCGATGCTCGTGCTCGCCATTGGAACGCAGACCCACGGCTATGCGCTCGACCGCGTCCTCGAGACCGTGATCGGTGCCGTGATCGGCCTGATCGTCAACGCGGCGATCGTGCCGCCGGTGCTTACCGGGCCGGCCAGGGCCGCACTGACGCGGGTCGCGGATGAGGTGGCAGGGAGCCTGCGCGGAATCGCCACCGCGCTGCGCGAGCCCCAGGACAGGGCGTCGCTCGATGCCCTGTTGGCCCGCGCCCGTACGTTGCGCGGGCTTCGGGATGCGGCAGTGTCGGCGATCGAGAGGGCGGAGGACAGCCTCGCGCTCAATCCGCGCGGCCGACGCCACCGGCAACTGCTCGCCCGCGATCGGGACTTCCTGCCTGTGATCACGGTCTTCGTCAACACCATCCCCGGGATGGTGCGCGGGCTGCATGACCGGTACGACCCCAGTCTCAGTGCCGATCCCGTCGTCTCGTCCATCGCCGTCGAACTAGATCGTGTGGCACATGATCTCCTCCTGCTCGTCCCGAACGAGACCACGCCGACGGGCGACGCGCATCCGATCACCGCGGAACTCCCGGCACTGACCGCCCCGCTCGTCATTGCGAAGCCAGACCCGCAGAACTGGATCATCATCGGGGCGTTGCTCGAAGACCTGCGTCGAATGCGACTCGAAATCGTGGGCGGAGCCGACTGATGCCCGATCCGCTGAGCACCGGGCCCTACTCGCCCTTCGACCTGGTGAGCGATCCGATCGAGTTCGGGCTCACGACCACGACCGTCTCCAATGAGCTCGGAACCTGCGTCGCACGACATCCCGCGATTCGTTCGTCCACTCGCGCCACCCTCTTCCTGCACGGGGCCGCCGGGTCCTGGACCACCTGGACCCCGATGCTGCAGGCGGCCGAGCCGCACGGTGAACCCTTCGGCGACACAGTGCTTCTCGATCTGCCCGGCTGGGGCGACGCCGTGCTGACAGACGACAGGGCGGAGCGTGCGATCTCTGCCATCTCGTCGCTCGTGGCGATAGCGGCCGAGCGTCTCGGCTACACCGAGTGGGATCTCGTCGGCCACTCGCTCGGCGGATTCGTCGCGCTCCACCTCGCAGCCACCCGCCCCGAGAACGTGCTCTCCGTCGGCATGGTCTCGGGCACAACCTTCTCGGTAATCGACAGCGTCGCGCATCCGCTCAGGCGGTTTGCGCTCCTCCCCGGCTTCACCATGCTCTGGCGAGTGATGCAGTTTCTCACCGCGCTCGGGCCGGCCGGCCCCACGCTGGTACGAGGGATGGCCAGGATCGGCCTGCTCCGGCCGCTCACCTTCCCGCTGTTCCGGCACTGGCGCATGGTCACCCCGACCCAGGGCACGGCCCTCGCACACGAACTGCGGCCGAGAGCGTTCACCGCAGCAGCGTCGGCGACCCTCGGCTACGACGCCGTGGCGACCTGGTCGGCCATCCGGTGCCCGGTGCGAGCCACCCGCGGAGACCGCGACGTGTTCGTGGTCGCGGGCGACTTCGACAGGCTGGAGGCGATCCTGCCATCGAGCCTGCTGAGCGTCATCCCGGACTGCGGACACTTCGGCAACGTGGAGCGGCCGTACGAGGTGCTCGCGGCGCTGGGCTACCACGTTCCGGCGAGCAGGTGACCGCACTCTAGTAGCGTCTCATTCATGAAGGCGATCACCGTTCCCGTGCCCGGCGGCCCCGAAGCCCTCGTCGCGACCCAGCTGCCTGACCCGGTCCCTGGCCATGGAGAAGTGGTGATCGCCGTGGCCGCAGCGGGCGTCAACCATGCCGACCTCAACCAGCGCGAGGGAAACTACCCCTCCCCCGCCGGAACCCCGGACTGGCCGGGGCTCGAGGTGTCGGGAACGATAGTCGCCGTCGGCGACGGCGTCACGGGGTGGGCGAACGGCGACCGGGTCTGTGCGTTGCTGCCCGGCGGCGGGTACGCGACGCTCGCCGTCGCGAATGCCGAGCACGTGCTGCCCGTGCCCGACGACCTCGATCTCGTCGCGGCGGGCGGACTCCCGGAGGCGCTGGCCACGGTCTGGTCGAACCTGGTGATGATCGCCGGCCTCACCGCCGGCGAGACGGTGCTCGTGCACGGCGGGTCCAGCGGGATCGGCACCATCGCCATCCAGCTCGCCCGAGCGCTCGGCTGCCGCGTGGCGACCACGGCCGGCAGCCCCGCCAAGCTGGCCGCGTGCGAGGCCCTGGGGGCCGACATCCTCATCGACTATCACGCGGAGGATTTCGTCGAGCGGGTGAAGCAGGAGACCGATGGCCGAGGTGTCGACGTCGTCCTCGACGCGGTGGGCGGTGCCTACGTCGAACGCAACCTGCTGGCACTTGCCAAGCGGGGCAGGATCGTGCTGATCGGCGACCAGAGCCAGGAGACCGGCCAGCTGCCGGTCGGGCTGCTGATGCGCAAGTGGGCGAGCATCCACGGATCGATGCTGCGCGCTCGACCGGTCGCCGAGAAGTCGGAGATCATGCGCAGCGTGCGGGAGAACGCCTGGCCTCTGGTGGAAAGCCGTCAGATCGTTCCGGTGATCGACGGCACGTTCCCCCTGGCGGATGCCCGGCTTGCGCACGAACGGATGGAATCGTCCGCGCACATCGGCAAGATCCTGCTGCTGCCCGTGCCCTAGCCCTTGACCGCACCGCCGAGGCCGGCGCTGCGCAGGAACATCCGCTGGAAGAACAGGAACAACGCGATCGGGATGATCATCGAGATCGCGAGTGCCGCGAGGAACACCCCCAGGTCGGTCATCGACTGGATGTTGGGCAGTCGCACCGAGAGCGGCTGGATGGCCGGGTTCGTGAGCACGAGCATCGGCCAGAGGTAGTCCTTCCAGGCGTTGATGATCGCGAACACCGACACCACTCCGAGGATCGGGCGGGACAGCGGAAGAACGATCGACCAGAACAGCCGCAGCGGCCCTGCGCCGTCTGTGCGGGCCGCCTCGAAGATCTCCCGGGGGAGGTTGCTGAAGAATCGGGTGACCAGCAGGATGTTGAACGCGTTCGCGCCGGCCGGCAACCAGACCGCCCAAAACGTGTTGATCAGCGAGACGCCGATGAGCGGCGGATGAAGGATCGTGAGATACAGCGGCACCAGCAGCACCACTGCGGGTACGAACAGCGTCGCCAGCACCAGCCAGTTGAACACCTTCGCGTACGCCGGGCGAAGGACAGCCAGCACATAGCCCGCGGTCGTCGCCACCAGCAGCTGGACGAACCAGGATCCGATCGCGACCCAGACCGTGTTGAGGAACTGCGTGCCGATGCCGACGGTGAACCACGCCGACCAGAGATTGCTCCAGGCCACCCCGTGCGGGAAAAGTTCCATCGGCGCCTGGAGGGTGTCCTGGGTCGGCGTGATGGCGGACTTCAGCAGCCACAGCAGAGGCCCGATTCCCCAGAGCACCAGCAGCACGAGCAACGCCAGGTGCAGGGCGGAGAGCCCGAAGAACACCCGCTTCTTGCGCCAGTCGGAATGCGACACGATGCTGCGGTCGGACTGCTCGGGCAGGGGTTTGGCGGGCTTCTTGACGCGTGCGCCGGCGCTGAGCTCGAGAACCCCGCTCTGCGTAGTGCTTGTGGCGGTCAATTCTCGCTCCAGGCCCTGGTGACTCGGAAATAGACGAAGGAGAAGGCGGCGAGCACCAGCGCCAGCATGATGCTGAGCGCGGTCGCCTTGCCGTAGTCGCCCCCGATGCTGTTGGTGAAGGCGTATCGGTAGATGAGCTGCAGGATGGTGAGGGTCGAATTGACCGGGCCACCCCCGGTGATCAGGAACGGCTCGAGGAACACCTGCGCCGTGCCGATGATCTGCAGGATGAACGTCACCAGCAGCACGCCGCGCAGTTGCGGCAGAGTCACATGCCAGATCTTCTGCCAGATGCCGGCACCGTCGACCTCCGCGGCGTCGTACAGCTCAGGCGCGACACTGGTCAGCGCAGCCAGGTAGATGATGATGGTTCCGCCGGCGGCCGCCCACGTCGCCTCCAGCACGATCGAGGGCATAGCGCTCGATGCGCTCTGGATCCACGGCTGCGGCGGGATGCCCACCCAGCCGATGATCGTATTGAACACGCCGTGCGGGCTGGCATCGAAGAAGCGCTTCCATAGCAGTGCCGCGACGACCGGCGGCACCACGACGGGAAGATAGGCGAGGGCGCTGAACAGGCCGCGACGCCGCCGCACCTCGCTCATCAACACCGCGACGATGAGCGGCAGCGGATAGCCGAAGATGAGGGCGAGCAGCGCGAACCATGCGGTGTTGGTGACGGCGGTGGCCAGTTGCGGGTCGTTGAACACCGCGACGAAGTTGTCGATGCCGACGAAACTGGTGGTCACGAAGTTCGTCTTCTGCACGCTCATCACGACGGACTCGACGATCGGGCCCCACGAGAAGACCCCGAACACGATGAGCATCGGCAGCAGGAACAGGAGGTTCCACAATCCGCCGCCGCGCAGCCAGGTCATCGGCGTGCGCTTGCGCCTTCGGTGCGCAGGTATGGCTGTCGTGGCGGTCATCGTCGTCCGTCTTTCGATTGGGTGCGGGGCCGGCCGAGAGAGTCGGCCGGCCCCGCGATGGTGGCTACTTCTTCGCCGCGTCCGCGTCGATCAGTGCCTGGATCTGCGTGTCCACGCCCTTGAGCAGGGTGGGGATGTCCGCATTCTTATCGGTCAGCACCGCCTGGACGACGGTGTCGAGCGCTCCGTACAGTTCCTGCGTGTGCTTCGCCGGTTCCGGAATGATCGTCTGGGTGAAGATCCCATCCTGGAACGGTGCGACATTCGACTTGGGCACGTTGATGTAGCTGTCGATCCAGCCGAGCGACGTGTCCAGCTGCGCCTTGTCGAAGATCGGCAACTGCGGGACGCCGACCGGCTGCTTGTTCGCGACGAGAGACTTCGCGTCGGTAACCGCCGCGCTCTTGTCGAGCAGCTTCTGCATGTAGTACGAGTCGATCCACTTCACCGAAGCCGCCTTCTCGGCCGCGGATGCACCGACGCTCACGACTGCGACGTTACCGCCGCTGAGCACGCCGGAGTTGGCACCCGAGGTCGGGATGAGCGCGAGACCGTAGTCGCTGGCCTTCACGCCGTCCTGCTGCACCAGGGAGGTGAGCACGTCCGAGCCGCTCGGGAACATCGCGGTCTGGCCCGAACCGAAGTACTGGTTCATGCCGCTCCAGTCGAGCAGGAAGTTGCTGCCCAGCGAGTTGTCCGTCCAGCGCATCTGCTGCAGGAACTTCAGCGCGTCGACCGTCTGCGGGTTGTCCGCTGTGACAGTCGTCTTGCTGCCGGAGGTGGTCTCCATGCGGCCGCCGCGAGCGTAAGTCATCTCGGTGAGACCCCAACCGCCGGTGTTGCCGCTGGTGAACTCCATGAACCCGGCGATGCCGAGCTTGTCGGAGATCGTCTTAGCGTCGGCGCGCACCTCGTCCCACGTCGTCGGCGGCTTGTTCGGGTCGAGCCCCGCCTTGGTGAACAGCGCGCGGTTGTACGACAGGCCATACGCGTACGGACCGTACGGGATGCCGAAGATGTCGCCCTTGTCGTTCTCCGCGACCTGCAACAGGCTCTTGTTGAACTTGTCGTAGTACGAGAGCTGCTTCACGTTGCTCGTGATGTCAGCCAGCTGGCCGGCGTTGGCCAGCGACTTCGAGTCCGTGAACGGCACGTTGAACACGTCGGGCAGGGTGCCCGCCGCGAGCTGTGCCGAGAAGGTCGGACCCGTCCACTGGTATTCGACCGGCTTGACGAGGATGTCGGGGTTCGCCTTCTCGAAGTCCTTGATGTGCTGGTTGAACGCCTTGAAGGCGTCCGGCGAGCTACCGGGGATGAGGCTGGCGACGGTGATCGCGACCTTGCCGTTGGCGTCGGAACTGCCCGACGAGCAACCGGTCAGAAGCCCGACACCGGCGAGCGCGGCGACTGCGAAAGCAGCGACTTTGCCTGGTGACTTCATTGTCTGTGCCTTTCTTTCTGTTGATGAGGGTACTTCGGTGATGCGGGCGATACGCCGGTTGGCGAACGCTTCTTTCGCGCGGCTAGTGCTGTGTGCGCAGCCAGGCGGAAGAATCCTTGGGTAGTCGGCCGTTCTCGAGAGGCCGAGAGGCGAGCAGAAGGTCGGTATGGGTGGGGAGTTCGATGGCGCCGTCGCCGAGGTTGGTCACGTGCACGAAGCCATCGCCCCTGGCGAAGCTGAGCACCGAAGGCCCGGCGTCGAGCCAGCGGAACTCCCCAGCAGCCAGCTCGGAGATTGCGCGCCGCAGCCTCAGAGTCTCGCGGTAGAGCCAGAGCATCGACGACGCGTCGCTCTCCTGCGCCTCGACGGCGAGGGCGGCCCAGTCCGCGGGCTGTGGCAGCCACGGGGTTCCGGCGCCGACGGGACCGAAGCCGAGGCCGTCAGGCGTGATGCGCCAGGGCAACGGAACCCGGCATCCATCGCGGCCGGGGTCGACCCCGTTCGACCGGAAGTGCATCGGGTCCTGGATGAGGTCGAGCGGCAGGTCCTCAACCTCGGGGAGTCCGAGTTCGTCGCCCTGGTAGATGTAGAGCGACCCCGGAAGGGCCGCCACCAGAAGGGCGGCAGCGCGGGCGCGCCGAGTACCGAGTTCAAGATCGGTCGGGGTACCGAAACGCTTACTGGTGAACGCGAATGACGAGTCGGCGCGACCGTAACGGGTTACCGGCCTGGTCACGTCATGGTTGGAGAGCACCCAGGTCGACGGCGCGTCGACGGGGGCGTGGGCGGCCAGGGTGGTGTCGATGGAGTCGCGCAACTGCGCCGCATCCCACGGCCGTCCCATGAAGTCGAAGTTGAACGCCATGTGCAGTTCGTCGGGGCGCAGGTATTTGGCGAAGCGGTCGATATCGGGCAGCCAGATCTCGCCGACCAGCGTTCGCGCTCCCGGATAACCGTCTGCAACGGCACGCCAGCCGCGGTAGATGTCGTGCAGTTCGTCGCGGTCGACCGTGGGGTGCTCACCGGGCGCCGGGTTCTCGGGCAGTTCCGGCAGTGCCGGGTCCTTCACGAGCAGCACCGCAGAGTCGATTCGCACGCCGGCGACACCGCGATCGAACCAGAACCGCAGCACGTCTTCGAACTCGCGGCGCACGTCCGGGTGGTTCCAGTTGAGGTCGGGCTGCTGTGGGGTGAACAGGTGCAGGTACCACTGGCCCGGCGTTCCGTCGGGATTCGTGGTGCGCGTCCAGGTGTCGCCCGTGAACTCAGAGACCCAGTGCGTCGGCATCCCGTCTCCGCCCGGGCCGACTCCGTCCCTGAACCAGAACCGCTCCCGCTCGGGAGAGCCGGGCGCCGAGGCGAGCGCGGCGGCGAACCACTCGTGCTGGTCGGACACGTGGTTCGGGACAACGTCGATGATCGTCCGGATGCCGAGCGCGAGCGCTTCACTGATCAGCGCTTCCGCCTCGCCCAGGTCGCCGAACGCCGGATCGATTGCCCGGTAGTCGGCCACGTCGTACCCGCCATCGGCGAGCGGAGACCGATACCAGGGGGTGAACCAGATCGCGTCGACGCCGAGTTCCTTGAGGTAGGCCAGCCGCGATCGGACTCCGGCGAGATCGCCCGTGCCGTCACCGTTCCCGTCCGCGAAGCTGCGGATATAGATCTGGTAGACGACGGCGGTGCGCCACCAGTCGGGGTCGGTCGTGCTGGGCGCGACCTGGGTCGCGTGCCCGGTCGGGGCATCCTCGATGCGGAGAGACTCCACGTACGGCTCGTTCCTGTCAACGCCAGTGTTGGCATGCACCCGAAGGCACAGTCAGGAATGTAGCTTTATTGACAGATCAACGCAAGAAATAAACAAATAGTAAGAAACTTACGTATTTTTGCGCTCGATTGCGTGCCGATTCACGGGACCAGTGGATCCCCGCACCACCAGCTCCGGCTCGAAAAGGAATTCCTCACTTGCCGCAACCGCGCCCGAGATCTGCGCCACCAAGAGCTCGATCACCATCCGTCCCATCGGCTCGATGGGCTGCCGCACTGTAGTGAGCGGCGGGTCGATCGCGTTCATCAGGGCCGAATCGTCGAAGCCGATCACCGACACATCGAGCGGAACCTGCAGGCCCGCGCGGCGCACGGAGCGAATGGCACCGAGCGCCAGCGGATCGCTCGCGCACAGCATCGCGGTGGCACCCGCACGTAACAGGCGCGTCGCGGCGGCCTGGCCGGCCTCCAGCGAATACAGGGAATGCACGATCAGCTCGTCGCGCAGGTGCAGCCCGAACCCTGCGGCAACCCTGCGGGCCGCCTCCAGCTTGCGCTGCGAGGGAACGTGATCCTCGGGTCCGAGCAGCAGTCCGATCTCGGTGTGACCGAGCTGGTGCAGGTGCGCGAGAGCCTGCTCGGCCGCGACCGCGTCATCTGTCGATACCGTAGCGAAACCCAGCCCGTCGATCGGCGCATTGACGAGCACGGTCGGCAGGTTGAGTTCGGTGAGGCGCGCGTAATGTTCGTGCGGCGCGTCTCTCTGGGTGTACTGGCCGCCGACGAAGACAACGCCCGAGACGTGCTGCTGCAGCAGCAGATCTACGTAGTCGGCCTCGCTGATGCCACCGGCGCTCTGGGTACAGAGCACCGGTGTGTAGCCGTTCTGTGCGAGCGCGCCGCCGACGACCTCGCCAAAGGCAGGGAAGATCGGATTGTTGAGCTCAGGCAGGAAGAGCCCGACAAGCCGGGCCCGCTCGCCACGCAACTTGGTCGGGCGCTCGTACCCGAGCACGTCCAGGGCGGTGAGCACCGCCTGCCGGGTGGCATCCGACACCCCGGGCTTCTCGTTGAGCACGCGACTGACGGTCGCCTCGCTCACTCCGACCTTGCGGGCCACCTCGGCCAGTCTCTGTGACATATGCAAGATATTACGCAAATTGCGCAATTTCTTGCGGCAATAGGATTGCCGGATGCTGACCCGGTTGCGCGCGCTCGCCCTGTCGACGCACCCCGGGCCCGGTATCGCGGTGACCATCGTCGCCGTGGTGCTCGGCATCGGGCTGCACCTCGTCTGGTGGCGGGTGCTTCTGCTCGGACTGGCGTTCCTGTTCAACCAGGCTTCCGTCGGCCTCTCCAACGACTGGATCGACGCCGAACGCGACCGTGCCGTCGGCCGCACCGACAAGCCGGTGGCGCTCGGCCTGATCAGTGCAGGCACCGTCCGCACGACCGCCTTCGCCTGCGTCGTCCTCTCGCTGGCGTTGACGGCTCCGCTCGGCTGGCAGGCGACCGTGGCCCAGTTCGTGTTCATCGCTTCGGCTTGGGGCTACAACGCCGGGCTCAAGAACACCTGGATCTCGGTGCTGCCGTACATCGTCAGCTTCGGCCTGCTGCCCATGGTGACGACGCTCGCTCGCCCACAGCCGGCGATCGCCGCGTGGTGGGCGCTCGCCCTCGGCGCGATGCTCGGAATCGCCGCGCACTTCGCCAACGTGCTGCCCGACCTCGACGACGATGCCCGCACCGGCGTCGCCGGGCTTCCCCATCGCATCGGGCGGCGGGCATCCGGTGTCGTCATCTGGACCGTGCTCGCCGTCGCCGGCCTGCTGGCATTCTTCGGTCCCGTCGGCGACCGGACCGTGCTGCAGTGGGTCGCGCTGGTGCTCACCCTGCTGCTTGCCGCCGCGATCGCCGTGGTGCTGCGACGGCCGCCGACCCGCTTGCTGTTCCAGCTGATCATCGCCGCGGCGATAGTCAACGTGATCGCGCTGGCCTTCGCGGGCGATCGACTGCTCGCGTAGCTCGCATCCGTCACAACTCATCTGTCACAAATCGTCGGTTAGCGACGGGCCGAGCGACGAATTGCGACGGATGATCTGAATGTTGGGCGCGTAGATTGTGCGGATGACGACCACAGCGCAGAACGTGTACATCCCCGGCGTGTGCAACATCGGCCCGGCCGAGATCCGAAGCCGCCGCCGCTCGGGCATCGTCGGGCTCGTCGTCACCGTGCTCTTCATCGCGGCGGCGGTCGTCTTCGACGTTCCGTGGCCGTGGCGGCTACTGGTCATTCTGCCCGCAGGTCTTGGCGCGACCGGTTTTCTTCAGTCAGCTCTGCACTTCTGCGTGAAGTTCGGCACCCAGGGCCTGTTCAACATGGACAAGGCGGTCGGCGACACGGAAGCCGTTCACGAAACCGAGTACCGCCGCAAAGACCAGCGCAAGGCGGTCATCATCATCGTGGGATCGCTCGCGATCGCCCTCGTCATCGCTCTGGTAACGGTACTGCTTCCTTAGCCGCCGGCTCGGCGCCCTTCACGTTGCGGATGCCGACGAACGACACGATTCCGCCGGCAAACAGCAGGATGGCCGTAAGCAGCATGCCGCGCCGAAATCCGCCGAGCGCCAGGTGCTCGCCGACGACGAGTCCGAGAAACGCGATCGCGATCAGGCCGGCTACACGCGAAACGGCGTTGTTGATCGCAGAGCCGATGCCTGCCTGGCGGGAATCGATCGCGCCCAGGATCGCGCTGGTGAGAGGTGCGACCGTGATCGTCATCCCGAGCCCGAACAGGATCACGCCCGGCAGGATCTCGGTCCAGTAGAACGGGTGCGCGCTGGTAAAGAACACGTAGTAGAGAAACCCCGCGCCCGCGATCAGCGGACCGACCGTCATGAACAGCCGGGCCCCGAACCGACCGGCCAGGCTGCCGACCGTCGGCGACAGCAGGATGCTGATAACAGTCACCGGCAGCGTCGCCAGCCCGGCGAAAGTGGCCTTGTAGCCGCCGACCTGCTGCAGGTAGATCGCCAGCAGGAAGCCGCCGACCGAGATGGCGCCGTAGACGAGGGTCGTGGTGATGTTGCCGAACGAGAAGTTGCGCACGCGGAAGAGTGCGAGCGGCACCATCGGCTGCTTCGCGACCCGCTCGCGCCAGAGGAACGCGGCGAGCGCGAGGATGCCCACCACGAGACTGCCCCAGATGACAGGGTTGGCGAACCCGTAGTTGCTCTGCTCGATGAGGGCGAACACGGGCAGGCCGAGGCCGAAGATGCCGAGGATCGCCCCGGGGACATCGATCTTGACCCCCTCTTCGTGCTCGTCCTTCTGATTGAGCCGGAACAGCAGGTACAGCACGATCGCGATGGGGATGACGTTGATCGCGAAGACCAGCCGCCAGGACAGCAGGTCGACGAACAGGCCCCCGACGAGCGGGCCGGTGATGAACGCGACGCTCGTGAATCCGGTCCACTGCCCGATTGCTTTGGCCTGCGCGGCCCCGCTGAAATTGGACAGGATGAGCGCGAGCGAGCTGGGAACCAGCAGCGCACCTCCGATGCCCTGCACGGCGCGGGCGATGATGAGAAACTCGGCGGTCGGCGCGAAGGTGCAGAGCAGCGAGGCGATGCCGAACAGGATGAGTCCGACACGCAAAACGACGATGCGGCCGAACAGGTCGCTGAGCGAGCCGGCCACCAGGATGAGCGCGCCGAGGGTGAGCGTGTACGCGTCGACCACCCATTGCTGCGTCACCAGCCCGCCACCGAGGTCGCGCATGATGGCGGGAAGCGCAACCGTGACGACCGAGCCGTCGAGGAACGAGACGAAGGACGCGAGAATGGCGATGATGAGCACTAACCGCTGATGCTTCTCCATTGCCGTCATTCTTCTACCTCGGCGCCCACCACCCGACCGATTTCCGAAAACAGCCGCGGCGAACTGAGCGGCCGGAAGTGGCCGACCATCGGCAGCTGCACATTCGTCGCGCCGTCGAGTCGGCTCCCGTTCGGCACGATCGGGTCCAGTCGCGGATAGATCGAGGTGATGCGCGCGTTGGCCGCCCGCTCCTCCGCGAGCTCGAGCAGCAGTGCGTTGCGCGGATGAAACGCCCTCAGCGCCGGGTTCGGCGCGAAGCGGGCGAGGGATGACCCGCCGAAGGGGCTGCAGACCGCGATCAGCTGCGCGATGCGGCCGGCCGCGTCATCCGCAACCATCATGCGCTTGCCGATGATGCCGCCCTTGCTGTGGCCGAGCAGGATCACCCCGCGCAGGTCATGCGCGTCGAGGTACGCCTCGGCCAGCGTCGCCGACTCGGCGATCCGCCCGCGGTTGTAGCCGAGCTCCGGCAGCGCGTGAATGGGATGCCCGAGGCCGTACAGGTAGTCGGCCGCGGGTCGCAAAAACTGCCAGGTCTCGTAGACGCCGGGCAGCAGCAGCACGGGTGCCTTGTCGCCGCCGGGATAACGGTCGGCGGGGGCCGGACCGAAGTAATGCGTGGCCTGCTTGCCGATCTGGTACAGCCGGTCGTAGACGACGGCCCCGGCATCCGTCACCCAGTTCATCGGGAGTGCTCCACGATGAGTTCGGCGGCGCGCTTCGCGTCACTCCACATGATGATGTGGGGACCTTCCACTTCCGCATACCGGCCGTCGACCGCCAGATCCGCGACCCGCTGCGCCCAGGCGCGCGGCACGATCGGGTCGCGGTCTCCGCGCATCACCAGCGTCTTCGCCCGCACCCGCGGCATGCGGTCTTCGATGCGGTCGGCGAGCAGGGGTTTCGACTGCCTGAGGAAGTACGGCACACCGCACCGGAACATGTAGTCGGTGAACACGATCGCGTTCACCCACGGCCGCTCGAGCAGGATGTCGTGCCCGAGATGCAGCGCCTGCCGCCACAGTTTCCGCTCCGGCGGATAGATCGTCGGGGCGATCAGCACGACCCGGTCGGTCACGTCGGGATGGTCGACGGCCAGCTGCGACACGACCTGGGTTCCCATCGAGTGGCCGACCAGCACGGGCTTGTCGAGCTGTGCCCGCTCGAGAAATGCGCCCACCACGCCGGCGTGGTCGGAGATCGAGGCGTTCGTCTTCGGATCGGGTGCAGCTCCGTAGCCCGGCAGGTCGATCAGGTAGACCTCGCCATGCTTCGCGAGTTCGGCGGACACCGGGTGGAAGTAGCGGCTCGAAACACCGATGCCGTGCACCAGCACGAACACCGGACCGCCGACGATCTCGGTCGGGTACCGCTTGACGCAGATCGCGACGCCGTCGAAGGTCTGCGCGCTCTCGAAGTAGCTGACACCGCGCCGCTTGCGCTCGCGCTCCGCCATCAGATCATGCCAACAGCGGTGACGCGCACGACGGCGACACCCTCCGCATCGGACTCGGCCAGATCGATCGTTGCGCTGATTCCCCAGTCGTGGTCCCCCGCCGGGTCGTCGAAGATCTGCCGCACCGTCCACTCGGTGGGCGACTGCCGGATGTCGAGCATGGCGGCGCTGCGGGCGTCGCCGCCGGTGCCGAGCGAGCCGTGGGCGTCGAAGTAGTCGTCCATGGCGTCGCCCCAGCGGTCGGCGTCGAAGCCGGCCGCGACATCCAGCTCGCCCAGCTGCTCGTAGTCGCCGAGATCGGCGAGCTGCACGCGTCGGAACAGCTCGTTGCGCACCAGCGTGCGGAAAGCCCGAACGTTGGTGGTCACACCGTGGGGAACAGGCGGCAGTACGGGCGCATCGATCCCCAGCTCGCCGACCGGGTTGATCATCGACTCCCACTCGTCGATGAGGCTCGAATCGACCTGGCGCACCAGCTCACCGAGCCACTCGATCAGGTCGAGCAATTCCTCGGTCTTCGCCTCGTCGGGAATCGTCTGCCGGGCCGCCCGATACGCGTCGGAGAGGTAGCGCAGCACCAGGCCTTCCGAACGGTTCAGCTTGTAGAAGCCGATGTAGTCGTTGAACGTCATGGCGCGTTCGTAGAGGTCCCGCACCACCGACTTCGGGCTCAGTTCGAAGTCACCCACCCACGGCTGCGATGCGCGATAGGTCTGGAAGGCGGCATCCAGCAGCTCCTCCAGCGGCTTCGGCCAGGTGATCTGCTCGAGCAGTTCCATGCGCTCGTCGTACTCGATGCCGTCGCTCTTCATCGCGGCCACCGCCTCCCCGCGCGCCGCGAACTGCTGCGCCGAGAGCACCGGCCGGGGATCGTCGAGGGTGGCCTCGAGCACCGAGATCATGTCGAGGGCGTACTGAATAGAGCGGGTCGAGCTTGTCGAGAGCTCACCAGCGTTGTTCGTCGGTGAGATTTCGATCCCTGCTGAGCCGCCTGCCGATTCTGACGAATCGTCCGGACTGCTCGGCGGGGGCCCAAGCTCGACCCGCTTTTCCCGCGGTTGCAACAGGTCGAACACCGCGAGCGCGAACGGCGAAAGCGGCTGGTTGAGTGCGAAGTTCGCCTGCAGGTCGACGGTGAGGCTGATCCGCCCGCCGGCGTCCTGCTGCACGATCTCCGCGGTGCGGAGCGTGCGGTAGATGGCGAGCGCCTGGCGGGCGAGCTCGAGCTGCCGGGGCCTCGGCTCGTGGTTGTTCTCGATGAGGTGTCGCAGTTCGTCGAACGGTTCGCCACCGCGCCCGATCACGTTGAGGATCATCGCGTGGCTCACCCGCATGCTCGACGTCAGTGTTTCGGGCTGCGCGTCGACGAGTCGCTGGAAGCTCGGCTCCCCCCAGGAGACGAAGCCGTCGGGCGCCCGCTTGCGAACGATCTTCTTGATCTTCTTCGGGTCATCCCCCGCCTTCGCCAGCAGCCGGGCGTTCTCGGTCTCGTGCTCGGGCGCCTGCACGACGACCGTGCCCGCGGTGTCGTATCCCGCCCGGCCAGCCCGCCCGGCGATCTGGTGGAACTCGCGCGCATTGAGCTGGCGCATCTTCGTTCCGTCGAACTTGGTGAGCGCCGTCAACAGCACGGTGCGGATCGGAACGTTGATGCCGACGCCGAGCGTGTCGGTGCCGCAGATCACCTTCAGCAGGCCCTGCTGGGCGAGCTGCTCGACCAGCCTGCGGTATTTGGGCAGCATCCCGGCGTGGTGAACGCCGATGCCCGAGCGGATGAGGCGGCTCAGCGTGCGCCCGAAGTTGGTCGTGAAGCGGAACGCCCCGATGGCATCCGCGATCGCGTCGCGCTGCTCACGCGTGGCGACGTTGATGCTGGTGAGCGCCTGCGCCCGCTCGAGCGCGGCCAGCTGCGAGAAATGAACGATGTAGATCGGAGCCTGGTTGGTGCCGAGCAGGTCCTCGACAGTCTCGTGTACCGGCGTGGTCGCATACGAGTAGTGCAGCGGGACCGGGCGATCCACGCCGGTGACCACCGCGGTCTCCCGCCCGTTCCGGTCGCTGAGGTCGTCAGCCAGCCAGTCGACATCGCCGAGCGTGGCAGACATCAGGATGAACTGCGCGCGCGGCAGCGTGAGCAGCGGCACCTGCCAGGCCCAGCCTCGCTCCGGGTCGGAGTAGAAATGGAACTCGTCCATGATCACCTGGTCGACCTCGCTCGCCGCGCCGTTGCGCAGCGCGAGGTTCGCGAGGATCTCCGCCGTGCAGCAGATGATCGGAGCATCGGCGTTGACGCTCGAGTCGCCGGTGACCATGCCGACGTTCTCCGGGCCGAAGATCTCGACCAGCGCGAAGAACTTCTCGCTCACCAGCGCCTTGATCGGGGCCGTGTAGTAGCTGCGCTGTCCCTGCGCGAGCGCCACGAAGTGCGCGGCCGTCGCGACGAGCGACTTGCCGGTGCCGGTGGGGGTGCTGAGGATCAGGTTCGCGCCCGAGACGATCTCGATCAGTGCTTCGTCCTGCGCGGGATACAGGGCGAGGCCGCGGCCCTCCGCCCACTCCACGAACTGCTGGTACGCGGCATCCGGATCGTAGGTCGACGGGATCCTGTCGACGAGAGCGGTTGCCATGCCTCAACCCTAAGAGCGGGTCGAGCTTGTCGAGACCTCACCGATGGGCAACTCGTTGGTGAGGTCTCGACAAGCTCGACCCGCTTTACACTTTGATGTGCCCTCCATCGACCCCGACGACCTCGCAGCGACGCTGCGTGTGCTCGCCACGATGGGCGACATCGACGAGGAGGATCCCGACTTCGTCACCGTGCGCCAGGCGACGGCACGCATGTTCAAGTCGGTGAAGAAGACCCGCCGCCTCGAGAAGCGAGCCGAGATCGCCGACGCCGACCGCGCCGTCGTGGCGAACACGGCCACCGGCGCCCCCGACCGTATCGACGACGAGACCCGCGGCATCCCACTGGCCATCACGGTCGCCGCTCCCACCGCCGGAACCCTGCTTAAATCCCGGCCCTGCTACATCTGCAAGCAGCACTACACGCAGGTTGACGCGTTCTATCACCAGCTCTGCCCGGACTGCGCCGCGCTCAACCATTCGAAGCGCGACGCCCGCACCGACCTCACCGGCAGGCGAGCCCTTCTCACCGGCGGCCGCGCGAAGATCGGCATGTACATCGCACTGAGGCTGCTTCGTGATGGTGCTCACACGACGATCACGACGCGCTTTCCCCGTGATGCCGTCCGCCGCTTCTCATCGCTCCCCGACTCGGCGGAGTGGCTGCACCGCCTGCGCGTGGTCGGAATCGACCTGCGCGATCCGGCACAGGTGGTGGGTCTCACTGACGCGATGATCGCGGCCGGCCCGCTCGACATCCTCATCAATAACGCCGCGCAGACCGTGCGCCGCTCCCCCGGCTCTTACGCGCCGCTCGCCGAGGCCGAGTCAGCTCCGTTGCCCGACGGTCCCCTGCCGGAGTTGCTCACCTTCGGGCACACCAACGACGCCCACCCGCAGGCGCTCGAGGCCTCGATCGGCTCGCATCCGATTCTCGCGAAGGCGGCCGAGCTCACCGAGCTCGCGATGACGGCCGGCTCCAGCTCGCTCGACCGGCTCGCGGCGGGCACGGCAATCGATGCCGGCGGCCTGGTGCCCGATGAGCACGACTCCAACAGCTGGACCCAGCACGTGCAGCAGGTCGATCCGCTCGAGATGCTCGAGGTGCAGCTTGCGAACGTTACCGCGCCTTTCCTGCTGGTCTCCCGCCTGCGCCCGGCGCTTGCGGCATCGGATGCGCGACGAAAGTATGTGGTAAACGTCTCCGCCATGGAGGGCCAGTTCGGTCGCGGATACAAGGGCCCCGGGCACCCGCACACCAACATGGCGAAGGCCGCACTCAACATGCTCACCCGCACGAGCGCGAAGGAGATGTTCGAGACCGACGGCATCCTCATGACGAGCGTCGACACGGGCTGGATCACCGATGAGCGCCCGCACCCGACGAAGGTGCGCCTCGCCGAGGAAGGCTTCCACGCCCCGCTCGACCTCGTGGATGGCGCGGCCCGGGTCTACGATCCGGTGGTGCGCGGGGAGGCCGGCGAAGATGTGTTCGGCGTTTTCCTGAAGGATTACACAGCAGCAGCCTGGTAGTGGGTGACCACCTAGTTGACGTTCTGGTAGGCCGACATTCCCTCGAGGTTGAGAACGGTACGATCGCCGAGCGGCGCCTTGAGTTGAACGGGCTGCAGGTAGCTGTAGATCGTGTTGCCCTTCAGGCAGTCCGGCGGGGCCGCGCCATTGGCAAGGGGCGAGCCGTCGCTGACCAGCAGCCCGATGGAGACGCTCGTGGCGGTTTCCTGCACGACGATCCCATCGATCAGGCAGTTGAATCCGACGAAGTCGAGAACGAGCGCGGATTTTTTCAGAATCGCATCCGCGCCGTGGTCAGGCGTCGCCTGGTCCCACGCGTTCTTCGGAAGGCGCGATGACACGTCGACCGGATCCCAGCTGAAATTGTCTGCCACCTTCGCGCCCGCTGGCACGCTCGTGACGACGGGCACGGGAGAAAGGTCGATCGAGTTGAAGAACATCATCGCGTTGTCGATGTCCTTCTGGTCCTGCGCGCTGGTCGTCGGATGGACGAGTGCGTCGACCTCCGCCTTCGTGCGCTGCTGCACACCGATGAGCGAGAACACGATCGCGAAGATCACGATCACCGAGACGATGATCGAGCCGTACTCGATTCCGTATGCGGCGTCGCTCGGCTCATTCAGCGGAGGAGCGTCTTCGGTCGCCCGGCCCGCGGTAATCCGGCGACGACGAACGATGAGCACGGTCACGACGACCGCGAGCAGCACGACGAAGCCGATGAGACCCGTGACGAGGGTTGCGGTCAGCTTCGCGTCAAGGCTGCCGGGCCAGACCGGCCCCACCACCGCAGAAGCTCCCAGCACGAAGAACGTCGCGCTGCTGATTCGCGCCAGGCGAAAATTCCGTCGCCCGGGGCGCATCGCGTCCGGGTTGCTGAACTGCCAGGACGAGAAGATGTTCCAGATCGCTTCCGGCGCGATCATCCCGGGCAGGGACAGCGCCATCAGCACGATCCCGATCCCCACGAACGTCCCCACGCATCCCCCTCCGCGTTGCTTTCGACGGTAGCAGGCTGGGAGTACGCCGGATGTTCGTCGGGCACGGAAAGGTACGATTGCATCCACCGAGCGTCCAGACGCACGCGCCGAGGAGGAGGGGCAGCCTGTGACCGACCGCAGCCTCGCCCTCGTGCAGGAGCACGACGACTCCGTGGATGAGCGAATCACCAGCGCCGCGCTCGAACTCCTGCGCAGTCGAGGCCCCGTCGCCGTGAGCATCGAGGCCGTCTCCGCCGCCTCGGGCGTAGCGAAGACCACCATCTACCGTCGGCATCGCAATCGCGAGGCACTGCTGCGAGCGGTCATCGACGCCGCCGCGATCCGTATCGCCGTGCCGATCGACCTGAGTGCGTACGATACGTTCCGTTGGTTCCTCGTGCATGCCCGCGAGACCATCGAGAACATCGTGGGCCGCGGCGCCGTCGCCGCGATCATGCTCAATGAGGACACCGAGTTCGCCATGCTGCTCCACGAGCGCATCAGGGCCAACACCAAGCCGCTGCGCGACGACCTGCGCCGGCGCTCAGACACCGGCGAGCTCCGCGCGAACCTCGACATCGAGCTGGTGATGAGCCTGCTTCTCGGCACCTTCATCGCCGAGTCGATCCGCGGCAGCAGCTCGGCCGACGACTGGGCCGACAGCGTGCTCGAGTTTCTCTGGCCGTCGCTCGCGCCGTGACGAAGCGCGCCGCCGTCATCTACAACCCGGCGCGGGTCGACCTCGCGCGGGTCGAACGCACGGTCGCGAAATGGGAGGCCCGGGAGGGCTGGGAGAAGTCCCTCTGGCTCCCCACCGCTCTCGAGACGCCCACCAGCGACGTCGTCGGCGATGCGCTGGGAACGAAGGTGGACCTGGTCGTCGCCGCCGGAGGCGACGGCACGGTGAGCGAGGTGGCGTCGGCACTGCGCCAGTCCGGTGTACCCCTCGGAATCCTGCCCTGCGGCACCGCGAACCTCCTGGCACGCAACCTGCACCTGCCCTTGACCAACCTGGGAGCCGCGGCCAGGATCGCGTTCACGGGCGTCGACCGCCCGGTCGACGTCGGCGTTCTCTCCTACCGCCTCGCCGACGGCACGACCTCGGTGCGGCCATACTTCGTGATGGCCGGCTTCGGCATCGACGCGGACATGGTGGAGGGCACCGATGTGCTGGCCAAGAAGCGCTTCGGCTGGCTCGCCTATGTGAGCCCGATCGTGAGGTCCGCCTACCGCACCAGTCGGGCATCCGTCACCTGGTCGCTCGACGGCGGCACGCCGGTGTCGGCGCGGTTGCACACCCTCATCGTCGGCAACTGCAGCACGATCACCGCGGGCATCCATCTGCTGCCGGGAGCGGAGATCGATGACGGGCTGCTCGATGTGCTCGCGGTACGGTCTTTGATCGGCCGGGATCGACGTCGCTTCGTCAACTGGATCGCTCCGTACCAGGGGCCGATCCCGACCACGGTTCCCCCCACCGACGCGGACGGTGGCGACACTTTTCGCTACCGCACGGCCAAGACGGTGACGATGACCCTGCACGACCCGGCAACATTCCAGGCCGACGGCGATCTCATCGGGTCGGTCGAGTGGGCCGAGTTCTCACTCGACCCACTCGCCGTCACGGTGAAGGTCGCCTAGTTATTTGAGGTAACTAGTCCTTCGACCTGGCGTTCGCCGGTGCCTTGCCCGAGGTGGCACGGCTGGTCGTCTTGGCCGGAGTCTTCGCTGCTGCCTTTGCGGGCGCCTTGGCCGCGGTCTTCGCCGCAGCCTTGACCGGTGCCTTGGCAGGCGCCTTGGTCGCCGTTTTCGCGTTCGCCGCACGCTCGTCGGCGTAGGTCTGGCCATTGAAGATGATCTTGCCCGGGTTGAACAGTCCCTTGGGGTCGGTGCTCTCGAAGAGATCGTTCATGATCTCGACGCCGCCGGCCGAAATGTCCTGCTCCAGCCACGGCGAGTGCTCGCGCCCGACGCCATGGTGGTGCGACAGCGATCCGCCGTTGTCCTGGAAGGACTGTTGGATGGCGTTCTTCACCTTGTCGTATTCGCCGAGCGGGTCATCCCCGAAGGCGAAGGCGAAGGTGAAGTAGAGGCAGGCGCCGGAGTGGTACGAGTGCGACAGGTGGCTCATGATCCAGCCGGTTCGGCCGAGCTTGTCGAACTCCGCCTGGGCGGCCGCATACGCGCCGTCGTGCAGCGCGGCGAGCTTCGACCACGGGGCCGCGCTCTCCGACACGTCGCCGGCGGCGCCCCGGTCGAGCAGGAAGTCGCGCAGGTACGGAGTGTCGAATTTCTTCTGGTCGTACAGCACGCCGGGGCCCTTGCCGACGCCCATGCCGTTGTGCTTCTTCACGATCGCGTCGACAAGCTTCTTCTGCCGCTTGGCGTGAGCCTCGCCACCCTCGTAGCCGATGAACGAGAGGCAGATCTCCTCGAGGTTCCAGCCCTTCGACTTGAAGATCGCCGGGAGCACCGTGCCGGAGACGAACTTGGTGATGCCCTTCGATGCCTTGCTGGTGGCGAGCGAGAACCCGGTCTCGCGCGCGTCGGAAACGCGGGTGATCGTGGGGGCGGCATCGCTCTCCGAGATCTCCTGCATCGCCTTCAGGCCGACGGCCCAAGACGGGAAGAAGTACGCGTAGACGTCGCGTTTCGCCGGAATGCGGTGCACCTGCACCGTGGCTTCGGTGATGACGCCGAGTCGACCCTCGCTGCCGAGGATCATCTCGCGGACGCTCGGGCCGGTGGACGTGCTCGGGATGGCACGGATAACCAACGGCGCACCGGGGCGCACAACCCGGAGGCCGCGCGTGATGTCGGCGATGTCGCCGTACTTGTCGGACTGCATGCCAGACGACCGGGTGGCGATCCAGCCGCCGAGGGTCGAGTAGGTGAAGCTGTCGGGGAAGTGACCCATGGTCCAGCCGAGCTTCTCGAGCTGCTCCTCCATGTACGGGCCGAGCACGCCGGCCTGGATGCGGGCCAGACCGGAGTCGGCGTCCACCTCGATCACCTTGTCGAGTCGGCCGAGGTCGAGCGACACGACGGTGCGCTTCTCGGTGGCGATCGGCTCCAGGCTGCCCGCGATGTTACTGCCACCACCGAACGGGATGATGACGGCATTGGCAGCAGCCGCTGCGTCGACGACGCCCTGCACCTCAGCCTCGTCTGCCGGGTACACCACGACATCCGGAGCACGGTCGATCTTGCCGGAGCGAACGCGCACCAGGTCGCGCAGGCTCTTGCCGAAGGTGTGCACGACGCGCTCCATGTCGTCGCTCGTGACGTTGTCTTCACCGACGACGGCAGCGAGCTTGGAGAAGAAGGCACTCGTGATCACAGCTTTGGGTACATCGAGGTTCTCGAACGGAGCCGGTTCGGCAGGCACCGCTTTCCAAAGGTCGATCGCAACGGCTTTCTCGACGAAGGGAGCGAACTCAGGCTTGTCTTCATGGTGAAAGCCGACGCCCTCGACGCCCCAGCCCCACCACTTCATGTGCTCGACGTCACTCTTGCCAGTCATATGTTTTCCTCTTCCGCGTGAACGGGCTTGCCGGTCGGCTGCACCGAATCGTGTAGTGAACGAATCTGCCCAGCGATTCGCGCGCTGAATTCTTCTGCTGTTTCTCCATCAGCCTGCTGCATGGGCGCGCCGAATGCCACACAGACGGGCAGTCGGCCAGGTAACGGCCAGTTGACCCCACGCGGCATCGCCGTACTGGCGCCGATGAGCGCGATAGGCAGGATGGGCACACCCGCGGCGATCGAGAGTGCTGCCGCGCCGGCCTTGAACTTGCCCATCTCGCCGGTCTTCGACCGGCCTCCCTCGGGAAAGATGAGCAGCGGAACGCCGCGTTCGAGGAGCGCCTTCGACTGGCCGGCGCGCTTGCGCTCGGTGCCCCGCTCGATGGCGAAGGCGTTGAAGAACAGCGTGGTGAGCCATTTTCGCCACTGCACATCGAAGAAGTAGTCCGCTGCAGCTCCGGCGGCGAGATAGCGGGAGAGCCGTTTCGGAGTCGCGCCGATGACGAGCGGTGCGTCGAGGTGACTGGAGTGATTCGCGACGGCGATGAACGGCGCCTCGAGATCTTTGATGCGGTCGAGCCCGACCACGGTGACCGTCGCCAGCCGCCAGATCAGCGGGCGCAGCAGCCCGCGCTGTGCGACGAAACGCACGCTGGCCATCGCCGGCGAGGTGAAACGGTCCGCCATCGTCAGTGCCCCTGCCCGCTCGTGCCCACCGCTGTGTTCGGATCGGTTGCCGCTGTCGTTTGCTCGGCATCCTCTCGGCGCGCTGAGGAAATCGCGCCCGAGATCGACCTGACGACACTCCGCGGCGCGTGCCGAACAAACCAGGTGACCGCCTTGTACCGAACACTCGGTATGGAGATGACCCTGCCCCTGCGTGCGTCCCGCAGCGCCGTGCGCACCAGCGGCCCTGCGTCGATCCACATGATGCCCGGAATGGACCCGGTGCGGATGCCCGCGCGGGAATGGAATTCCGTGCGCACCCAGCCGGGTTCGAGCGCCGTCACGGTGACCCCCGTACCGCGGAGCTCGACCGCCAGCCCCTGGCTGTACGACCCTACCCACGCCTTGATCGACGAATACGACCCCATAGTGAGGTGGCCGGCCACGCTGGCCACGTTGATGATCGTGCCGTTCCCTCGGGATCGCATGGCGCGACCGGCCGCCGCCCCGAGGATGAGCACCGCGCGCACCATCACGTCGAAGGCGTGCTCGTGCACCGAGGTGTCTTCGGACAGCAGGCTCGAGTGCACGCCGAATCCGGCGTTGTTCACCAGGATGTCGACGGGCTTGTCGGGGTCGGTTAGGCGCTTGGCGACCCGCAGAACGTCAGCACGGCTGGCAAGGTCCGCTGCGATCACCTCGACATGTATTCCCGAAGCCGCATGTAACGCGCTCGCGGTCTCGTCGAGCCGGGCACGATCACGCGCGACCAGCACGATGTCGTGCCCATCGGCCGCCAGCACCCGGGCGAATTCGGCGCCGATGCCGGAGGTGCCGCCCGTGATGAGAGCCGTTGCCATGAGCCATACATTACGCTACGGCCCCCGTAGCGGGAGTTCGGTAGAATCATCCGATAGATCGACGAGTCCGACGGAGGTACAGGCGAATGCCTGAGCAAAATGATGATGCGTCTCTGGACAGCATCACTGCCGAGAGCATGGCGGCCCCGGCCGCCGACTTCGACGTGCGCGCCTTCGCCCGTACGGCGTCAGGCAACCATCGTGACGACCTGGACCTGTCCGCATACGTCGACGCCCCCCTCAACCCGCAGACACTTCGGGCTCTCGCCTACCTTCGCGACATCGAGCGGGCGACGATGAGTCACCTCCGCGGCGTGCTGGTGACAGCCACCCACAAAGACGCAAGGGTCACCGCCTTTCTCACCACCTGGGCCTTCGAGAAGTTCTGGATCGCGGATGCGCTCGACGCCATCGTCGCCGCACACGATGCGTCGGATGCCAAGCCCGAGACGGTGTTCCGCACGGCCGGCGAGCACACCATCCGCGAAGCGATCATCGGCAACATCATCGGCGTTCCGATGACCGCCGTGCACATGACCGAGGGCACCGTCGACGAGTGGCTGATGCAGGCCGCATACGCGCGCGTTGCCCAGCAGCAGCCGCATCACGAACTGGAGCGCACCATCACCATGCTGCTCGAGGTGAAGGAGCGGCAGCTGCTCTTCTTCGAGGCGCAGTCCCGCTACCGGCTGCTGCACTCCCCCGGTTCGCGCTCCGTCACCCGTCGCAACCTGGCAAAGACCCCGTGGCCGATCGGCGCGAAGGCCCAGCCGAAGGCCGACACCCGGTTCTTCTACGAGTACCTGTTCCTGTCGTCCCCCGACACCATCGCCACCCTCGATGCACGCATCGACACGCTTCCCGGGCAAGCCGGGCTGGGCCTCATCCGAAAGGCCGCAAAGCCATGACCCCCACCCGACCGGCCACCGCCAAGCAGGCTCCGGCGAAGTTCCTCACCAACGAACACGTCTTCCTCACCGGGGCGACCGGTTTCGTGGGCCAGGCCGTGCTCGAGCGACTGCTCTCGACCTACCCGGATACGCGCATCTCCATCTTGGTGCGCGGCAAGGGCAGCCAGACCGGCGAAGGCCGCCTGCAGAACCTGATGCGCAAGCCGGTGTTCAAGAACTGGATCGAGAAAGTGGGCGAGGCCACAGCGATGGCCGAGGTCGCGAAGCGGGTCAGCGTGGTCGAGGGCAGCCTCGGCAATGTCGGAACGCTTCCGAGCGACATCGACATCGTCATCCACGGCGCGTCGACCGTGTCGTTCGATCCGCCGATCGACGAAGCCTTCGACACGAACGTCGGCGGTGGCCTGGGTGTTTATGGCGCACTGCTGAGTAGCGGCAGCGACCCGCACGTGGTGCACGTGTCGACCGCCTACGTGCAGGGCATCCGCAAGGGCATCGCGCCAGAGGCATCCCTGACACACACCGTCGACTGGGAGACCGAGTACGCCGCCGCGAAGTCGGCACGCGAGCGGGTCGAGTTCGAATCCCGCCAGCCCGAGGCGCTGCGCGAGCAGCTGGCCAAGGCCCGCGCCCGGCATGGCAAGACCGGCCCCCAGGCGGTGTCCCAGTTCGCTGAGCTCGCTCGCCAGGACTGGGTTCGTGAGCGCCTGGTCGACTACGGCCGCATGCGCGCCGAGAGCCTGGGCTGGACGGACGTCTACACGCTCACCAAGGCCTTCTCCGAGCGGGTCGCAGAGACCCGGTGGGCACAGGCCGGTCACCGGCTGTCCATCGTGCGCCCGTCGATCATCGAGAGCTCGCTCCACCACCCGTACCCGGGCTGGATCGACGGCTTCAAGGTGGCCGACCCGCTGATCCTTGCATACGGACGCGGCCAGCTGCCCGACTTCCCGGGCCTCCCCGACAGCGTGCTCGACGTCATCCCCGTCGACTACGTCGTGAATGCGATCCTCGCCGCGGCGGCGACGACCGCCGACCCAGCCAACCCGAAGTATTACCACGTGAGTTCGGGCAAGACGAACCCGCTGCCGTTCCACAAGATGCACGAGCAGGTCTACGACTACTTCACGGCCAATCCGGTTCCCGACGCCAAGGGCGACATCCGTGTGCCCAAGTGGCGCTTCCCCGGTGGCCAGCGGGTCGAGCGGGAGCTCGCCAAGCGCGAGAACCAGGCCGATCGCGCCGAACGACTCATCTACCGCCTGCCGACAACACCGCGAACCCGCGGCTGGCTGGACAGGGTGAAGAGCGGCCAGCACGAGCTCGAGATCCTGCGCGGCTACACCAACCTGTATCGCGCGTACGTGCAGACGGAGATCATCTTCGACGACACGAACACGCGTGCGCTGAACGCGTCGATCCCCGCGAAGCTGCAGCTCGACCGCGGCTTCGACCTGACCGCCATCGACTGGGACGACTACCTGCAGAAGGTGCACTTCCCGGCGATCACCACCCTCACGCGCGCGTTCGCGAACCGTCCGCAGGCGAAGCCGAAGGGCGCCCAGCTGCTGCCAGCACGCACGGATGTTGTGGCGGTCTTCGACCTCGAGGGCACGGTGCTCGAGTCCAACCTGGTCAAGCAGTACCTCCAGCTCTGGTCGAGCACGGTGCCGCGGGCGAAGGTCGCACACGACCTCGGCAACTTCGCGTTCTCGCTGCGCCGCTATGTGATGGCGGAGCGTCGAGACCGCGGTGAGTTCATCCGCACCTTCATGCGGCGGTACGAGGGCTTCAAGGTCTCCGACATCCAGCGCCAGGTGCGCGGGAGCTTCGGCAGGGCAATGATGCGCCGAGCGCTGCCCGAGGCACTGCAGCGCGTGCAGGAGCATCGCGCGGCCGGCCACCACACCATCCTCGTCACAGGCACGATCGACCTGATGGTGCAGCCCTTTCTTCCGTACTTCGACGAGGTGGTAGCCGGCAGCATGCACGAGGTGAACGGCGTGCTCACCGGCTACCTGGCCGATCCGCCGCTCGTCGATGAGGCCCGCGCTGCGTGGCTTCGCAACTACGCGGCGACCAACGACTACGACCTCTCGAAGTCTTACGGCTACGGCGACAGCCACGCGGACCTCGTCTGGCTTCAGCTCGTCGGCAACCCGACGGCCGTGAACCCCGACCTGCAGCTCTACCGTCATGCGCAGGAAAAGCGTTGGAACATCGTCGACTGGAAGAAGGGGGCCACCGTGCACCCATCGAGTGCGCCGGTCGTCTCCGAACTACCGTCGATCCCGAAAGGAAGTGACCAGGGGTCGGACGCCGCGTCTGACCGGGCCACGACATCCCATGGCGTTTGATATTGACAAGTACACTGCGACCTCGGTCAGTGTGCACTGGGACGACCTCGATTTCGATTCGTTCCGCGAGAACCCGCTGCCGGAGAGCTCGCTGCGCACGATTCGGTACATGGCCGACGTCGAATACCACACGGTCTGCTACACCCGCGACCTTCTGACGACCCCTTCTCACAAGGAGCCCGAGGTCAGCGCGTTCATGACCATGTGGAACCGCGAGGAGTTCTGGCACGGCGAAGCCCTGTCTGAAGTGCTTAGCGCTCACGGGGTGCAGTTCGACTTCGACGAGCTGAAGGCCACACGCCTGAAGTTCGCCTGGCGCGACCGGCTCGACCCGATCAAGCAGGCATTGCTCGGACACATCGTCGGCAACGACTTCGTCGCCGTACATATGGCCTGGGGTGCCGCCAACGAGTGGTCAGCCATCACCGCATACAACCGCATGGCCGAGCTCGAAGAGAACCCGACGCTGGCCGAGCTGCTGCGTCGCATCGCCAAGCAGGAGGCCCGCCACGTGGCGTTCTACACGTCGCAGGCTCGCGCCCGACTGGCGAAGTCCCGAAAGGCCCAGGTGCTTGCCCGCTTCGCGCTCTCGCACTTCTGGGCACCGGTCGGGTCGTCGATCATGGAGCGCGACGACGTGCAGCACATTATGGGTCACCTGATGGGTGGCGAGGAGGGTCGTAAGGCGGCCCGTAAAATCGACGAGCACATCAGTGGTATGCCGGGTCTCTCGGGCCTGAAGATCGTCGAGGACTCGCTCATCAAGCTGGGCGTCGCGGCCTAAACATCGCCGACGAGACCGCGGAGCTCTTCGCGGAGTGCCGTCGGCCGCGACACCCGCGAGAAGAAGTCGGCATCGAGACCGCGGGCGATCGCGGTCGCCGCGGTCACCACCTCCCGGCCCGACGGCGTGACGGACAGCCGGATGACGCGGCCCTCCGGTCGACGCGCGACCAGGCCGCGGGCTTCCAGGCCACGCAGCACCTTGCTGGTCATCATCCGGTCGTTGCCGGAGAACTCGGCGATCTCCTGCTGCGTCGGCGCCGAGCCGGTCTTGCCGAGCCAGCTCGTCGCAGCGATGACGTCGAACTGGGTGGGCGTGAGATCGAGGTGTCGAAGCAGCACCCCGAGTTCGCGTCGCCAGCGCTGCGCGGCACGGCGCAGCCAGTAGCCGGGACTCGCGAGCGGACCGGCGGGCGGCTCAGTCATGCGCCATCATTGCCCCATGCGAGATCTGCTCTTCGGCGATGTGCCCCTGGCCGAGTGGGCGGGCATATCGCCCGGTGAGCCGTGGAGCACATTCCGCGCGGCGGTGATCTGGGACGTTCCGGACCCCACGGTCGGCCCGCTCATCGACCGGGTGCTGATGGCCGGGGCCTCGGTACTGGCGCTGGCCGGCGTCTGGGATGGCGCGCGCCCCCCGCTCACGCCGGGACTTGCGCGAGTGAGCCTGCTGGTCACCGATGGACTGCATTTCGGTCAGGCCCCGCTCGACGCGCTGATGGGAGAGCCGACGGCCGGCCCGGTCTTCGCCGCTGGGCTCGACCTGATGCGCGAACTCACTTCGCGCTAGCCCGGCGGCGGGCCTCGGTCTCGAGCGCCGCGAAGGTGGACGGCGCCTCGGAACGGATGCCGCGAGCAAAGAACAGCCGGAACAGCACGCTCATCGGCCCGTACACTTCGTAACTCTTGGCGACGTGAACCGTACCATCACCGTCGTCGCGGATCCCATGCTCGATGACGAGACGCCCACCGGGGAGCGGGCACTCATTGGTCCAGCCGGTGATCGGATCGACCCGGGTGATGCGGAACGTCGATCCGGCCCGCGGACCGACCTGCTTCGAGAATCCGGTCACCCCTTCGGCGAACGGGCCGTCGATGGTGACTGCTTCTTCACGCGGATCCCACGACGGGTAGCTCACCATGTCGGTCCAGGTGTTCCAGATGCCCTGTGCGGTGCCGGTGAGAACAGCGGCGCAGTCGATGCGGTAGGTCATGATTCATTCTCCTTTGTTGTCGTGACAACAGTCAACGACCTACCACCGACATTCGGTGTTGTAGCGTGGAAACACGACGAGGATGGCGGGAGATCGATGAAGATCACGGGAGCGGTGCTCGAGAGATCGGGCGCCGAGGCGCCATTCTCCGCCAGCCGCCCGCTCACCGTCAGCGAGCTCGAGCTCGACCCGCCCGGGCCCGGCGAACTGCTGGTGCGCGTCGAGGTCGCGGGGCTCTGCCACTCCGACCTGTCCGTGGTCGACGGCAACCGGGTGCGTCCGACCCCCATGCTGCTCGGGCACGAAGCCGCCGGAATCGTCGAGCAACTCGGGGACGGGGTGACCGACCTTCACCCCGGCGACCGCGTCGTCATGACCTTCCTGCCGCGATGCGGAGACTGCGCCGGCTGCGCGACCGGGGGTCGCCTGCCCTGCGAGCGCGGCAGTGCGAGCAACAATGCCGGCACCCTGCTCGGAGGGGCGTCCCGACTGAGCCGGGACGGGCATCCGGTGTTCCACCACCTTGGCGTCTCGGCGTTTGCCGACTATGCCGTCGTGAACCGGGCATCGGTCGTACGGGTGGATGCCGATATCCCCGCAGAGGTCGCCGCCCTGCTCGGCTGTGCGGTGCTCACAGGGGGCGGAGCCGTCATCAACGCAGCCCGGCCTCGGCCGGGTGACACGGTAATGGTGGTCGGGCTCGGCGGTGTCGGGCTCGCCGCGGTGCTCGTTGCCCTGGCCCTCGGACATCGGGTGATCGGCGTCGATGGAGTCCTCGAAAAGCTCGATGCCGCTAAGGCACTGGGGGCCGCCGAGGTCTACCTGCCCGACGAGCTCGGCGAGGTACGCGCGCCCATCGTGATCGAGGCGGCAGGAAACGCCCGCGCCTTCGAGACGGCGGTGCGCGCCACCTCGCCCGGCGGCACCACCGTCACCGTGGGGTTGCCAGCACCGGACGCCAAATCATCGATCTCGCCGCTGCAGCTCACGGCGGAAGCTCGCACCATCATCGGCAGCTACCTCGGCTCAGCGCTGCCATCTCGCGACATCCCGCTCTTCGCTCAGCTCTGGCGCGAGGGACGGCTGCCGGTGGAGAAGCTCATCTCCGACCGGATCACCCTCGACCAGCTCAACGACGCCATGGACGCCCTGGCCGAAGGCAGGGCCCTGCGGCAGCTCATCGTGTTCACCCCGCCGGAAGGAACCAAACAATGACAGAACAGCGCACCGCCATCGTCACGGGATCAGCCCGTGGCATCGGAGCCGCCATCGCCAAACGGCTCGCATCCGACGGGTACGCGGTGGGGGTCGTCGACCTGCGCGAGCTCGACACCGCCGAGACGGTCGCCGCCATCACGAAGGCGGGAGGCAGGGCGCTCGGTGTCGGCGCCGATGTGTCGAGTGAAGAGGATGTCGTGCGAGCGGTGGCCGAGGTGGCCGCCGGTCTCGGGGCGCCCACCGTCCTCGTCAACAACGCCGGCATCCTGCGCGACAACATGCTGTTCAAGATGACCCAGGGCGACTGGGATGCCGTGATGTCGGTGCACCTGCGTGGCGCCTTCCTGATGAGTCGCGAGGTGCAGAAGCACCAGGTCGAGGCCAAATGGGGCCGAACGGTCAGCATCTCGAGCACCTCCGCGCTCGGCAATCGCGGCCAGGCGAACTACGCGGCCGCGAAGGCCGGGATCCAGGGCTTCACGAAGACGCTCGCGATCGAGCTCGGCCCGTACAACATCACGGCCAACGCGATCGCCCCCGGCTTCATCCAGACGGACATGCTGGTCGAGACGGCCAACCGAATGAAGGTGCCGTTCGACGTCTTCCTCGAGGAGGCGGCGAAGACGATCGACGTTCGCCGCGTCGGCCAGCCCGAGGATGTCGCCGTGGCTGCTTCCTTCTTCTGTTCGGAGGAGGCGAGCTTCATCTCCGGACAGGTGCTCTACGTCGCTGGGGGGCCGAAGGCGTGAGCGGCTACCGGCGCTCTTTCCCGACGCGCTGGAACGACAACGACGTGTACGGGCACGTCAACAACGCCGTCTACTACGAGGCGATGGACACCACGATCAACAGCTGGCTGATCGCCGAGGGCGGGCTCGACATCGGTGGCGGCGAAGTGATCGGGCTGTGCGTGGCGTCGAACTGCAGCTATTCCGCGTCTGGCAGCTTTCCCGATTCGCTCGCCGTCGACCTCTCCGTCGGCCGGCTGGGGACCACCAGCATCACCTGGCGGCTTCGGATCGCCCGTGAAAGCGACGACGAGCAGCTCGCCAGCGGCGAGTTCGTGCATGTCTTCGTCGACCGGGCGACTCGTCGGCCGACGCCCATGCCGCACGCACTGCGCACCGCCGTCGAGACGCAACTCGAGGTCGCGGCATGACCGTTCGTGGCCTGGATCTCGACAAGCTCGCGCCATGGCTGGCGAACGCGCTCCCCGACCGTGCGTCCGGTCCGCTGGAGGCGACCATCCTCGCGGGTGGCCGCAGCAACCTCACCTACCGGCTCGACGCGGGCGGCGACCCGATCGTGCTCCGCCGGCCGCCGCTCGGGCACGTGCAGAGCACGGCACATGACATGGCGCGCGAGTTCCGGATCATCTCGGCCCTCGCCGGCACCGCCGTGCCCGTGCCTGCAGCACTCCGGTTCGACGACGACAGCGCGGGCGACGCCGGCGTGGGCACCCCGTTCTATCTGATGGACTTCGTCGACGGGCGCATCCTGTCATCCGGCGCGGCGAACGCGGCCTTCACTGCGGAGCAGCTTCGGCAACTCAGTCTCGATCTCGTACGCTCGCTCGCGGCACTTCACTCCACCGACCCGGCCGGCGTCGGACTCGCCGATTTCGGCCGCCCAGACGGCTACCTGGAGCGCCAGTTACGCCGCTGGGCCACCCAGTACGACGGGTCGCGCAACCGCGCGCTGCCGGCACTCGACGAACTACAGGAGAAGCTGCACGAGCGCGTGCCGGCAACGACCCAGGCATCGCTGCTGCACGGCGACTTTCGTCTCGACAACGCGATAGTCACGGTCGACGCCGCGGGAACACCCCGTATCGGCGCGATCCTCGACTGGGAGATGGCCACGATCGGCGACTCGTTCGCCGACCTCGGCCTCCTCGGCCTGTACTGGAACATCGGACTGATCGAGGGCGCGGATGCCGTGCCGAGCGCGGTGGACCCGGCGGCTGGCTACCCCACCTTCGCCGAACTGGTGGACGAGTACGCGGCCGTCCGCGGTATCACGGTGCCGGACCTCTCCTGGTACCTGGCCTTCTCGGCGTACAAGCTCGCCGTCATCCTGGAAGGCATCCACTTCCGGTTCCAGGCCGGCGAGACCGTCGGCGCCGGATTCGACACGATCGGCG
>JAODAT010000086.1 GCA_025463565.1 Microbacteriaceae bacterium
ATTTTCGAGCCGGGTTGCGCTGTAAGACGCGATGGGCCAGCTCCCGCTAGAGTAAATCTGCTCCGGCCATTGTCGGTCTTACCCCCAATGTCGAAATGTTTGGAGGGGTCGCGGGGCCGTTCAGATGGGGTCAGTCGTATGAAGCGCACAGTCGTCGTAGTTTTTGCCGCCGTTCTGGCGATCGGTGGCGCGGTGCTCGGTGCTGGGGCGGCATCGGCTGCCCCACTGGTCCCGCCGATTCCGGTCCCGTCTGGCCCATCGGCTGTGGCATTCACTCCGGACGGTAAATACGCCTACATCGCGGACACCACCGGCACCACGGTGTCGGTGATCGATGTGGCGACGAACACCCTGGATGTGGTGACGCCCTCGATCACGGTCGGCTCGAGCCCGGCCGGGGTGGCAGTTAGCCCGGATGGTAAATATGTCTACGTCACCGATTCCGCCGGCACCACGGTTTCTGTGATCGATGTGGCGACGAACACCCTGGATGCGGTGACGCCCTCGATCACGGTCGGACCGAACCCACAAGGTGTGGCGTTCAGCCCGGATGGCAAATACGCGTATGTCACCACCACTTCCAACAGCTCGGTGACGGTGATCGATGTGGCGACGAACACCGTGGATGCGGTGACGCCGTTCATCGCGGTCGGATTCGCTCCGACGGAGGTTGCGGTCAGCCCGGACGGTAAATACGCCTATGTCACTAACCAGGGCGTCGACACGGTGTCGGTGATCGATGTGGCGACGAACACCCTGGATGCGGCGACGCCGACGATCCCGACCGGGTTCGGCCCGTTCGGGGTGGCGTTCAGTCCGGATGGGAAGTACGCCTACGTGACGAACCACATTGGAGGCACGGTGTCGGTGATCGATGTCGCGACGAACAGCCCGGATGTGCTGACGCCGTCGATCACGGTGGGAACGGACCCGCAGGGTGTGGCGTTCAGCCCTGATGGGAAGTACGCGTTTGTCACTAACCATGGCGGAACAACGGTGTCGGTGATCGATGTGGCGACGAACACCCTGGATGCGGTCACGCCGACGATCACGGTCGGCGCCGGACCAAAGGGCTTGGCGTTCAGCCCGGATGGGCGATATGCCTACGTTGCCAATGACTCCGCCGACACGGTGTCGGTGATCTCGCTCGCAGCGTTCGGTTCGGCGTCGCCTCCCGCGGGATCCGTCCACTCGGCCTACGCGTTCACCATCCCGGCCTTCAATACGACATCGTTCGCAGTGACCTCCGGGGCATTGCCGGCGGGTCTCGTGCTGAATGCGGCCACCGGGGCGATCACCGGAACACCCACCACGACGGGAACGTTCGCTTTTACGATCACCGCGACCGGCGGCGATGCGAACCCAGCCGTTCGGGCCTATACGATCACTATTGCTGCGGCACTGGCGGCGACCGGTGCCTCGGTATCCCCGCTGGAACCGGGTGGTGCGCTGGCGGCGATTCTGATCGGCGGATTTTTCATGATCCGAGCCAGACGTCGATCGGGAATTCGCCGCTAAGGCAATCAACGCACCCTCGCTACTGCGGCAGCGATCCGCCCGGTCGTCCGTTCTCGAAGCAGTAGTAGACAGTGCTGAACTCTGCAGCGAGCTCAGCCATCCGCACGCCGATCGATTTCGCGGCGCTGGCATCGCGCGCCAGCCGTCCGAGTAGCGCTCCGATTTCCTGAAGCTGTTCGGAGTCCATTCCGTGCCGGGTCACGTCGTGTGCCCCGATCCGGAGACCGAACGGATGCGGCGGGTTGTCCCCCGGCATCCGGCTGACCGAGACGATCAGGTTGGCTTCTTCGCACAGGGCGGCAAAGGCGTTCGCCTTGTCATGGGAGCCGAGGGGTACGAGGAACAGATTGCTGCGTGTCGCACCTCGGTCGGCAAACAACGGGGTCAGGCCTTCGGCGGCGAAGACGTCCGCGAGAGTGCGTGCGTTGCGGATGGTCTCCCGTGCGTACTCGTGCCCGAACTCCTCCATCTCTGCGACCGTGTACCCGAAAGAAAGCACCCGATTGTTCTGGTAGTTGGACATGAATTCGTTCGACGCGGTGTAGATCGGCTCCATCAGCTCGGGTGTCCTGGTGACGATCACGCCGCCGACCGGCCCTGGGAAGCTTTTCTGGGTCGACGACGAGATGATGTCGGCGCCCTCCGTGAGTGGCGACTGGAACTGCCCGCCGGCGATCAGTCCGAGCGGATGCGCGGCGTCGTAGACGACCAACGCGCCCACTTCGTCCGCGGCCCTGCGCAGCAGTCCGAGGTCAAGCGGAAACAGCATCGCTTGCGAGCCGACAACGATCATTGCGGGCTTGTTCAGACGAACGGATGCGAACAGCGCTTCTTCATCGAGAGTGACTCCATCCGCGGCGAACGGAACAGGGATGACGCGACCCGCCAGGTGACCGCCCCACCCGGCCGCCCGTAGGGAGAAGTGGCCGAGGCTCGACGCCGAGCCGACCATGATGGTGTCATCGCGCCCAACAAGCGCGCCGATGGTGATCGCATTCGCAAGACTGCCGGTGGGTGCCCGAAGGTCTGCGGCCGCGCCCTTGAACATGCTGGTCGTCATCTCCATGATCAACTCTTCAGCGGCATCGAGGTATCGGCCGCCCTGGTGGTGCCGGCTGTGAAGGCCGCTCGAGATTCCCTTTTCGGCGAACCCGCTGCTGAGCGCGAGCCGTGCGCGGGGGCTCAGCGAATTCGTCGCGGCGTTCAGGTTGATGGTTCCCGAGTCACGCCACGTGGTGTGTGCGTGCTCCAGGGAATCGAGACGTGCAGCGGCAGCCGACGGAGAGAGTGTCATTGCGGTGATCCATCCAGAGGGTTCGACGAGGATTCGGGGAGCGGGGGCAGCGAACCTCCGAGAGCGCTCTCGATCAGGCTCGCGGCGTACAGCGCGTCTTCATCGCGGTCCTCGCGTGCGACGATCTGCACGCCGATCGGCAGGCCGTCACCCGATGTGCCGCAACGAACGACCACCGCCGGCAATCCCAGCAGTGTGACCATTCGGGTGGGGCGATCGAGAGTGGACCGATCGGGCTGGCTGCCCGGTTCAATGAGGAATGCGGGCTCGGTCGCCACGGGCATGAGCACAACGTCGACCCTGTCGAAATGCCACGCGAATCGCTCACGAATCTGATTGATGCGGGAATGGATGTCTGTGCGCAGCGGACGAAGCGGTCGCACCAGAAGCCGAGCGACGAGCGGACTGAGAAGCTCTTCGCGTCCGGCGGCGAACCAGGCGATCTCGGGCAGCCCCTCGGAGTCGCGCAGTTCCGCGAGGAGGGACGCCGCGGTCGCCGACCCAGGATCATCGATGGCGTCAGCGGGAACGTCGGAATCGATGAGGGCGTCTACCGCTGCCCTGACGGCCAATAACACATCGGGGGAGACGTCATCCACGAACCAGGCGGCGCGTCCAACGCGAGGTGCATCGAGTGCCTTTCCGGATCCGACCTCGAGGAGCAGCTTCAGGTCGCTGATGGCCCTGGCCAGGAACCCCGGGGTTTGCATGTCGCGTTGCAGGTAAGACGGGCGGGTCGGCGGCGGCAGCTCTGCGAATTGCGGCAACTGCCCGTCGACCGGCAATCGCCCGGGAGTCGGGCGCAGGGCAGCGATCCCGGTGCAGTGCGCCGGAAATCGCAGTGAACCGCCGAAGTCTGTGCCGATTCCGAAGGACACCATGCCGGCGGCCACCGCAGCGCTGTCGCCACCGCTCGATCCCCCGGGAGTTCTCTCGGCCGCCCACGGATTGTGTGTCTGGCCCGCGATCGGACTCCACGCCTCCAGATTGCCGATACCGAACTCGGAGCAGTTGGTCTTGCCGACCATGATGGCGCCGGCATCCATGATCCGCTGCACCAGCGTGGCTGTTCGTGTGGGGCGGTGTTCGCGGAGGATGCGACTTCCCGCTGTTGCGGCAAATCCCGCGACCTCGATCGTGTCTTTCACACTGAAGGGCAGGCCGCTGAGCGGCAATCGCGAACTCGTCTCGAGTGCATTGGCTCGTGTCCGCGCGCCTGCCCGGTCGACTGTGATGAAAGCGTTCAGCCTGACTTCGTCCGAATCGATCCTCGCGAGGCTCGCATCGACAAGCTCTGAGGCGGAAAACTCTCCGCTTCCAAGGCGCGCCAACAGGCTCGATGCGGATTCGGAGAGGTCGATCATCGGTGGGGTCAGTCGATCCAGGCGAAGGCGCGCACGGGAGAGCCGCTCGAACCGGGTACCGGCAAGGGAGCGGCGGCGAAGTCGACCCGCATTCCCCGAAGTCGACCGAGATTCGTCAGTCCCTCAATGATGTAGATGTCATTGGCGAGGCAGATCTTGTGTGCTGGCCACGGGTTCGTCTCGGGAGGCTCATAGGCCCGATCGACGATCGTGCGCTGGTAGGCGTGCTCGAAGCACGCGGTCTCGACGCCGACTGCCGTGACACCACGGTCGACGAACCACTGTGCCGCCTCAATCGTGACGTAGGTCTGGTGCTCGAGGTAGTGGTCGAGGTCACCCGCGGGCTCGTCCACGAACAGCAGCGCGATGTCACCGGCGTGCAGGTCGGTGCCTGCAGCCTCGAGATCGTCGGCCGAAATGCCCCGACCGCGAGCGCCGGTCACGTCAAGAACAACTGCCTCGCCGACCAGCCGGGACAGGTCGATCGCATCGATCGCTGCGCCATCGGCGACGACGTGGGACGGCGCGTCCACGTGCGTGCCGAGATGGTCGCCGATGGTCCACATGCACTGGCTCGTGTTGTCGCCGAGGCTCCAGTCGCGCAGGAACTCGACCTGCACTTCCCGCACCATCCAGCCTTCGTTTACTCGTCGACCACCGAGCGCGACGAGGGTGTCGCGCGTCATGGGCCGGGTGAGGTCGACGAGCTGCCTCATTTGGCAGACGCCGTGGTGTCCGGTCGCGGGGAGCCGTTCGCGCGCCACTGCAGCAGGGCGTCCCGCCCCTCGATCAGGTCAAGGCGGGTGATCTGCTCGACCAGGTCTGCTCGTCGAGACGCAATTGCCCTGAGTACAGCGCGTCGGTGTTCGAGCAGCCAGTCGGTCTGACCGGGGAACTGGGAATACGAGTAGCGCAGATGCTGGCTTCTCTCGCGAACCATCGTGACGATGTCGAGAAACATGCGACCGGGTGACGCTGCCATCGTCGTGCGCACGATGTCGTCGTGGGCGTGAAAGAACTTGTCGGGCTGGTCGAGCAGACCCTCGAGCGCCACGGTCATGTCAGTCAGCTCGGCGACCTGGTCGTCGGTGATCGCTTCCGTCGCTCTGCGGAACGCGAGCGGTTCCAGTTCGATCCTGATGATGTAGAGGTCACGGATGTCGTCGTCGGTCAGGTCGGGAACGGTGACGCCCTTGCGTGGCACGACCGTGACCAGACGCTCACCCTCGAGCTTTCGGATCGCCTCGCGAAGCGGAACCCGGCTGAGGCCGAACTGTTCCGCAATCTCTTTCTGGTCCAGGCGGGTGCCGGGCTTGAGCGTTCCGTCCAAGATCTGCTGCCGAAGCATGACATAGCTGTCGTCGTAAAAAGTATTCAGCGCCATGGCAAAAGTATACATATCGCTGTTGGGAATGAATGTGAGTAGCAATCAATGCCGCCAAATCAGCGTTTAAGTAACACGGTTGAAACATTTTGTATACGCAGCTGAAACGGTTGTGTACTCAACTGGCTAATGCCACACGAACAAAGGATTTCAATGACAGGCACTATCCGCACCGTACTTGGAGACATAGACGCCTCCGACCTGGGCGTCACCATGACGCACGAGCACTGCCTCGTCGACCTCCGCAACTGGTTCATCGAGCCGACGGAAGCGTCGCGCCGCGCTGACATGGACAAGCCGATCGAGATGTCGATGCTTGGCGAGATTCGTCGCCGGCAGATGAGCACGACCCGATCGAACCTGATCCTCTCCGACGAGGAGATCGCCGTGCAGGAGCTCGGTCACTACACCGGACTGGGCGGCGGCTCGATCGTGGACGCATCGTGCATCGGCATCGGGCGAGACCCGGTCGCCCTCCAGCGCATCTCCCGCAAGGCGGGCCTCAACATCGTGATGGGCACCGGGTTCTATGTCGACGGCGCACATCCGGACTTCGTGAAGGACGCCTCCATCGATGAGCTGGCCCAGGTGATGATCGACGACATCGAAAAGGGATCCGGCCCGTTCCATGTGAAGGCGGGCGTGATCGGCGAGGTCGGTATCAGCGGCATAAAGAAAGGTGACGGCACCCGCAAGACGTCGGCGATAACCGACGACGAAGAGAAGTCATTGCGCGCTTCGGCGCGTGCGGCGATCAAGACCGGAGTCGCGGTCAGCGTGCACACCGACATCCGCCCGCCGCTCGCGGCGCCGCTCGCGGTCGAGATCCTCGAAGACGAGGGCCTGCCCGTCAATCGCATGATCATCGGTCACCTCGACCAGGTGCATGACTTCGACTACACGATGTCGGTCGCCGAGCGCGGCGCGTACGTGCAGTACGACGCGTGGGGGCGCGAGTACTACCGCGAAGAGTGGGGCTACGGCATCGTGATGGGCCAGGACATCTGGCGTGCGGACTACGTCAAGCGGCTGATCGACGAGGGATTCGGCGACCACATCCTCTTCGCCCAGGACGTCTGTTTCAAATCTGACCTTCGCACCTACGGCGGCTACGGCTACGGCCACATCCTGAAAAGCATCGTTCCGATGCTTGAAGCCAAAGGGGTTTCCCCTGAAGCGATCCAGACGATCCTCGTCGACAATCCCGCCCGCGCGCTGACGCTCGCCAAAGCGTAAGGGCCCCCATGTGTTCCACAGCACCACTCGAATTGCACCATCCACACATCGATCGGAGCCATTGCAATGAAACCCTCACCCCGTCCTAGGCGGCTGCTCGTCGCCGGCGCACTGACCGTTGCCGCCTTCATGGCGCTCACCGGATGTGCGGCGCAGGCCACGCCGGCCTCGACACCCTCCGCAGGAGCCAAAGCCGCCACGAAGCCGGCAAAACTGACAACCGTCAACGTCGGCATCACCGGCGCGACGGCGCCCCCCACCTTTCTTCCCCTCATCGCCCAGCAGACGGGAATCGCGGCGAAGAACAACATCAAGATCAACTTCGTCACGATCGCGCCAAACGTCACCGCCCAGACGCTCAGCCAGGGATCCATCGACATCCTGGCCGCGCCGTCCGTCGAGACCGCGACACTGCAGGGCGCGCCTTTCCAGATCGTCGCCGGCGCCGCACTCAGCTACTGGCACCTCGTCGCATCGAAGAGCATCACGTCATGGAAGGACCTGGCCGGCAAGACCGTGGCGCTTCCGTGCGGTGTTGGCGCCACCTGTGACGCCTTCATCGATGAACTGCTGACGACGCACCATGTCAACCCCGCATCGGTCACCTTCATCAATGGCACGGCCCAGGGCACGTACGCCGCCATCGCGGCCGGTTCGGTCGATGCCGCGCTGACCACGGCTCCGTACACGTATGCGCTGACCACGGCAGGCAAGACGAAGGAGTTCGACGTCAGCTCGTCGAAGCCGTACCTGTCGACACAATTCACCGCGGCAACGAGCTACATCACCAGCAATCCCGCGGTGATCGCGGGCTTCGTCGCATCGATGGTCGAGGCGGAGAAGCAGCTGAGCACCCAGCCGGTTTCGTCGAAGACCCTGAACACCATCGATGCCTTCGAGCAGACCGCCGGAATCGACCCGACCACGCTCGACCAGAAGCAGTTCCTCACGGAATTCGCGAAGGACAAGAGCTGGCAGCTGGTTCCCACCAAGGCCCTGATCGATCGGGACCTCAAGCTGATCGCCTCGGCCAGCCCGACTCTCGCCTTTGCGGTATCGCAGGAGTCGTTCTCGAAGATGGTTTACCAGATTCCAGAATTCAAAGGCCAGTATGAGTAACATTTCTGCCCCTGAGCAGAACGCGTCGCCCGATCCTTCCGGATCGGGCGACGCCCTGCTGGACATTTCAGATCTGACCGTGCATTTTCGGCCGGGCGGCCGACGGATCGACGCCCTGCGAAATGTGAGCCTGACGCTCGGTCGCGGTGAATTCGTTTCGCTGGTCGGTCCGAGCGGCTGTGGCAAGTCGACCCTGCTGCGCGTGGTCGCCGGTCTCCACAACGATTACTCGGGCACGGTCACGATTGACGAGACCATTCGTGAACAGTCCCTGGGATTCGTCTTCCAGCGGGATGCACTGCTCCCGTGGAAGACCGTGATCGACAACGTGGCGACGGGCCTGCAGATTCGTGGTGTCGGAAAGGCCGAGCGTCGCGACCGTGCGAGGGAGATGATGGACCGCGTCGGATTGGCCGGTTTTGAGAACGCCTATCCGAACCAGCTCTCGGGCGGAATGCGCCAGCGTGCCTCGGTGGCCCGCACCCTGGTGTATCGGCCGAGCCTCATCCTCATGGATGAGCCGTTCGGCGCACTCGACGCTCAGACCAAGGGCCAGGTGCAGGAACTGTTCCTGTCGATCTGGGACGAGATGCGCCCGAGCGTCATCTTCGTCACCCATGACCTTGCCGAGAGCATCTACCTCGCCGAGCGCGTCATCGTCATGAGCGGGCGGCCCGGAACCATCAAGACCGAGCTGGATGTCGACCTGCCGGAGCCGCGGACCTCGCCGTTCGAGATCTGGAAAGACGACAAGTATCTCTCGCTGCATGGCCAGGTCTGGGATGCCCTGAAATCTGAAATAGAGGAATCATGAGCACGAGCGTCGCCAAGTCCTCAGCATCGTCGAAGCCCGTCACCAGGCCGGCGCGGCGCTATCCATGGCAGCGATGGGTAATGGTCGTCGCGATCCTCATCGTCTTCCTGGTGATCTGGCAACTGTCCTCAGGAACACTCATCAGTCCGCTGTTCATCAGTTCACCGATAGCGGTCGCCGTGCGGATGGTCGTGCTGATCCAGACCAACGTGCTGCTGCCCAACGCCTGGGTGACACTTTCCCAGGCACTAACCGGTTTCGCGGTGGGCGCGGTCGCCGGAATCATCATCGGCAACGTGATGGGGCTGTTGCGTCGCGTCGGCAACGTCGCATCCCCGTTCGTGACCTTCTTCTACACGCTGCCTCGAATTGCGATTGCGCCACTCTTCGTGATCTGGCTCGGAGTCGGGTTCAACTTCAAGGCCGCTTTCGTCACCTTCGTTGTCGTGTTCTTCTTCATCACACCGATCAACGCGGGCTTGAAGGACCTCGACCTGGACATGATCGCCGGCATCCGGGTGATGGGCGGCCGCCGCTGGACGGTCTTCAGAATGGCGATCCTCCCCCAGCAGGTGCTGTGGATCACGACCACGATCAAGCTGGCGTTCCCGACCGCAGTCGCGACTGACATCGTCGCGGAATTCGTTGCGGCAAACCAGGGACTCGGATTTCTGATGAACTCGGCCGCAGGAACTCTCGATATCGCCAGCCTGCTCGCCGAGGTCGTCTTCGTCTCTGTCGTGGTCACGGTCGTGATCGGGATCGTTTCGCTGCTCGAAACCCGGTGGTTCCGCTGGAGGGCAACGTCGTGAGTGTGCTCGCGTCGAGCGCACAACGCCCGGTCGCGCTTCGCCTGGCGGCAATGGGTCTTGTCATCGTCGCCCTGTTCGGCGTCGGAGGGTGGCTGCTCCTCACCTCAGCCGGCGCGGGAGCGAAACTCGAGGGCGGGGCGGTCTTCGGGATCGGTACCGGCATGCTCGCGCTCACGCTGGGAATGCGGCACGCATTCGACGCCGATCACATCTCTGCGATCGACAACACCACGCGCCAGATCATTGCGCGCGGTCGCAGGCCCGTCTCCGTGGGATTCTTCTTTTCCCTCGGTCATTCGAGCGTGGTGTTGGTGCTAACCATTTTTATCTATCTCGGTGTCGGTGCGATCGGCCCGGAGCTCAGCGAGCACGGGTCGATGCTCAACCAGATCTCCAGCGTTGTCGGCACCGCGGTGTCCGGTGTGTTCCTGTATCTCATTGCGGGGCTCAATGTCGTCGTGCTGATTTCGCTCATCCGCGCTTTCGGCCGCGCTCGACGGGGCCAGTTCGACCGCGATGGCTTCGACCTGCAGCTCCGCCGCCGGTCTGTCATGGGCCGCATTCTCGAACGCTTCAGTGGCGGGGTCGATCGCTCCTGGAAGATCTATCCGATCGGCATCCTGTTCGGACTCGGTTTCGACACCGCGACCGAGGTCGGCCTGCTCGTTCTTTCGGGCGGCGCTGTGGCCTCCGGGCTGTCTTTCACGGCCGTGATTTCGCTTCCGCTGTTGTTCGCCGCCGGGATGTGCGTGTTCGACACGATTGACGGCATCTTCATGAATATTTCATACGGCTGGGCATCCGACCAGCCGGTGCGCCGCGTCTACTACAACGCCGTAGTGACCGGACTGTCCGTCGTCGTCGCGGTCGCCATCGGCACCGCCGAAATTCTCGGGCTGGTCGGAACACAGCTGGGACTCGGCGGGCAGTTTTGGCGTGGCATCGAGAACCTCGACCTGAACAGCGTCGGTTACGTCGTGGTCGCACTGTTCGTCGCCGTATGGGTGATCGCACTCTTCCTGTGGAAGGCCCTACGAATCGGAGGACAGCGTGCTGTTCACTCCGTCTGACCAGGACAAGCTCCTTCTCGCCGTGGCGGGGATGATCGCGCGCGATCGACACGAACGCGGTGTGCGGCTGAACTATCCGGAGACCGTCGCCCTCATCTCCTGCTGGATCATCGAGCGCGCTCGCGAGGGCGCGTCCGTCGCAGACCTGATGCGCGACGCCCGTCACGTGCTCGGTCGCGATGATGTGCAGCCAGGCATCCCCGAGATGATTCCGGACATCCAGATCGAGGCCACGTTTCCCGATGGCCGAAAGCTCGTGACAGTGACGGAGCCGATATCGTGAACGACTTCTTCGTGCCGGAGGAGGTTGTACCCGGCGAAGTCGTGCTGGGTGATGGGCCCATTGTCATCAATGCCGGTCGGGAGACCCGCACCATCACGGTCTCCAATATCGGTGACCGCCCGATCCAGGTCGGTTCCCACTTTCACTTCGCCGACACGAATCCCTTCCTGTCGTTCGACCGGTCGGTCGCACAGGGCTTTCGCCTCGATGTCGCCGCGGGTACCGCTGTGCGATTCGAACCCGGCGTCACCCGTGAGGTGGTGCTCGTCGCGCTCGCGGGCGCGCGGCGCATACCGGGTCTTCAGATAAGAATTCCGTCGGAGGGCGAGACGACCCATGGCTGACATCGGCAGGCACGCCCACCTCCATCTGTACGGACCAACAGTGGGTGACCGGGTTCGGCTCGGCGACACCAACCTGTGGATCTCGCCCGAGGCCGACATCACGGCCGGCGGCGACGAGGCGGTATTCGGTGGCGGCAAGAACATCCGCGAATCCATGGTGCAGTCCATGACCACCTCGGCCGAGGGCGCGCCCGACCTGGTCATCACCAACGTGATAGTGCTCGATCACTGGGGTGTGATCAAAGCCGATGTCGGTGTTCGGAACGGCAGGATCGTGGCCGTCGGCAAGGCCGGCAACCCCGACATCATGGATGGTGTCGACCCGGCGCTGCTGATCGGTGCCGGTACCGAGATCATCTCAGGGGAGGGCAAGATCCTGACCGCCGGTGGGATCGACACCCATGTGCACCTGCTCGGACTCGAAGCGCTGCAGGAATCCCTTGCTTCGGGAATCACTACCGTCGGCGGCGGTGGCACTGGTCCCGCCGAAGGCTCGAAGGCCACGACCTCGACGCCGGGCCCGTGGAACCTCGCGATGGTCCATCGAGCGCTCGACGTGCTCCCCATGAACTTCCTGCTCTATGGAAAGGGCAACACCGTTCGGGACGAGGCGATCGCCGAGCAGGTGCTCGCCGGCGCCGCCGCCGTCAAGGTGCATGAGGACTGGGGGTCGACCCCGGCGGCGATCGACGCGGCCCTGCGCGCGGCAGATCGATGGGGCATCCAGGTGGCCCTCCACGCCGATTCGCTCAATGAGGCCGGTTACGTGCAGCACACGCTGGACGCCATCGCCGGGCGAGGGATCCATATCTTCCATGCCGAAGGCGCCGGCGGAGGCCATGCGCCCGACATCATCACGGTGGCGGCCGCACCCAACGTCATCCCCGCATCGACCAATCCCACCCTCCCCTTCACCGTCAATACCGTCGCCGAGCACCTCGACATGTTGATGGTCTGCCATCACCTGAACCCCCGGGTTCCGGAGGATCTCGCCTTCGCCGAGTCGCGAATTCGGGCGACGACCATGATGGCCGAAGACGTATTGCACGACCTCGGTGCGATGTCCATCACCTCCTCCGACGCCCAGGCCATGGGCCGGATCGGTGAGGTGATCACGCGGACCTGGCAGGTCGCCCACACCATGAAGGGGCACCTGGGCGGTACCTCATCTCAGCCCGCCGACAATGAGCGGGCCAGGCGATACGTGGCCAAATACACGATAAACCCGGCAATCGCGCACGGGATCGACCATGAGGTCGGATCGATCGAAGTGGGCAAAATGGCCGACCTCGTGCTGTGGTCTCCCGCCTTTTTCGGCATCAGGCCGGATCTCGTGATCAAGGGCGGTGCCATCGTGCTCGGACAGATGGGGGACCCGAATGCGACGCTGCCCACGCCGCAACCGGTCTGGATGCGGCCGGCGCTCGCCGCATCCTCGGGCGTCGCGCCGATGCTCTCGACATCGTTCGTTACCCAGGCCGCCCTGGATGACGGCCTTGAGGACCGATTGGGGTTGCGGCGTCGGTTGACAGCGATTCGATCAACCCGGGGAGTGGGAAAGGCGCAGATGATCAACAACTCGGCGCTCCCCGACATTCGGGTCGATCCGGAGACCTTCATCGTCACAGTGGACGGTGAAGAGATCGTGCCGACCCCGGCGACATCCGTGCCACTCGCGCAGCGCTACAGCCTCTTCTAGCCGATGAGCCCAGAGCCGATGCCGACCGCGCCGAGAGAGACGCGCGCTCGATTCGTTGCGATGTTGCTCGCGGACGCCCGGTTGCCGGCGGGCGGATCTGCCCACTCATCCGGACTCGAGGGCGCCGTTCAGGCGGGACTCGAACTCGCGGACGTGCCCAGATACCTGGAGGCGCGACTCCGCTCAGTGGCCACAATCGATGCGAGCGGCGCCGTGCTGGCTCACCGGATCGCGTCGAGCTGGGATGAATCAGGCGAGCCGCGACTGCGCCGTCTTGATCGCAGCCTCGCGGCACGAACACCATCTGCCGTGATGCGCGCCTCCGGCAGACAACTCGGCCGAGGTCTCGCTCGGGTGGGCCTGGGTCTCGCCCCCAGACATCCGGCGGTTCGAGCGCTCGGCGCGCTCTCGCTGGTGCGGCCGATCGCACTCGGCGTGGTGGCCGCTGCCCTCGGCCTGGACGAAGCGGGCACCGCCCTGGTCGTTTGCTATGACGAAGCCCAGACGATCGCCGCGGCCGCCCTCAAGCTGCTTCCCGGCGACCCGGTCGCCAATGCCGCGTGGGTGCTGGCTGCTGAAGAGGTCGCGAACGGGGTCGTTGCGCAAGCCCTGCTGTCGAGCGGGCCGGAAAGCCTGCCAGCACCCGGCGCCCCCGACACCGAGTTCTGGGCCGGGATTCATTCACAAGAAAGGAGGAGGCTCTTTGTCTCCTGAAACACTCGCAATGGGCACGTCGGTTGTCGAAAGTCCGACAGTAAGGCGCTCGCTTCGGCTGGGGATCGCGGGGCCGGTCGGCGTCGGCAAGAGCTCGCTGATCGCCACGATCTGCCGAGCTCTCTCCAACGACTTTCAGATCGGCGTCATCACCAATGACATCTACACCGACGAGGATGCCCGGTTCCTGAGATCGGAGGGCGTCCTTCCCGAAGATCGAATTCGGGCGGTGGAGACCGGAGCATGTCCACACACCGCGATCCGCGACGATGTGACGACGAACCTGCTCGCCGTCGAGGACCTCGAGCGAGATTTCGCTCCGCTCGACCTGGTATTGGTCGAGAGCGGGGGAGACAACCTCACGGCCACATTTTCACCGGCGCTCGTCGATGCGCAGATCTTCGTGCTGGATGTCGCCGGCGGCGGGGATGTCGCGCGAAAGGGCGGCCCGGGCATCGCGCGCGCCGACCTCCTCGTCATCAACAAGGTCGATCTGGCCCCATACGTGGGTGTGGATGTCGAGCGGATGGTCGCCGACGGACAGGAGGCGCGCGCGGGCGCCCCGGTGCTCGCGTTGTCGCGTACGCGGCCCGAAACGATCGCGGAATTGTCGGCCTGGCTGCGCTGGATGGTCGCCCAGCACGTGTCCGGCAATCACGTTCCGCAGGATCCGGGGCCGATGGCTCCCCACTTCCACGCGGATGAGGAGGGCAGCGGTTACGTCCATCAGCACGGCACGGAGGCCCACGATCACCACTGACCCGCGCGTGCGCGTTGCGCGGGTGGCGGTGGATCGCGACAGCGCCGGCCGCGTGCGCTGGAGCACGCTCGAAAGTGGCCACACGATCGACCCCCGGCCGCTGTGGTCGAGCGGTGGGATGGCCCGGGTCGCCCTTGTCGGCATCTCGATGATGATGCTCGCGGGAGACCACGTGCGGATCGCCGTCACGGTCGGCGACGGTGTCGCGCTCGAGGTCGTGGAGCCGGCCGCGCTGATAGCCCACCGGGCGGACGGCGTCCCGTGCTCATGGTCGATGGAGGTATCCGTGGGCGAGGGGAGCAGTTTTCTCTACAACGGTGCGCCGCTGATCGCCGCGGAAGGGTCATCCATCGACCGCACGATCGACGTCGCGCTCGCTCCGGGCGCCCGGACCCTGCTGCGGGAGACCATCGTGCTGGGGCGGGAATCCGAGCGGTCGGGACTGGTCAGGGCCGCGACTCGGCTGGGGGACGCGGACGGAGAACTCTTCACCGAGCGACTCGAGGCGGGAAGCGAAACGTCGCGCCTGCCCGGGCTCCTGGGTACCGCGCGGATCATCGATTCGGTGATCGCGGTCGGATGGGAGCCGGGCGTGCTTCCATCGCACCCGCGGATCGCCGTACTCGACCTCGAAGAACCGGGCAGGATCGCCCGAATGCTCGACCGGGACGCCGCCGCGACGGCAGGCCCCATGGGCAACGCGTATGTTACCTGGCGAGAAGAGCTGGAGGTCATGGCGTCAAACGCCCTCCTCAGCTGAACTTCCGTCGGTAGATCCGGATCGACAGGACATAGGCAACCAGAAGGATTCCGACCAACCAGGCGAGGGCGATCCACAGCGTGCCGGCGACGGGCTGCCCGGCGAAGACGGCTCGGATCGTGTTCACGATCGAGGTCACCGGTTGGTTCTCGGCGAACCAGGCGACCGGCCCGGGCATCGAGGAGGTCGGAACGAACGCGGAGCTGATGAATGGCAGAAAGATCAGTGGGTAGCTGAAGGCACTCGCACCGTCGACGGTCTTGGCCGAGAGTCCCGCAATCACCGCGACCCAGGTGAGCGCAAGCGTGAACAGCACCAGGACGCCGATGATGGACAGCCAGGCGGCAACGGATGCGGCGGTGCGAAATCCGAGCAGCAGGGCGACGCCGGTGACGAGCGCGATCGACACCAGGTTTGCAACCAGCGAGGTGAGCACGTGCGCCCACAAAACACTCGATCTCGCGATGGGCATCGACTGGAAGCGCTCGAAGATGCCGCCCTTCAGGTCGAGGAAGAGGCGGTATGAGGTGTACGCGACGCCAGATGCAATGGTGATGAGCAGGATGCCGGGTAGCAGGTAGTCGACGTACGACCCGTGGGATCCCGTGCTGATCGCACCCCCGAGCACGAAGACGAAGAGCAGCATCAGCGCGATCGGTGTCACCACGGTGGTGAGGATCGTGTCGGGGCTCCGCACGATGTGGCGCAGTGAGCGACCGGTCAGAGTGCCGGTGTCGCCGATGATGTGGCTGGTCATCGGGTTTCCTTTCCCACGAGGCTGAGGAAGACGTCCTCGAGTGATGGCTGCTTCTCGACGTACTCGACTTTCGCCGGGGGAAGTAGCCGCTTGAGTTCGGCGAGGGTGCCGTTTTGGATGATCCTGCCTTCGTGCAGGATCGCGATGCGGTCGGCGAGCTGCTCGGCCTCGTCGAGGTATTGCGTCGTCAGCAGCACGGTCGTTCCCGCCTCGGCGAGCCGCCTGATGGTCTGCCACACCTCCAGACGAGCCTCGGGATCGAGTCCGGTTGTCGGTTCGTCGAGAAAGATGACCGGCGGATTGCCGATCAGGCTCATGGCAATGTCGAGGCGTCGCCGCATGCCCCCGGAATAGGTGGATGCCGGCCGGCTAGCCGCGTCCGTCAGGTCGAAGCGGTCCAACAGTTCGTCGGCGAGTGCGCGAGGGTTCGGCAGGTGCCTGAGCTTCGCGACCAGAACGAGGTTCTCCCGTCCGGTGAGCACCTCGTCGACAGCGGCGAATTGACCGGTCAGGCTGATGGACCCACGCACGTCGAGCGGCTGCGTCAGCACATCGAAACCCAGTACGGATGCCTTCCCGCTGTCCGCTGTGATCAGCGTCGAGAGGATCCGCACGAGCGTGGTCTTGCCCGCGCCGTTGGAGCCGAGCAGGGCGAAGACGCTGCCCGCTTTCACCTCGAAGTTCACGCCTCGCAGTACCGGCACATCCTTGAACGATTTCTCGACATCGCGCACCTCGATAGCGGGCTGTGTGATCATTGCCCTTCCACCCGCTCGGCGCCGTCGATCGCTTTGTTCAGGCGGTCCCGTTCCTTGTCGATCCACCGCCGGCCGCCGTAGGCCTGCGCGAACGTCTCGGCGAATTCGACCGGATCGTCGCCGACGATGTCGCGGACAGGTGTCTCGTCGGCTGCAGCGCGCTCCCACAGGTCGGCGAAGTCACCGAACATGACAATGAGGGTGTCACCGTCGGTGATGATGCCGCCGTAGTTCATGAAGTAACGGTGCAATGCCTTCGCCGCGGTCGCGTACGGCTCGGGCAGCCCGTCAAGACGAGCCTTGTCTTTCTTGTACTGTCTCTTCTGCTCGAGAGACCCGGTGACGGCCTCGATCCATTTGGCTGCCATAGCTACTTGTTCCCTTCGGTTGTCACGTGAAGCTGTTCAATACGCTGCGCAAGGAAGCGCCAGGAGTTCCAGAACTCATCGAGATACTCGTCGCCCGCGCTGTTCAGTGAGTAAACCTTGCGCGGTGGACCCTTCTCTGAGGGAACCTTCTCGACGTCAACGAACCCGCGCTGCTCGATCCTGACCAGCAAGGCGTACACGGTGCCTTCGGCGATATCCGAGAACCCCTGCTCGCGAAGTCTCGCCGTGATGTCGTAGCCGTATGCCGGCTGCGCGGCAACGATCGCGAGAACGATGCCCTCGAGAGTGCCCTTGAGCATCTCGGTCATCTGCTGCTTGCCCATTCGCGCTTCTCCGTTGCTACTCAGTGTCGCTTACTACTGGTAGATAGTAGCACTGAGTAGCTGTCGGCCGCCAACCCCAAACGGCGGCCGGCGCAACTCGACAAACAGTAGAGTCCGGTTACCGACATTTGCTGACTGGGAAGGCGACCCATGGGACTCCTGCTCGACGATGAGCTATTCGATGCGCAAGCCCTGCGGGCGCTCGCCCATGCCGCCTACGGAGGCGCCGATCTCGGCGAATGCGTGACGACGGCCGCCCGCATCACCAAAACCGATGCGGAGCTGTGGTTCGACGAGTGGTTTGCGACGGCCGAGCGCGTGCGTGCGATCGCGGAGTCGAGCTCCACGGCCGGCGATGACGCTAGCGCGCGCGAGGCGTACCTCAGGGCATCCAACTATTACCGGACATCCGGCATCTTTCTGATGGGAAGCCCCGTCGATGAGCGGCTCGTGCGGTCCCACCGCCTCCAGGTGGAGACGTTTCGCAGTGCGGCTGCGCTCATGTCGCTTCCGCCCGAAATCATCGAGATTCCCTATGAGAACACGACGCTCCCCGGCTATTTCTTTCGCAGCAGCGACGATGGCGCTCCGCGCGCGACCGCCATCGTGGTGGACGGATATGACGGCACGGTCGAGGAGCTCTACTTCAGCACTACCGTGGCAGCGCTCGCTCGCGGCTACCACGTGCTCATCTTCGATGGCCCGGGGCAGGGGTCGATGATCGTCGACCGGGGCATTCCCTTTCGGCCGGACTGGGAGGCGGTGGTCGGGCCGGTCATTGACTATGCCGTGGCGCGTTCCGATGTCGACCCGGCGCGAATCGCCCTGATCGGCTGGAGCTTCGGAGGCTACCTCGCCCCCCGCGCCGCAACAGTCGACCATCGCATCGCCGCATGTATCTCGGACTGTGGTCCGTACGACCTGTATGACGCAACGGTGTCCCGCATTCCGAACTTTCTCGCCGCCGCGATTCCCTCGGGGAAGGGCGTGCGATATCGCCTGCTCGAGCGCGTGCTTCGCGGCGTCATGGCCAAGCCGTCTGCCGGATGGGCTCTGCGTCGCAACCTCTGGGTGCACGATGTCGAGGACCCGCTGGACTTCATACGAATCGCGCGCGACTACACCCTCAAAGGTCGAGCGGCGCAGATCACGTGTCCCACATTCGTGTCAGCGGCCGAGACGGACGACCTGAGCGCACGAGCCGACATCCTGTTCGATGAGCTCACGTGCGTGAAGGAGTACTCGTGGTTCACTGCCGCCGAGGGCGCGGGTGCGCACTGCGAGATGACCGCACGCACTCTCTTCAATCAACGGGCGTTCGACTGGTTGGACGGTATCCTCGGCATCGGCGGAGCACAGCATGGCTGACCTGGCGCCGTGGCATGACGCCCTGATCGCAGCCGCCGGATCGGCCGCGACTCTCGCCGGCCTGATCCTTGCAGCCATGTCGGTGAGCATCTCCGCCATCCTGAAGATCCCGTCGATGCCGTCGCGCGCAGGGTCGTCGATCGGGTCGCTGGTCGCGATCCTCGTGGTGACCATCGCGGCACTCGTCCCTCAGCCGATCGCCGCGCTCGGCGTCGAGGTCCTCGTGGTGTCGGCCGCATCGCTGCTCATGCAGGGTCAGACGTCGTGGCGACAACTCCAGGAGCGGCCGACGGAGAGCTGGCGTCGGATCCTGCCGAAGATCGCACTGTCGATGACGCAGGCGATCCCGCTCGTCGTGAGCGGCATCCTCCTCGCCGCGGGCTCCGATGCAGGTGTGTACTGGCTCATCTGCGCTGCGCTGCTGGTGTTCATCGGATCGATCGTCAACGCCTGGGTGATGCTCGTCGAGATTCGGCGTTAGCGGCGCGCACGCTGCCGGAGTAACCAGGAACCCTGTTACTGCTCTTCGTGAACGTCCGGGTCGCCGTCGAAGAGGCGGCCATCGGGTCGCCCGAGAGCGGTGATGGCAGCCACTTCACTCTCGCTCAGCTCGAAGCCGAACACATCGAGGTTCTGCGCCTGGCGTGATGGCGTCGCGCTCTTCGGGATCGGCACGCTGCCGATCTGCACATGCCAGCGCAGAATGACCTGGGCCGGGGTGACGCCGTGAGCACGTGCCGCCTGCACAACCGGAAGCTCCTCGTATGGCGCATTGCCTTTGCCGAGCGGACTCCATGCCTCAGTGAGGATACCGAGGGCCGCGTTGACCGCACGCAATTCCGTCTGCGGAAAATACGGATGCAGCTCGATCTGGTTCACCGCCGGAGTCACACCGGTCTCCCGAATGATCTCGGCGAGATGCGCCTCGGTGAAGTTGCTGACACCGATCGACCGCACCAGGCCGGCCTCACGCGCGTCGACGAGTGCCTGCCAGGCTTCGACGTACTTGCCGACACTCGGGTTCGGCCAGTGAATCAGGTAGAGGTCCAGATAGTCGGTTCCCAGTCGCCACAGCGATTCCTGAACGGTCTCGCCGGCGACATCGCGAGCGTGGAAGCGGCCGGGGAGCTTGGAGGCGACGAACAGTTGCTCACGCGGGATGCCGGCCCGCCGGATGCCTTCCCCCACCGCGCCCTCGTTGTCGTAGTTGAAGGCGGTGTCGAGCGAGCGATAGCCGACGGTGATCGCGGACGCTATCGCATCCGCCCCCGCCGTTCCGCGCAGGGGATAGGTTCCGAAACCGATGGTGGGAATCGTCGTGCCGTCGTTCAGCGCGACCGTGGGAGCGAGAATCGTCATCCCTTCAGGCTAGGCCCGATGGTCGGCGAAACGTCGCCGATGCTTGAGGCGAGAATTAGCTATGGACTACGCCGATCGCCCGCTCGCCAAGCTCGGATTCCTCACCATCGGGTCGTTCGACGAGAGCGATCCATTCGGCGGCCACGACACGACGCTGCGGATCATCGAACTCGGCGAACAGCTCGGCTTCGACAGCGTCTGGCTTCGAGACCGGCACCTGCAGCACGGGATCTCCTCACCGGTCGCGGTGCTCGCCGCAGCGAGCCAGCGCACCACTCGCATCGAGCTCGGCACCGCGGTGATCCCGCTCGGGCTGGAGAACCCGTTCCGGCTCGCGGAGGACCTCGCGACCGTCGACGTCCTGAGCCACGGTCGCCTCAACCCGGGTTTCAGCGTGGGGCGCCCGACACATTTCGACGACATCAAGGAGGCTCTGTACCCGGACTCCTGGGAGTCGGAGGACTTCGGGTACGACCGCGTCATCCGCCTTCTGGACAACCTCCGCGGCGAGCCGGTGAGCACTTTTGAGGGCACCGAGGGCATCGAGGTGTACTCGACGCGCATCCAGCCGCACTCGCCCGGCCTGATCGACCGGGTCTGGTATGGGGCCGCGGGGCTCGCCTCCGCCGTATGGGCCGGCGCGCAGGGGCTCAACCTGCTGAGCAGCAGCGTGGTGCGCGCGGAGGAGGATGACGACTTCGCCCGCATCCAGCGGGCGCAGATCGAGGCCTTCCGCAGCCATCATCCACTCGGCGCCGAGGCGCGGGCGTCGCAGGGGCTCGTCGTCATTCCCACCGACAGCGCGACGACCGAGCAGGTCGCCCGATACGAGGCCTACGCCTCAGCGCGTTTGCCGCGCACCACATCACCCCAGGGGCCGCAGCGGATGCTGTTTGCGCCCGATCTCGTCGGCACCTCCGCGCAGATCGCGGACGCACTCCAAGCGCACGCGGGTTACCAGGCCGTCGACGAGGTGGTGTTCGCGCTTCCGTTCTCATTCGAGCCCGACGACTACACGCAGATTCTCACCGACATCGCCGGGCGCCTGGGCCCGCTGCTCGGGTGGTCGCCCAAATGACGGCGACAACGATGCCAGCTATCCCGATGCAGGGCAGGTTCGTTTGCGCCGAATAGGTATAACCATTTGCCGATGACGGCCATAATCAACACATGGAGATTATCGGCATCGAAGTCAGAGCCACCCGTGAACGATTTGTAGCTGTGCGGGACGGGGCTGCCGGTAAGGCTGGCCTCTCGTGAGGATCCCGGGGGGGATCGAGCTGCTGCTTGCGGACAACCCCAGTTTCATGACCCTGACCGGCACGAATACGTGGGTGGTGCCCATTGAGCCGGTTTCTCGCGGTAGCGCGCAGGGGGTGGTCGTGATCGATCCAGGGCCCTCATTGCCCGACCATATTGCGAGGATTCGGGAAGCCGGGCGGATCGAGGCGATCTTTCTCACCCACCACCACGCAGACCACTCCGAAATCGCAGCCGCCCTTGCCGAGGAATTCCGGGCACCCGTGTTCGCGCACAGGCCCGAGCTGGCGACGAACGGAGTGGGAGTGTCCGAAGGCGAGCGTCATCAATTCGGTCGACTCTCGTTCGACGTTCTCCACACGCCAGGCCACACTCACGATTCGATCTGCCTGCTCCTCGACACGGGACTCGGCCATGGTCCTGTTCTCTTCACCGGGGATACCCTGCTCGGCGGAAGCACGACGATGATCTCCCGCCCGGATGGCAGTCTCGCCGAGTATTTCGAGACGCTCGATCGGCTCGCGCAGTTCACCGGGGTTCCCGGTCTGCCGGGTCATGGAATGGTCATCGACGACGTGGCGGGGTGGGCCATGGAGGTGCGCATGAGACGCGAGAATCGAGTGGCACTCGTTCTCGAGGAGTGGCGCACATCCGTCAGTGACAGACCGGAGGCCGACCAAGCTCAGAGAGTGACGGCGATTGCGGCCGCCGTGTACGGCGGCGACGACGGCGTCGTTCCCGAGTACTTTGAGAGAATGGTGCGCGCGCACCTTCGATACCTGTCTTCGCGAGGCATGACCGGCGCCGAGGAGTTCTAAGTTCTCGAGATCAGAGCGCGTCGAGACATCGTGGGTTCGGAAGGATTGTGATGGCCGGCTCCCAAGCCAACGGCGGTGCGAGCGGTCGGATGATCGCGGAGCAGCTTCGCGTCGCGATAGTCACCGGCGAGTACGCCCCGGGCGAGCGGATCCTGCAGGAGGAGCTCGCCGAACGATTCGGCGCAAGTCGGCTGCCGATCCGCGATGCACTTCGAATCCTCGAGGTGGACGGGCTCATCACCGTCGTGGCGAACGCCGGGGCCTGGGTTTCTCGCCTGACGCTGGCCCAGTGCGAGGAGCTCTACCAAATGAGGGAGAGCCTCGAGCCTCTCCTGCTCGGGTACAGCATGCCTAACCTTTCGATCGTCACCCTCAATCGTCTTGACCGTCTCGCGGATGAGATGCAGGAGACCGAGGACCCTGATTCGTTCCTGAGGTTGTCGCGTGAGTTCCACCTGCTCTCATACAGCGGAGCCCACACGTCGATGCTGGCCAACACCGTCAACAGGCTGTGGGACTCGACGGAGCACTATCGCCACGCCTTCACCCGTTTCCCACGGGCGGAAGGCGGCAAGGACGTGCATTGGGAACACAAGCTCATGGTGAGCGCGCTTGCACGCGAAGATGCCGAGGATGCCAAGCAGATTCTGGCGAGCCATATCCGGCGTACTCGTCTCGCCATCACGAACCATCGAGATCTCTTCGCGGAGTAGTGCGGCCCAGCGGCCGTTCCGATCCTGCGCTGCACTGGGCCTAGCGGCCCAGTGCATTTTTCTTTTGGCGTCGTCGCAATTAGCTATAACCATTTCGGCACAAGTCATGAAATCGTTATACCTAATTTTACTATTGGATACGAAAAAGCCGCTAAACAGGCAAATACCGCCAAGTTGCCCATAAAAACCTCATGTTTGGATCCGATTACATTTGACAGGGGACATGTTTCAGTTCACACTGGGACCGTAACTAGCCCCAACTGTCTACGAAAGACAAAAAGGATCCAACGATGGCGTTGTTGACAGGAATCCGCGTGCTCGATCTGACTGCCGCGGCAGCTGGTCCGTTTGCCAGCCAGATGATGGCCGACATGGGCGCCGAAGTGATCAAGGTCGAGCCGCCGGGTGGCGAGCACGGTCGGCACTGGGGCAATTGGCGTTTCGAGGACAAGTCCTTCCTGTTCCTGGCGGTGAATCGCAACAAGCGATCGGTCGTCATCGATCTGAAAACGGACGAGGGCAAAGCTCAGATGGCCGAGCTCGTTGCTACCGCAGATGTGGTGGTCGAGTCGTACGCGCCACCACGTGCCCGCCAGTTCGGGATCGACTACGAGACCCTCAAGGCCTACAAGCCCGACCTCATCTATGTTTCGGTCTCGGGATACGGCCTGACCGGGCCGAAAAGCCTGGACAACGGCATGGATATGCTTCTTCAGGCTTATACCGGAATAACCAGCTACACGGGGGAGCCCGGGCGGCCACCGGTTCGTATTGCGGTGAGCGCGCTCGACCTCATGACCGGCGCCATGGGCTTCGCCGGCATGCTGGCCGCGCTGCGGGATCGCGACAGGACCGGTGAGGGCCAGGTGGTGGACGTCTCGCTCTATGACAGCGCGATGTCGATCCTGCTGTGGGCCATACCTCAGACAAGTGCGACGGGAAAAAACCCCAGCAAACTGGGCAGCGACTTCGAGCACCTGTTCCCCTACGCGATTTGGGAGGCTTCGGACGGTTACGTGTTCATCGGAGCGCCGACCGACGCGATCTGGGTGAAGCTGTGCGCCGAACTCGGTATCCCTGAGCTGGCGACCGACCCGCGGTATAAGACGAATCCGGATCGCATTTCCAATCGGGAGGAGTTGAGGGCAGCGCTGAAGCCGCTGTTCGCAGAAAAGACCATTCAGGAATGGATCGACCGGCTCACTTCGACGGGCGCGCTGGTGTCAAAGATTCGCGAAGTGAGCGAAGCGATCGACGACCCGCACGCGGAAGCCAGGGGGGCCGTCCGGACGCTTCCCGGCTACCCGAATATCAAGGTCGCCGGACCACCGCTGCACATGGATCGGGGATTCATCCCGTACTCCGAGTGGACGGATCCGCCATTCATCGGGAGCCACACCGATTTCTACCTTCACCCGAATGGCGCAACGGAATAACCGTCCGGCTACAGGACCACGGATGCGAATCAGAGCCGATCGCTTCCGCGCACCGACAGGCTCACCGCGCAATTCACGAAACAATTCCCTGAAAGGCACAGAAATGAATCGAACCCTACGGACTCGCAGCGTCGCAGTCCTCGTTCTGGCGGGCGCTCTCGGGCTCACCGCCTGTGCGAGCAATTCCGGCACCCCGGCCGCGAGCTCTTCGGCAACGGCGTCAACCGGCTGGGCGAAGGTCGTCGCCGAGGCGAACCAGGAAGGCTCGGTGACGTTCTACTCGTCGGCGGCCGACCCGTCGAACGCGGCCCTCGTCACCGCATTCAATAAGGAGTATCCGAACATCCAGGTGCAGGTCACCCGTCTGATTTCCGGGGATCTCACGAGCCGCTTCAGCAGTGAGAAAGAGGCTGGCGCTCCGAGCGCCGATGTGGTCCAGGTTGCCGACAACGTGATGTTGACGGCGCACCCTGAGTGGTTCACGAAGATGAATACCACACTGGTTCCCAATATCGCCAAGGTCCCCGCCGCGCAGACATCGAAGATCGTCGGACCCGACTACGTCTCGGCCACCATCGCGCCATTCACCATCACCATTAACACGAACCTGGTGAAGAAGGCGCCTACCACGTGGAAGGATCTTCTCAACGCGCCGTATGCGGGTAAGGGTTCACTGGCGGACCCGCGGTCGGCTTCGTCGTTCATGGCGACCTACGCGATGTTGAGGGCACAGTACGGCGACTCCTTCCTGAAGAAGCTGGGTACATCGGGCGACTCGTTCTACACTGCTAGCGCGACGCAGGCCCCGCTGGTAGCAGCGGGTTCGACCGGATACTTCGCCCCGAGCGCCGGCGACAACTCCGCCGCGCTTCGGTCGCAGGGCGCACCCCTGAAGGCGGTCATTGTCACGCCGATCCTCGCACTGACGCAGAACATCGGAATCAACTCGAAAGCGCAGCATCCGGCAGCGGCCCGTGTGCTTGCCAACTTCATCCTGTCGCACGACGGCCAGGCGGCCATCTGCAGCCCGGACATCCGAACGATCATGTACTCGGATATCGCCAACTGCCCGGTCGCGGATTCCAAGACCACGATCGTGGACTACGCGAAGGGCACAGCGGAGGCATCGCAGATCGTCAGCCTTCTCGGCCTGCACTAATCGGTACTGCATGATCGAACGTGGGTGACGGTGCTCCGCGCCGTCACCCACGTTCCCTCTCATTTTCAAGCGATCGGATGTGAAGAACGAATGGCACAAAAAGCAGAAACTGCGGCGACAGGGATAATTCCTTCCGCTCGCACGCCGGAGCGGCTCGAGATCTCGAATCTGTCGAAGGGTTTTCGGCGATCCGGGGGCGACCTGGTCGGCGCGGTATCGAACATCGACCTGACCGTGAGTTCCGGCGAGATCGTGGTTCTGCTCGGTCCGAGTGGCTGCGGCAAATCGACGCTGCTGCGATGCATCGCCGGCCTTGAGGAACCAGATGATGGGCGCATCGAGATCGATGGCAGGGTTGCCTTCGACAGTTCCCGTGACTTCATGGCCTCTCCGGACAAGCGGAACGTAAGCATGATGTTCCAGTCGTATGCGCTGTGGCCGCACATGACACTGCGCGAGAACGTCGCGTATCCGCTGATAACTCGTGGGACCGCGAAGGTGGCCGCCCGGAAGAAGGCCGACGACTATCTCGAGCTGGTCGGACTCGCCGGACTCGGTCAGCAGTATCCAGGAAGCATCAGCGGAGGTCAGCAGCAGCGCGTGGCCCTGGCCCGAACGCTCGTCTCGGACCCGTCGGTCGTGCTGTTCGACGAGCCGCTGTCCAATGTTGACGCGAAGGTGCGGGTGCAGCTGCGGCGGGAGCTGCTCCGGATTCACGCCGAGCTCGGTTTCGCCGCGATCTATGTCACGCACGACCAGGACGAAGCCATGGGGATCGGCAATCGCATCGCCGTCATGCGCGAGGGCCAAATCGTACAGTTGGCGCCGCCGGTCAGCGTCTACGAATATCCGTCGACGCGCTACTCCGCGGAATTCGTCGGGGCTGCCAACATGATCGACGCCACGCTGGTCAGCTCGACCGCCTCGGACGTGACGTTCACGTCAGCGCTGGGAGAGATCACGGCGAAGCCGGAGACGGTGTGGGCCGGCCACAGTTCCGTTCCCGCCCCGGGAACGGATGTCGTTCTGATGGTGAGGCCGGAGTACTGCGGCCTGGCCGAGGGTGCACCAGCGGATCGCGGGACCGCGAACGTTTGGGAGGCCGATATCGACGGCAGTCTCTACGCCGGCTCCCGCACCGAGTTCCGGTGCACCGCGGGCGGCATCTCGCTCTCTGCGTGGGTGGTCGGCTCACCGGCCGGGCTTCAGAAGGCCACGAGAGGGTCGTTCTCCATTCCGCCGAGCGCTGTGCGCGCGATCGAGATCGGAGCGGCGACGAATGACTGACACCGTGGAGAAGCCGGTGGGCGTGCGTCCGGACGAAGTGCACATCCGAACCAGACGATACAAGCGGTCACGATCTCCCTTTGGAATAGCTGCGCTCATTCTCGCGGTCGTCGTCATCCTGCTCATCGTCTACCCGGGGGGAGCGATGGGCGCACGGCTGGCATCCGCGTTCACTTCGCACAGCCTCGCAGATGTCTTCGGCGCCTCGTGGTTCCCGGGAATGATCCGTGACACCGTCGTCGTCGTTGGACTCAGCGCCCTCATCGCCGTCATCATCGCCGCCGTACTCGCGTGGGTCAACGAACGCACGGATGCCCGATTCAGGTTCAGCGGCGTGCTTCCCCTGGTTCCACTGTTCATTCCCACAATCGCCGTCGGCATCGGATGGGTGGTGCTCGGTGACCCGACTGTTGGCTTCCTCAACGGCATCCTGAAAGTGATTCTGGCGCCGTTCCACATAGCTCCGACGGTGAATATCTACTCGTATCCCGGGATGATCTTCCTCTATGTTCTCTGCCTGGTGCCGTACGCATATCTTCCGATCTCAGCGGGATTCCGAAACCTCGACCCGAGTCTCGAAGAGGCGTCACGGACCTCAGGGGCGGGGCCCTGGAAGGCACTGCGCACCGTGTCGTTGCCGGCGATCGCCCCCGCGCTGGTGGCGGGCTTCGTGCTTGTGCTCATCGTTGGCCTGTCGCTGTACTCGATTCCCGTGGTCATCGAGGACCGCCCCCAGATCGACATCATCTCGGTGCGAATCATCAACGCGATTCGCGCGTCTTACCCGCCGGCGTATGACGTCGCCATCCTTCTCAGCCTGGTCCTGCTCGTTGTGCTCGTCATCGTCTGGCTTATCCAGAAACGCATCAATCGAGGCGGACGTTTCGCGCTGAGTGGTGCACGCTCTGCGGGCAGTGCGCTGACGAAACTCGGTGCCGGTCGTTGGGTGTTTCGGGTGATAGTCATCGTCTACGGCCTGCTGTCCACGGTCTTCCCCCTCGCAGCGCTCATCATCGTCAGCTTCCAGTCGTATTGGCACGCCGACGTATTCGTTGGGCCGTGGGGCATTCTCAACTACCAGCAGATCCTGTTCAACGACCCCATCGCCGTCACCGCGGTGAAGAATTCCCTCGTGCTCGGCATTGTCGGTGGCGCAATCACGGTGCTGATAGCGGCCATCCTCGTAATCTATGCGCGCAACAAGCGCGACCGGATCGGGCGCATCGCGGACACTGTGAGCAAGGTTCCTGCTGCCGTACCTCACGCGGTCCTCGCCGTCGCGTTCATCTTCGCGTTCGGCGGACCGCCGTTCAACCTGGGGGGCACGCTCCTCATCCTCGGTCTCGCCTATTTCGTTACCTATCTGCCTTACGTTTCCATTGCGATCGAGCCATCGATACTCGCGATCCATCCAAGTCTCGAGGAAGCCTCCGTGATGTCGGGCGCAGGTGCTGGGCGCACGTTCCGCAAAATCATCCTGCCGATGGCGATCCCGGGCGTATTCGCGGCGTGGGCGCTGGTCTTCGTGCGCGTGATCAGCGACCTGGAGGTGTCCGTGCTGCTCGGCACCGGAAGCACGCCGGTGGTCGGATTCGTGATGCTGGACGTCTACGACCAGGGCAGCGTGGGAATCGTCGCCACCCTGGCGCTGTTCATGACCGTCATCACCGCGGTGGTCATTCTCATCATGCTCAGACTCGGCCAGCCCCGCTGGCGAAGGAGCCGACCGCTGAAGGCGGCCAGGCGCACGAAGCCGGCGCGATGACTCCGACAGGGGGCCTATCGACACTTCTCCGGCCTTTGCCCGAGGTCGACGAAGTCTCCTCAGGATTCTGGGAGGCGGCGACTCGAGGGGAGCTCGCAATCCGGCGCTGCGCTCGGTGCCGACGGTTCCAGCATCCCCCCCGCGCGGTCTGCCCCGACTGCGGTTCTGCGAGCCAGGCATTCGAAGTCGTGAGCGGCCGGGGCACTCTGTTCAGCTGGTCCACGAATTTCCACAGCGTGCTGAACGCATTCGACGCTGCGGCACCCTACCTGTGCGTGCTCGTCGAACTCGTCGAACAGCCAGGCCTCATCCTGGTGTCGGACTTCGCCGGGGACCCTGTCGAGAATCCCGGGCTCCGGATTGGGATGCCCATGCAGGTGGCATTCCAGCCGACGCAGGATCCGCATATCGTGCTGCCGCAATTTCGAGTGGATCTGCTTGATGAGGACCAGGCATGACTTGGGAGCATTCGTGCAAGGTGGCGATCGCCGGAGTCGGGTTCTCGAACATCGAGCGACGGACCTCGACGCCGCTCGGCAGCTTCGCCATCGACTCGGCTCGCGCTGCCGCGCAGGACGCCGGAATCGAGCTCTCGTCGATCGACGGCTTGGCCACCTACCCGGCCGCGCCCTTCGCGGGAGCGCGAAACCAGGACGGTCGTGACGTCATCACGCCCGAATTCTTTCTCTCGAGTGGCCTCCTGCCCGACGTCACCTGGTACTCCCAGGCCGGCGCGGGGCTCGTGGCGACTGCGATGAGAGACGCGGTCAATGCGCTCATCGCGGGGGCGTGCACTTACGCGCTGGTGTGGCGGGCGATGTACGCGCCACCGGGTGTTTACGGGCGTGCCCGTACCAGGAGCTTCGGCGGCGATGAGCAGTTCTCGGGGCCGTGGGGGGTGACGGGTCCCGTGCAGTGGCACGCGCTCGCGTACCGCCGTTACCTGGAACAGTACGGTGGCGACGCAGAGTCCATGGCCGCGCTGGTGGTCAACTCGCGACGCAATGCGAATCTGAATGACCATGCCTACTTCAGCGATAAAGAGATGTCGCTGGATGACTACGCCTCAGCACGCATGATCTCCGACCCGTTACGGCTCTTCGACTGCGATGTTCCGGTGACTGCCTGTGTCGCCGTGATCCTCACGACGACCGAGCGGGCGCGCCATTTGAGAAACCCTCCGGCGCTCCTCGCGTCCATCGGCCAGCAGACCGTCACGAACCCGCCAGCCGTCAGGTACGTGGTCGACGATCACATCGAATCGGGAGCTCCGCTGTGCAGGCAGCTCTGGCGGGACGCGGGTGTTGGGCCTTCGGAGATCGACGCGGCCCAGCTCTATGACGGCTTCAGCCCGTCGGCGCTCTACTGGCTCGAGGCCGCAGGATTCTGCGGGCGGGGAGAAGCCCTCGACTTCGTCCAGGGCGACACGATCACGCTGAGTGGCCGCCTGCCCGTCAACACGTTCGGCGGAAGCCTGAGCCAGGGGCGTCTTCACGGAATGGGCCACATCGTCGAAGCGGTGTTGCAGGTGACGGACCGAGCGCGTCGACGCCAGGTCGACGGTGCCGATGCCGTGTGCGTGTTCGATGGCTCGCCCATGCTCAGGGGCGGCGGAATGGTGATCGTGCGCGACAGGTGAGTCGCGCACCTATTAACAGAGGAAGAGTTGCAATGGCACAATCCGCTTTGGTGATCGGGGGAACCGGCCCGACCGGCCCGACGATCGTGCACGGTCTGATCGACCGCGGTTACGAGGTAACAATTCTGCATGGCGGGCATCATGAGAACCCGGAAATCCCCTCGTCGGTGCGCGACATCCACGCGGATCCGCACTTCGTCGAAACCCTGTCGGCCGCCGTTGCGGATGAGCGTTTCGACCTTGTCATCGCCCAATACGGTCGACTGCGCACAATCGTCGACGTGTTCTCTGGACGTACGGAGCGCCTGGTCGCAATCGGGGCTGCAACCGGGATGGCCGCGACGCCGAGGAACCCTCTCTGGGGCCGCATGGGCCGGCCGGCGCTCCTCACGGAAGAGCGCATCATTCAGGAGCGCGACCTGGAGACCGCCAAAATCGCGGCCCGAATGGCCGAGGCGCAGAATCACCTGCTCGAGGCGCACGCGCGTGGAGCGTTCAACGCGACCTATCTCGGCTACACCCTTCTCTACGGCCCGAATCAGCCCGGACCGCAGGACTGGTCGGTTGTGCGGCGCATCCTGGATGGCCGTCGCGAACTCGTCATCGCGGACGGCGGCCTCAAACTGGAGACTCGCGGCTACTCGCAGAATGTTGCCCAGTCCGTGCTGCTCGCGGTCGACAAACCGCAGGAATCGGCGGGCAAGAGCTACATCGTAAGCGATCGAAATACGTACACGATGAAGCAGCGGATCGACTTCATCGCCGCGGTAGCGGGCCACAGCTTCGAGTTCATCGACCTACCCTGGCCCGAGGCTCGTCCCGCACATCCGCTGTGGCGGTACTACCGCGAGCACCGTCTCACCGACTCGGACCTCATCAGGACGGACCTCGGGTTCACCGACGTGACCCCGAGTGATGTGGCGCTTCAGAAATCGATCGAGTGGCTGATAGCGCATCCGCTCGAGTACGGCGGGGAGATCGAGGGCCAGATCGGCGATCCCTTCGACTACGAACGGGAGGACGCCCTCATCCTGGCGGCACGCTCCGCCAGCGCGAGCGTGCTCGATTCTCCCTACGACCTGCCTGGCTGGGGTCATCAATACCGGCACCCGAAAGCGCCCGGCGAGCAATGGCAACGGCCGGCGAAGGAGTGAACACAGTGCACATGACGGTGAGGAGAGTGGGATGAAGGTTTCCGCAGAGGACGTATGTATCGTCGGCATCGGGCAGAGCCAGCGTTTCGGATTCGACCTAGGGAAAAGCCCTATGAGGCTCCAGGTCGAGGCTTTCAACGCTGCCCTTCTCGACAGCGGTCTCGGGCGGGGCGATATCGACGGTTTCGCTACTGCCCACGGTTCCCCCCGCGGGGTGGACTATGAGGAATTCATCTCCGCCGTGGGGCTGGACATCTCGTACGTCGACCAGGCGTGGTCCCACGGCCGTTGGGCGACGGGCATCGTCGCCCACGCAGCGCTTGCCATCATGTCCGGAATGGCGGACACGGTAGCGGTCTGCAACACGACCTCGACCGGAAAGGGCTATCAGCGATATCTCAAGGCATTGGGAGGTTCGGGCGCGAAGGAGGGACTCCGCGACTTCGGGGGTGGCCACGGCGAATGGGCGGTGACAGGTGTGGACACCCCGGGCGCCGCTACCTCTCTCGTCGCAAAGCGATACATGGATCGCTACGGGGCGACCAGGGACGACCTGGCGCGCGTCACGGTGGGATTCCGGGAGAACGCGAGCAGGAATCCGATGGCGATTCTCGGGTCGAAGCCTCTGACCATGGAGTCCTACTACGACGAGCCGGTGATCACCGACCCCTTCAGGCGCTGCGATTACGCCCTCGCTAACGAAGGGTCCAACGTCTTGATCGTCACCTCCAGAGAACGCGCCGCGGATCTCGCAAAACCGGCCGTCACGATCGCCGGTGCCCAATCGGTGCGAGCCAATCGCGACAATTACGTGCTGTTCTCCCGCCCCGGGCTCGGAGTCGGCTTTGCCCCGGAGTACCCCTTCGTCCCGGAGCGGCAACGCGTCTACGACATGGCGGATGTCGCTCAGAGCGATCTCGACGGTCTGTACCTGTATGACTCGTTCTCAAGCAACCTGTGGATGGTACTGGAGCAGTTCGGATTCTGCGCGGAAGGGGAAGCTCCCGACTGGATCCGAGAGAACGGACTTTCACCGAACAGCCCATTGCCCGTGAATACCAATGGCGGGTTGATGGCCGAGGGGCATTTCTCCGGATACGCGCACCTCGTGGAGATGGTGCGGCAGTTGCGGGGAGAGGCCGGTGAACGCCAGATCGCCGACGCGCACGCGCTTCAGTGGGCGACGCCCTGGGGCGATTCGCTGATGTTCACAGCATGATTGTGGCGACGACTAGAACCGCGATGGATATTAAGGAGTCAGAATGACGGACCTCAGGCCCGTCGGAGAGTACATCGGGCCGGCGCCCGTTGTGCATCCCGACAATGAGAACTATTGGAAGGCGCTGGGCCGGGGCACATTGCAGCTGCAGCGATGCTCTTCGTGCGGAACCGTACGATTTCCCGTTGCGCCCGTATGCTACCACTGCGGATCCCAGGATGACGATTGGGTGGATGTCGCCGCCGGGGGTTCGGTGTCTGCCGCGATTCGAGTCGAGCGCGCAACCGGTGACTCGGTATGGGCGAGCCAGGTTCCCTTCATCGCGGGCCAGGTGGACACGTCATCAGGAATCCGACTTCCGGGGCGTATCTTCTGCGAATGCGGTGGTGCCCTGGAGCACGGTGCCACGGTCGAAGGCGGCTACCTCGCTGCGCCTGGTGACTACGGCGTGCTGTGCTTCGTGCACGGGTGTGTAAAGTGAGCGCCCAGGACCGGGCCGCAGTGCCGAGTTTCGACGACCTGCCCTTCGTACCCGGGCGGACGGACGAGCGCCAGGCTTGGGAGGTCTGGGGACCGTCGGACAACATCGGGAGCATCAACCGTGTCGGGAGTGCGCAGGTGCTCGCGGCGGCCCGTCTGGTGCGCACCGGCGATGTGGTGTCGCTTTCGCTCCCACTCGATGAACCATCCCCAGGCGTGTACTTTCATCGTGAACCATACGTTCACACGCCCCATCGCACCGCGAATGGGCGTGACGACAAGATCGACAACCTCTACCTGCAGTTCTCCAGCCAATGGGATGGGCTGCGACACATGCGCTATCGCGACCGCTATTGGGGTGGTCGGACCGACGAAGACCTGGATTCGAGCACCGACATCGGAATCGAGTATTGGGCGCAGCGGGGGCTCATCGGGCGCGGAGTTCTGATCGACGTTGTGGCATACCAGGAGTCGATCGGCAGGCCGATCGAGTTCACCGAATCGTTCGAGATCACCCCCGAGCTGATCGAGAGCATCGCAGCCAGCGAAGGGGTTCGGTTCACACCGGGTGATTTTCTCATCGTGCGCACCGGATGGATCGAGGGATATCGCTCTCTCGACCTCGAGGCTCGGCAGGCGATGCAAGGGACCATCGGCAAAGGATTCGCCTGCCCGGGTCTCGAGTCATCGCAAACGACGGCCAAGTGGCTCTGGGACACTGGCATAGCCGGGGTGGCGTGCGACAACCCCGCGGTCGAGGTTCTTCCCGTCAATCGTGAAAAGGGATTCCTTCATCGACGGATGATCGCGCTGCAGGGCATGGCAGTCGGCGAATTCTGGTGGCTTGGCGACCTCGCGCAGCGTTGTTCCGAAGCGAAGACCTACGACTTCATGCTGACGTCGGCTCCCCTCAACATAGCGGGAGGCATAGGCACGCCGTCCAACGCGTACGCCATCATGTGAGCGACGTTACCGGCGTGCGCGTCGGCGAATTCAGGCTTCCGCCAGCCGCAGCGGGAGCTCATGAGAGTGCCGGTCGGCGACCAGGCGGGCGAACTCTGGATCACCGCTCGCGACTGCATCAACGAGTTCTCGGTGAAGCTCCAGCCGGAATGCGAAATATTCGAGAGGTTCCGCGTCAGCGGCCTGCGACGGACTCGAACGATGCGATTGCACGTAGTCGACCAGTCCGAGATATGTCGCCTTGAGGATGGCGTTGTTCCCGATCATGGCGATCCGGCGGTGGAGGTCCCAGACCTCGCCGATGAAGGCGGGCAGGTCTCCCGCGGATAGTTCGATTGCACCCAGAAGCTCGACCAATTCGCGATGGTCACTCGGCGAGCAGTTTCGGGCTGCCTCCGCAGCTATCAGGCCTTCGAGCTCTTGACGGACAGCTGCGGCGTCTGCGACCGACTCGGCGGTAGGCATTCCGTCGATGAAGCTTCGGTCCACCCTCATGAAATGGCTGCCCAGCGCGACGAAGATACCCCCGCCAGGGCCTGGGCGTACGGTGACAACTCCACGATCTCGAAGAATTCGCACCGCCTCGTTGACCGTCGCCCTCGCGAACCCCGAGTCGATGCGCAGTTGTTCGCGGGTCGAGATTCTCGCTCCTGGAGCGAGGTGCTCATCGACAATGCGCTTCTCGACACGATCGACCAACTGTTCCGCACGCGTCGGCAAGGATGATCGCATCTATTCAGCGTACTGGCGGCTCCGGCCCACGGTCGCTCGCGAGTGAGAAACGGGAGGTTCAATCGAACATTGTGGAGAGGCCAGCGCGAGGGATTGGCTACTGCATGGCCTGTTCGCGAGCGCTTGACTGGGGTGCATGACAATGCGCGTCGGCTATGTCGACGAACCACCGTTCTATTGGACCGCCGCTGACGGGTCGGCAACACGCCTCGGCCTGATACACGGGCAGGTTCAGCTCGATGCCGCCCGGACCGCAGGCGTTCCCTCCGAGCAGATCGTTTCGTTTGCTGGCCAGCAGGAAGCTGTGGCTGCCCTTATTGCCGGGAGCATCGACGCGTTTGCGGCGACCGCCATCGGCAATCGAGTGGTCGTCGCAGGGGCACCCGAACTGGAATCGGTGCCGTTCCCCGAATCCGGCGCGGTGGGAGCGTTCTCCTTCGCGCTGGTGTCCTCGACACTGCTGACGGATGTCAACGAAGGGCTCCGCCGATACCTGGGGTCCGACGATCACCGGGCACGGATGGCCGAATTCGGCCTTACCGGGGAAGAGATCGACGGCGCTCTTCGGACGGACAGTTAAGCAAGGAACGCCATGATGACCTCCCCCTCAGTTGGAGACGGCAGAATGGGGAGCATGGAACTCCTTCGACTCGGGCCGGTCGGCCACGAGATCCCCGCGGTCCGCCAGGACGGCGTCGTCCGCGACCTGCGCCCCCTCACCGACGACCTTGCCGGCGAATTCTGGACCGACGGCGTAGCCCGGGTGCGCGAGGCGCTCGCCGCGGGCTCACTTCCGGTGCTCGACGGAGCCGAAGGGCTGCGCGTCGGCGCTCCCGTCGCCCGGCCGACGGCAATTCTCAACATCGGGCAGAACTACGCCGCCCACGCCGCCGAGTCAGGCAGTGAGCCACCGACCAACCCGATCGTGTTCTTCAAGCACCCGAACACGCTCGTCGGACCGAACGATCCAGTGATCATGCCGCGCGGTGCGACGCAGCTCGACTGGGAGGTGGAACTGTCGGTCGTCATCGGCCGTCGTGCCTCCTACCTCTCGAGCCCGGGCGATGCCCTCGCCTATGTCGCCGGGTACACCGTTGCGAACGACATCTCCGAGCGCGTCTTTCAAAAAGAGCGTGGGGGCGCGCAGTGGAGCAAGGGGAAGTCGATGCCGACGTCGAACCCGCTCGGTCCCGCCGTCATCCCCGCTGACGAAGTCGACCCCCAGCGCCTGCGCGTCTGGTCCACCGTGAACGGTGAAGCCCGCCAGGACTCGAACACTGTCGACATGATCTTCTCCGTCGCGCAGCTGGTCTGGGATCTTTCGCAGTACCTCACGCTCGAGCCAGGGGACATCATCAACACCGGCACCCCGCAGGGCGTCGCCATGGGCGGCAAGTTCCCGTTCCTGCAGGTAGGCGACAGCATGGAGGTCGGCATCGACGGCCTCGGCGCGCAGGCCACGGTGATCGCCCCGGCCGTCTGAGCGTTCGCGCTTCACTCCGGCCAGCCGAGCTCTCCGGTCTCGAGGCTCGCGACGAACCCCGCGACCCAGTCGAGTTCGGCCCGACGGCGGGCAAGCAGGTAGTGATGTTCCGAGAGGAATATCGGTGCGGCGCCGCTGTCCGCCGACCGGGCGAGCTCGGCCTCGTCGCCGTTCAACGCGGCTGAGAGTCGGCCCGCACGACCGCGCAGGATGGCGATGACGCGATCGCGCCCGATCGAGTACATGAACGCCAGGCCGGCAGGCAGGCCGTCGGCATCCGTGTCATCTGCCAGCGTCGCCTCGACCCAGGAAACCAGGCTCTCCTGCCCCGCGACAGTGATGGCATAGGGTGTGCGCTCCGGTCGGTTGCCGTCACGGGTGATCTCGTCGGCGCGGACCAGACCGGCCTCCGCCAATCGACCCACCGTGTCGTAGAGAGATGACGTTCGTATGCTCGGCATCCGGTCGTAAGCGCGTTCACTCGCCCGCTGGCGCATTCCGTACGGATGCAAGGGCTCCTCGGCCAGCATCCCGAGAACGACCATGGCGAGTGGGTTACGAAGACGTCGGGATGCCATGACCGCATTCTACGCGTTATAGTCGGTACCAACTAGTTGAGTTCAACTAATTGGAGTGAACATGACAAGGGTTCGTAGGGCAGTAATCATCGGAGCCGGCATCGCCGGGCCCGCGTGCGCACTCGCGCTGGCCGGTGTCGGAATCGAAGCGTCCGTAGTAGAAGCACACCCCGGGCCGGCCGACGGCGTCGGCGCGATCCTCACGCTCGCCGCCAATGGTCTCGAGGCCCTTCGTGTGCTGGGCGTCGAGGACTCCGTGAAAGCGATCGCGCAGGCGATCGACGCGGTCGAGATGTCCGATGGCGCGGGTCACGTCTTCGCCCGGCACCCCGGCGGAGGCGATCTGCTGTCCCGGGACGAGCTCGCCCGAGTGCTGGCGGAGCGGGCCGAGGCCGCTGGCATTCCGGTGCACTATGGTCGGCGCTTCATCGGAGCGTCGCAGTCGGCGACCGGAGTCGTTGCCACCTTCGATGACGGGAGCACCGTCGAGGCGGACCTTCTGGTCGGAGCCGACGGCATTCATTCGACCGTTCGCACGGAGATCGATCCGACCGCCCCCGGGCCGGTGTACGAGGGGGTGCTGGGTTTCGGCGCCGCAACGCGCGCACCGACCGTCGCGGCCGAGCCGCGCGTGATGAACTTCGCGTTCGGCCGGACATTCCTCGGCTACTGGCGACTGCCCGACGCGCGCATTGGCTGGTTTGCTTCACTGCCTCGCGCCGAGCAGCTCTCGTGGCGGGAGATCCGGGAGGTGCCGAACGATCGGTGGCTCGCCGAGCTCCGGCAGGCGTACGCGGGTCATCACCCCGGCGCGGAGCTGATGGCCAGCACTCTTCCCGACGATCTCATCGCGACCGGGCCGACGCTCCGGATGCCGCCCGTGCCTCACTGGTACAGCGATCGGATGGTTCTGGTCGGCGATGCGGTTCACGCCCCGTCATCCAGCTCCGGGCAGGGAGCGGCGTTGGCCCTGGAGAGCGCTCTGGAACTGGCACGCTGCCTGGGTGACGACCCGAATCGGGGTGCAGCTCTGGCCGAATACGAGGCCATTCGCCGACCGCGCGTCGAAGCGGTCGCCGCGGCGGCGGAAGCGGCCAACCGGGTGAAGGCGGGCGGCACCGGCAAAGCCGAGACGCCCTAGCCGCGAGTCGTGCGACCGTCCACGGCATCGATCGAGATCTCCTCAGAGTCGAGCGCGGCGCGCAGCACGTCGATCGCCTCCGACGAGAACGCGCCACGCTCGTAAGCGTCACGAAGTGCGGCGCGCTCCGCCACGAGCTGTACGCGGCGCAGCTGCTGAAACTGCTCCACCTCGTTCGCCGGATCGGTGAGGTCGGCGTTCGCCCAGATCTCGAGACGACCCAGCCAGGTCGCACCCTGCGCGTTTACCTCGTCGAGCACCCCCGGCCGCACCGGCACGCCGGATGTCTCGGCACCGGCGACCGCCGCGGTCACCGCTGTGTCGCCGGCATCCTTCATCAGCTTGCGCAGTTCGTAGACTTCGGTGCGCTCGCTGCCGGGCGCGTCATCTGCCGGGCGCAGACGTCGGACGACAGGCGGAAGCAGCAGCCCCTGCACGACGAGCGTGACGATCGCGACCGCGAACGCGACGAGCACCAGCGATTCGCGCAGCGGCTGGCCATCGGGGATCGTCTGCACCGCCGCGACGGTGACGACCCCGCGCATTCCGGAAAGTCCGAGAATGACTCCGTCACGCCACCCGAGCGCCTGGTCGCGTTCGGCCGTGAGGTCGTTGTTCTGCACATCGAGTCGCTTGCGGAAGTTCTGGAAGGCCTGCGTGAACCGTGCCCGGGTCGTCTCATCGATCTCGACCGGTGCCGGCGCCGGGTTTTTCTCGAGTTCCGCCAGTTGGGCGACGATCCGGTCGCGCGCCGCCCTGTCCTTCTTCGTGACGATGCCGAACCTCGCCCGAATGCCGCGAGTGAAGCTCTGGAGAGGAGACTGCTTGATTCCCAGCTGTCTGAAGTTCGCCGCACGCTTCTGGAAGTCCTCCTCGGTAACATTCTCGAACCGTCCCTGGCTCCGGTCGGCCCGAGCGGCTCGTCTTCGGTAGCGGCGGCGGATCGTCCAGAGCAGGGGCGGCATCGCCGCGAATCGCACGCCGACCAGCAGCACGATCACCAGCCCGGCGACACCGAGGGTTCCGAGCAGCTCCCGCCCGCTCGCGACCTCGGCCACGATCGGCCAGAGCTGGAAGCCCATGAACAGGAACACCGCGTTCTCGACCAGCAGGGTGACGATGCGCCAGATACCCGCTTCGGTAAGCCTGAAGGAGGCGCGAATGCGGTAGGCCCCCTGGTTACCGACGATGATTCCGGCGACAACCACGGCCACGACACCCGAGGCGTGTGCGAACGCACCGGCGAGGTAGGCGACGAACGGGATGACCAGGGAGATCGCGGCATCCAGCACCGGCTCGGTGATTCGACGCCGGATCGTGACGGCCACGGCCCCGAGGATGCCGCCGATGAGCACCGCACCGACGACCGCCCACAGGAAGCTGAGTCCGATCATCCAGACTGTCGGCGACCGCACGGTGGTGGTCACGATCGCGAGAACCGTCGCGAGAAGCACCAGTGCGGTCGCGTCGTTGACGAGACCTTCGCCTTCGAGAATGGTCACGATGCGCGGCGGCAGGCCGAGCCGCTTGCCCAGGCTCGTCGCGGCCACGGCATCCGGCGGCGCGACCACGGCACCGAGCGCGATCGCGAGGGCGATCGGCACTGTCGCCCAGAGCAGATGAACGAGCAGGCCGACGAGCACCGCCGACACCACGACAAGCACGATCGCCAGGAAACCGATCACCCGCAGGTTGCGGCGGAAATCGACGAACGGTACCTGACGCGCGGCGGCGTAGAGGAGCGGCGGCAGGATCACCGTCAGCACCAGCGAGGGTTCGATCTCGAAATGCGGGATCGCGGGAATGGCGCCGACCCCGACACCGACGAGGGTGAGCGCGAGTGGCGCCGCGACTCCGATCCGGCTGGCGAAGAACGAGACGACCCCGATGACGAGCACGACGGCGACCACGACCAGGGTGATGAGCTGGGTGCTCTCCATGGCTTCAGGCTACCGGTGGGCTCCAATCGGCGGGACCGCGTTCAGAGCGCACTTCCACGTAGGTAGTGCCGGACTTCGCATTTAGAGACATCATCGACACCCGACTATCGCGCCGTAGAATCATCGCGTGGCCGCTCGGCAGTACAACTCGACCCAGCGTGCGAAGTCGTCGTCGCAGACGCGCGACGCAATTCTCGAATCGGCTGCCGCGCTCTTCGCGGCGAATGGCTATGCCAAGACCACTCTGCCCGAGATCGCCCGGGGCGCAGGGGTAGCGAACAACACGGTCAATACGAGCGTCGGCGGCAAGGTCGATGTGTTTCTCGCGCTGCTCGAGCGCAGCACAGGGGCCGAGGTTATCGGGCAGACGCTGGCACGAATCGAGGCGACGGATGACGGGGCTGAAGCGCTGGCACTCACCGCCTATGCCTACCGACAGAGCTTCGAGACCGCGGGCGCCATCATCTCGGTGCTCGACGAAGCCGGCAGGCACGATCCGGCGATCGAACGAGCGAACGCGGAAGCACGATCCGTCTACCGCATGAGACTCGATGGGGTGGCCGCACACCTGCGAGCCATCGGAGCTCTTGCGTCGTCGATCGATGACGGCACGGCGTCTGACGTGCTGTGGTTCTACTTCGGCTTCAGCAGCTGGCCACAACTGATCGCTCTCGGCTGGGCGCCGGATCGCATCGAGCGCTGGCTCGCCGAGCGCGCCGCGGACGCGCTGTTGGTCGATCCGTTTAATTAATTGTTGTTCTGCCATATTCATTGGTGTACCGTTCCATCCAATACCGGGCAACGAGGCCCGGTCGAAAGGACGCGTCATGCACCTCAATTTCGAATCAACCCCGCCCACGGTCGAGTTTCCCGGATATGAGGGTCGGTGGGTGGCGGAAGACGGCATGCACTTCTCTTACGAGAAGTGCGAGGCCGGGTCGAACATCGACAACCTGCTCTCCATCTATCCCAACCAGGCGTGCCCGGTTCCGCACTGGGGCTACATCTTCTCGGGTGCCGTGCGGGTCGAGTTCGTCGACCAGCCCGAGGAGACCTACCGGGCCGGCGACTTCTTCCACGTGCCGCCTGGCCACCGCCCGTACATGCTCGAGGACACCGTGCTGCTGCAGATCACCGAGAAGGTCGCATTCGACAACTACATGAACGACCTGAAGCAGGCGGGGCTCATTCCTGGCTAGCCGGTCGGAGTGAGTTGACCGCGCCGTATCGATCTGACAGAATTACTTTCCGAACGGTCGGTAACTAATCCCAACGGAGGGTTCGCGCACAATGGCTGAGGCGTTTCTGGTCGGCGGTGTGCGAACCCCCGTCGGGCGGTACGGCGGCGTGCTGTCGAGCGTTCGCCCCGATGATCTCGCCTCGCTCGTTGTCGCCGAAGCGGTTGCCAGGGCGGGCATCGACCCCGCGCTGATCGACGAGGTCATTCTCGGTGGCGCGAACCAGGCCGGCGAAGACAATCGCAACGTCGCGCGGATGGCCGTGCTGCTCGCCGGGCTGCCGGATCACGTCCCGGGGATCACCGTCAATCGACTCTGCGCATCCGGGTTGTCCGCCATCACCATGGCCGCGCAGGCGATTCGCGCCGGCGACGCCGACATCATCGTGGCGGGCGGCGTCGAATCGATGTCGCGTGCACCCTGGGTACAGGCCAAGCCAGAGAAGGCCTTCGCAAAGCCCGGCGCGCAGTTCGACACCTCGATCGGCTGGCGGTTCACGAACCCCCGCCTCGCCGATCGTGACAAGGCGACCTTCACGATGCCGGAGACCGGCGAAGAGGTCGCCAGGGTGGACGGCATAACCCGTGAAGACTCTGACGCGCTCGCCCTGCTCAGCCATCACCGTGCGATCGCCGCGGTGGATGCTGGCCGGTTCGACGCCGAGATCGTGGGCGTTCCGACCAGGGCCGGCACGGTACTCCTCGACGAGGGCCCCCGCAGGGACACCAGTCTCGAGGTGCTCGCGGCACTGAAGCCAGTGGTGCGGGGTGGCTCCGTGGTCACCGCCGGTAACTCGAGCGCCCTCAACGACGGCGCCTCGGCGATCGTGCTCGCGAGCGGGGAAGCCGTGGAGAAGTACGGACTCGTTCCGCGAGCGAGAGTGGTCGTCGGCGCCAGTGTCGGGGTCGCACCCGAGGTGATGGGCATCGGACCCGTGCCGGCGACCCTCAAGGCGCTCGATCGGGCCGGCCTCACCGTGCAGCAGCTCGACTCGATCGAGCTGAACGAAGCCTTCGCCACCCAGTCGCTCGCCGTCATCCGGCGACTCGGACTCGATCCGGCGCGGGTCAACGCCGACGGTGGCGCCATCGCGCTCGGGCATCCGCTCGGCTCCAGCGGCTCACGACTCGTCGTCACCCTGCTCGGCAGGATGGAGCGAGAGGATGCCCGCTACGGCCTGGCCACGATGTGCGTCGGCGTCGGGCAGGGCAGCGCGCTGATCATCGAAAGGGTGCGATGAGTTCGACGATCGTGGTCACCCGCTCGGACGATCGTGTGGTCGTGCGGCTCGACCGTCCCGAGGTGCGCAACGCCATCAACGAGCGGATGGTGGATGAGCTGCACGCAGTGTGCGCGGAGCTCGAAGCCGAGCCGCGCATCCTCATTCTCATCGGCGCGGGCGGCGTCTTCGCCTCGGGCGCGGACATCGCCGAACTGCGGGACCGCGGCGCAGCTGAGGCACTCAGAGGCATCAACACCATGCTGTTCATCCGGATCGCCGAGTTGCCGATGCCCGTCATCGCTGCCATCGACGGATACGCGCTCGGCGGGGGAGCGGAACTCGCCTACGCAGCCGACTTCCGCGTTGGCACGCCCCGGCTGAAGATCGGAAACCCCGAAACGTCCCTCGGCATCGTCGCGCCCGCCGGCGCCCTCTGGCGGCTTCGCGAGCTGGTCGGCGAACCGCTCGCGAAAGAGATCCTGCTCGCCGGCCGAGTGCTCGGCGCCGACGAGGCGCTCGCCGTCCGGCTCGTGACGAGGCTCAGCGAACCCGCGGACCTGCTTGCCGCCGCGCACGCGCTCGCCGACGAGATCGCCTCGAAAGACCCCCTGGCCACCCGCTACACGAAAGCGCTCATGAGCACGCCGCGCGGCCGGCATCCCGTCGACGACCTCGACGCGCAGGCAGTGCTGTTCGAATCGACGGAGAAGAGACGCAGGATGACCGAGTTTCTCGAGCGGAGAAAGAAGTGATCGCGATTCCGGCTTCCGTGGGTGTTCTGGGCGGTGGTCGCATGGGCGCCGGCATCGCGCACGCCTTCGTGGTGGCCGGCTCGACGGTAACCGTGGTGGAGCGCGACGACAAGCAGGCCGCGGCCGCACTCGAGCGCGTGGTTTCGGCCCTGCGCACGAGCGTCGAACGCGGAACGGTCGAGACAGCTCTCGACGAACTGACGCTGCGCATCAGCTCGGGCACCGATGACGCGCAGTTCGATGGGTGCGACCTGGTGGTCGAAGCGGTGCCGGAGCAGCACGACCTCAAGGTCGCGTCCCTCGCGCGCATCGAACGGCGGGTGACGGCGGAAGCCGTGATCGCGAGCAACACGTCATCGATGTCGATCGACGCGCTCGCCGCGACGATGGCGAACTCTGCGCGCTTTCTCGGGCTGCACTTCTTCAACCCGGTTCCCGCATCCGACCTCGTGGAGATCATCACGGGTGCCGCGACCTCGTCCGAGGTGGTCTCGGAAGCCCAGCGCTGGGTGGCCGCGCTCGGAAAGACGCCGGTCACGGTGCGCGATTCGCCCGGATTCGCATCGTCCAGGCTCGGGGTGGTAATCGGGCTCGAAGCGATCCGCATGCTCGAAGAGGGCGTCGCGTCCGCCGCGGACATCGACGCCGCGATGGTGCTCGGGTACAGGTTCCCGGTCGGTCCGCTGCGCCTGACCGACATCGTCGGGCTCGATGTGCGACTGGGCATCGCCGAGTATCTGCACGAGCAACTCGGCGAACGTTTCGCCCCGCCCCGATTGCTGCGCGACAAGGTCGCTGCGGGAGAGCTCGGGCGCAAGTCGGGCCGTGGCTTCTTCGATTGGCCAGAAAAATGAACACTGCAGAGGGAGAAATCATGTCTGAGATCCTGCCGAGCTATGTGAAGGGCGCCTGGTGGGCACCCGAGTCGGATGACGCCGCCACGGTCGTTCGCGACGCCTCAACCGGCGAGGTGGTCACCAGGGTCAGCACGAAGGGTCTCGACCTGGCGGCCGCGCTCGACTATGCGCGAACGGTCGGCCAGCAGTCGCTCGGCGCCCTGACTTTCCACCAGAGGGCGCTCATCCTGAAGGAGCTGGGCCAGGCGCTCACCGCGCGCAAGGACGAGCTGTACGCACTCTCCAGTCGCACGGGCGCGACCAAGGTCGACTCGATGGTCGACATCGACGGCGGCATCGGCGTGCTGTTCACCTACTCGTCCAAGGGACGCCGCGAACTGCCCAACACCCGGATCTACGTGGACGGCCCCGCCGAGTCGCTGGCAAAGGACGGTTCCTTCCTCGGCCGCCACATCTTCTCGCGCCTACCCGGCGTCGCGGTGCAGATCAACGCGTTCAACTTTCCGGTCTGGGGTTCGCTCGAAAAGTTCGCGCCCGCATTCCTCGCCGGCGTTCCGTCACTGGTGAAGCCGGCGACACCCACCGGCTACCTCGCCGAGGCTTTCGTGCGCGTGCTGGTCGAGTCCGGGTCACTCCCGGAGGGCTCACTCCAGCTCGTCTCGGGTGCCGTTCCCGACCTCTTCGAAAACCTCGGTCTCGGAGACCTGGTCGGGTTCACCGGCTCGGCGTCGACGGCGGAGCGCCTGCGCTCCCACGAGTCGGTGCGCACCGGCGGCGTGCGGTTCACGAGTGAGACGGACTCGATCAACGCGTCGGTGCTCGGACGGGACGCAACCGCCGGAACCCCCGAATTCGACGCCTTCGTCAAGGGCGTTGTCACGGAGATGACGGTCAAGGCCGGCCAGAAGTGCACGAGCATTCGTCGAATCATCGTGCCTCGAACGTCGATCGACGAGGTGACCGGAGCCATCGCCGAGCGCATCCAGCAGCGCGTCGTCATCGGTGACCCGCGCGCCGACGGCGTGACGATGGGACCGCTGGCATCCATCGAGCAGCGGACCGAGGTGCTGCGCCAGGTCGACAGGCTGGTGGCCGCCGGTGGCCGAATCGTGGTCGGGTCGACCGACGCCCCCGAGGCCGTACACGAGGACGGTTCGGTCTCGGTCGAGGTCGACGGCGCATTCACTGCGCCGGTACTGCTGCGTTTCGACGAGCCCTCCGCCGACGCGGTGCACGAGGTGGAAGCATTCGGCCCGGTCGCGAGCCTGCTCGCCTACGACACGACGGCGGAGGCCATCGCGCTCGTCGGCCGCGGCGGAGGTTCGCTCGTCACGAGCATCGCGACCCACGATCCCGCGGAGGTCGTCGAACTGCTGTCCGGTATCTCGGCCTGGAACGGTCGGGTGCTCGTGCTCGACCGTGACGATGCGAGGAGCTCGACGGGCCATGGCTCTCCGGTACCGCACCTGGTGCACGGCGGTCCCGGACGGGCCGGTGGCGGCGAGGAACTGGGAGGCATTCGTTCGGTTCTGCACCACATGCAGCGCACCGCGATTCAGGGCTCACCGCAGATGCTGACGGCGATCACCGGGATCTGGCACCAGGGTGCAGCGACGTCGTCCGAGGGGCGGCACCCGTTCCGCAAGACACTCGAAGAGCTCAGGCTCGGGGACAGCGTGGTCTCGGAGAGCAGGGAGATCACGCTGGCCGACATCGAGCATTTCGCCGAGTTCACCGGTGACACCTTCTACGCGCACATGGATGAGGAGGCCGCGGCCGCCAACCCGTTCTTCCCGGGACGGGTCGCGCACGGATACCTGCTGGTGTCCTGGGCGGCCGGCCTCTTCGTCGACCCGGCGCCGGGGCCGGTGCTTGCGAACTATGGGCTGGAGAACCTCAGGTTCGTCACCCCCGCGTCACCGGGCGACAGCATCCGGGTGGTTCTCACGGCGAAGCAGATCACGCCACGGGCGACCGAGGAATACGGCGAGGTCTGTTGGGATGCGGTGATCGTGAACCAGCGGGACGAGGTCGTGGCGACCTACGATGTGCTGACCCTCGTGGCCAAATCGTCTTACGAGGCCGAGAGACCGTTGAGCGCCACGGCGAGCACATCGTCCGCGAGCTGATCGGCTGACTCGGGCCCGTCGGGGCGGTACCACTCCACGATTGAGTTGATCATTCCGAACAGCAGTCGGGTCACCACCGCCGGCTCGATGTCGGAACGAACCGTTCCGGAGTCTCGGGCATCGACGACCAGCGCGGTGACGGCACGGTCGAACTCGCGTCGGCGACGAAGCGCTTCGCGTTCGATCTCGGTATTGCCGCGCACGCGCAGCAGCAGCGTGACGTAAGGCAGCCGTGCGGCAAGCACGCGCACCGCACCCTGCAGCACGAAGGCCAGGCGTTCCTGGGCAGTACCCTCCCGTGCGCCCGGCTCGAGCAGCACGCCCTCCAGCCCGCTCAGCGCCTCATCGAGTGCCGCTCGCAGCATCTCGGCCTTCGCCGGGTAGTGATGATAGATGGCCGCTTTGCTCAGGCCGAGTCGTGACGACAGCATCCCCATCGACGTCGCGTCGTAGCCGTGCTCGATGAACGCCGAGACGGCGACGTCGAGTACGGCCTGCCGGTCGAATCCCGGTCGGCCCTTTTTGGGCGCTGGTGCCGCATCCGTCTCAGCCATCATCGCCCAGTCTGCCATCATCGCTTCGCCCGGATGACGAGGAGCCGTCAGGGTCGCAGGTCGTAGAGGCGTTTGAGCTTTCCCTCGCTGCGCGGGAGAGATCCGTTTTCGGCCACGATCACGCCCACCGTCGACCCGATCTGGATCTTGATCCGCTCGACCAGCGTGGCCACGGCCGTTTCGACCTCTACCGCGGTGGCATCGGGGTGCGCCTCGATGCGCACGGTCAGCTCGTCCATGCGTGCCGGACGCGTGAGTTCCAGGACGAAATGGGACGACAGCGCGCCGACACCCAGCACGATCTCCTCGATCTGGGTGGGGAAGAGGTTGACCCCCCTCAGGATGATCATGTCGTCGTTGCGCCCGGTGATCTTCGCCATGCGGCGCATCGAGGGCCGCGCCGTGCCGGGAAGGAGTGTGCTCAGGTCGCGGGTGCGGTAGCGCAGGACGGGGAACGCCCGCTTGG
>JAODAT010000088.1 GCA_025463565.1 Microbacteriaceae bacterium
GCTACCACGCCCATGCTGCCTGAGGCGATCGCGGCGTACACCGATGCGCTCGGCATCGTCGGCAACCCGTCATCCATCCACTCGCAGGGGCAGAACGCGAAGCGGATGCTGGAGGAGGCCCGCGAGCGGGTCGCCGCTACACTCGGCTGTGAGCCGATCGAGGTGGTCTTCACCTCCGGCGGCACTGAGAGCGTGAACCTCGCCATCAAGGGCCTGTTCTGGGCACGAAACAGCGGGTCGAGCTCGTCGAGACCTCACTAAGAGCTACTCGCTGGTGAGGTCTCGACAGGCTCGACCCGCTCTAGAATTCTGGTGCCGCGCGGCGAGCACCACGCCACCCTCGATACCGTCGAGTGGCTGGAGCGCTATGAGGGTGCGATCATCGAGTGGGTGCCGATCGACACCCAGGGTCGCATCGATCTGGTTTCGCTCGCTGAGCTCGTCGAAGCGCACGACGACATAGCCCTGATCTCGCTTCTGTGGGCGAACAACGAGGTCGGCACAATCCAGCCCATCGCGGAGGTCGTCCGCATCGCCGGCGACATCCCCGTGCACGTCGACGCCGTGTCGGCCTATCGGCACCTGGCCATCGACTTCGCTGCGTCGGGTCTTGCCGCGCTGAGCGTCTCCGCGCACAAGATCGGCGGACCGCTCGGCATCGGCGCGCTCGTGCTCTCGCGCACGGCGACCGTCGTTCCGCTCATCCACGGCGGTGGCCAGCAGCGGGATGTCCGCTCCGGCACGCAGGACGCCCCGGCCGCGATCGCCTTCGGCGTCGCAGCACAGCATCCGGTCTCCTCAATGACAGCGCTCCGCGACCGCGTCATCGCGGGGGTGCGCGCCGCCGTGCCAGAGGCGGTGCTGCGCGGGGACCCCGTCGACCGGCTCGACAACAACGCGCACTTCACGTTCCCCGGCTGCGAGGGCGACTCGCTGCTCTTCCTGCTCGACGCCGCGGGAGTCTCGGTCAGCACCGGGTCCGCCTGCCAGGCCGGCATCCCGGAGCCGTCGCACGTTCTGCTCGGCATGGGCCTCGACGAGACGGAGGCCCGCGGCGCACTTCGCATCACGGTCGGTCATACGACGACGGAGGCCGACGTCGACGCCTTCCTTGCCGCGCTGCCGGAGGCCTTCGCCCGTGCGAGCCGGGCCGGGTTCGCCGATCGTCGGGTGGCCACGAGTGCGTAAGGCCTTCGTTATGGCCCTGGCGGCCGTGCTCCTCCTCGCCGGATGCTCGGCGACCCCGGCCGCCTCACCCAGCCCGACGGCGACCGCGAAGCTCGACAAGCAACTCATCGCGGTGATGCCGTCAACGCTCGATGCGACGACCGCGCAGACCGAAACGGTGCGGCTGGCGAACGCCATCCAGGCGCTCATCCCCACCGACCTGGTGCTGCACACAGACGATCACTCGCAGCTGGTCGCGAAGACGGACGGCAGCGGCGGCAGCTACTACGCCGTGCTGCGCGCGATCTCCCTGCAGACCGCGACCGACCCGAATGCGTACGCGAATGCTCTGGTTGCAGCGCTGATCCGTGCCGGCTGGGTGGAGCGAACCACTTCGAGCGGCACCACCAACGTGCTGACCGCACTGCAGAGCAGCCGGTCGAGCACCCCGTGGATCGTCCTGGTCGGCGGCGACTCGTCGGTGACCGACCAGTCCGTGGTCTCGCTGCAGCTCGCGAGCCCCGACCTGCCGTAGGCGGGTCGAGCTTGTCGAGACCTCATCTGCGAATCACGTCGGTGAGGTCTCGACAAGCTCGACCCGCTCTTACACTTAAGACATGAAGGTACTGGCGGCGATGAGCGGCGGGGTCGACTCCGCTGTCGCTGCCGCGCGCGCCGTCGAGGCCGGCCATGAGGTGGTCGGCGTTCACCTGGCGCTCAGCCGGATGCCGGGCACGCTGCGCACCGGCAGTCGCGGATGCTGCACCATCGAGGATTCGATGGACGCCCAGCGAGCGGCGAACATCATCGGCATCCCGTACTACGTCTGGGATTTCTCGGAGCGCTTCAAGCTCGATGTGGTCGACGATTTCATCGCCGAGTACGCCGCCGGCCGCACCCCCAACCCGTGCATGCGTTGCAACGAGCGCATCAAGTTTGCGGCACTTCTGGAGAAGGCGCTCGACCTCGGGTTCGACGCCGTCGCGACCGGTCACTACGCGTCGATCGAGTTCGACGCGGACGGCAACCGCGAACTGCACCGCGCGGCAGCCTGGGCGAAGGACCAGTCATACGTGCTCGGCGTGCTCACGAAGGAGCAGCTCGCGCACAGCATGTTCCCACTGGGGGCGACACCGTCGAAGGCCGAGGTTCGCGCGGAGGCCGCGGCTCGCGGCTTCAGCGTCGCGAACAAGCCGGACAGCCACGACATCTGCTTCATCCCCGACGGCGACACCCGCGGCTGGCTCGCCGAGCGGGTGGGCGCCGAGCGGGGTGACATCCTCGACCGCTCCGGAGCAAAGCTCGGCACCCACGAGGGCGCGCTCGCGTTCACCATCGGGCAGCGCAAGGGTCTCAACATCGGGTTCCCCACCGACGACGGCATGCCGCGTTTCGTGCTCGAGATCCAGCCGAAGACCAACACCGTCGTCGTCGGCCCGAAAGAAGCACTCGACCTGGCGGAGATCGCCGGCTCGCGTTTCAGCTGGGCGGGCCTCGCGCCGGCCGATCCGGCAATGCCGTTCGCCTGCCAGGTGCAGATTCGCGCCCATGCCGACCCGGTGGATGCCGTGGCCGTCGTCCGCGACGGCGAGCTGGTGATCGTGCCCGACGCTCCGCTGAACGGCGTCTCGACCGGCCAGACCGCTGTCATCTACGTCGGCACGCGGGTGCTCGGCCAGTGCACGATCGACCGCACCGTTAGTGCGCTTGTGCCGGTCGAGTAGCGCGCGAAGCACGCGTATCGAGACCCTTCGACATGTCACCGGTCGAGCCTAGGCTTGCACCTGTGGCTACCGAAGATCTCACCCTCGAGCAGGCGGGCGCCGAGGCCGCGCAGCTGACCATGCGCATCCTCGAACTGCGTGACGCGTACTATGAGCGCGACGAGGTGCTGGTCGCCGACATCGAGTACGACGGCATGATCCACCGGCTCGAAGAGCTGGAGCGGCTGTTTCCCGAGCTGCAGAGCCAGGATTCGCCCACGCAGACCGTCGGCGGGCGGGCCGAGACCACGCTGTTCGCTCCGGTGCGCCACGCCGAGCGCATGCTCAGCCTCGACAACGTCTTCTCTATCGAGGAGTTCGAGGAGTGGGCGGCGAAGGTAGAGCGCAACTCCGGCCGCCGGGTCGACTACCTGTGCGAGCTGAAGATCGACGGACTCGCCATCAACCTTCGCTACGAGAACGGCGTGCTCACCACGGCCGCGACGCGCGGCGATGGCGTGGTGGGCGAAGACGTCACCGACAACATCAGGTACGTGAAAGTGATCCCGACGCGCCTGGCCGGTACCGGGCATCCGCCGCTGGTGGAGGTTCGCGGCGAGGTCTTCTTCCAGACCGAGGTGTTCGAGGCCCTGAACGCGCGGCAGGTCGCCGACGGCGAGCGGGTTTTCGCGAATGCGCGCAACGCGGCATCCGGAAGCCTGCGACAGGTCGCGGAGAACAAGAACGCCGTGCAGCTGGAGCGGATGCACCGCCGGCTCGACGGACTCAGCATGCTGGTGCACGGCATCGGCGCGTGGGCCAACCCGCCGGTCGCCAGCCAGTCGGAGACGTACGCGCTGCTCAAGCAGTGGGGGCTGCCGACGAGTTCGCACTACCGCGTGGTGAAGATCGCTTCCGAGGCATCCGAGTTCATCCGTTATTTCGGCGAACACCGTGGCAGCGTCGAGCACGAGATCGACGGCATCGTCGTCAAGGTGGATGAGCTGGCCCTGCACGAAGAGCTGGGCGCCACCAGCCGTGCTCCGCGCTGGGCGATCGCCTACAAATATCCGCCGGAACAGGTGAACACCAAGCTGCTCGACATCGTGGTCAGCGTCGGGCGCACCGGCCGGGTCACGCCGTTCGCCGTGATGGAGAAGGTGCGGGTCGCGGGCTCGGAGGTGCGGCAGGCCACCCTCCACAACCAGGACGTCGTGA